>QHYQ01000276.1 GCA_003224175.1 Acidobacteriota bacterium
CATCGCAGAAATTAGAGGGAGCTTATGACGCCGGCAACTGCGCCAGGGCCGCTTCCATCTCCGAGCCGGCATGCTGGTCGCCGCTTCTGCGAGCCGCTTGGATACCCTCGCTGAGAGTGCGCTTGGCGTCTGCCGTTCGCGAAAGGCGGGCCAAGAGCTGGCCGTATTGGAAATAACCGGCAACGTAATTGGGATTTTCAGCCAGCAGCTTCTCAAAGTTCTCTATGGCCGCGGCGGCATCCCCCTGGTTCGCGCATTCCATGGCCAATCCGTAGCGCGCGAACGCGTCATGCGGATGGGCGGCCAGGAATTCCTCGAGCAAGGCACGGCGCGATTTCTTCATGGGTTCGGTCATGGCGTGAGTTGGGCCGGCACTCGCAAACGCGTATTATAGCCGCTCATTCTGAAAGCGACAAAATCGGGTCCAGGGCAAGGAATTGCGCCCGGAAGAGATAGGTCCGGACGGCATGGAGGAGCTCGGTGCCGAAGAAAAAGAGCACGACGATTACGCAAGGGTTGAAGGGAAAATCCGTCAGCGCCTCGCGGACGGAAATGACGGAGGTCGTGCTCCCGCAGGATGCCAACGTCTTCGGAAATATCCTGGGCGGCCGCGTCATGCACCTGGTGGATATCGCGGCGGCAATAACGGCGCACCGGCACTGCCGTTCGATGGCCGTAACCGCCTCGGTCGATCACATCGATTTTCGCAATCCAATCCGTATCGGCGAGATAATCACATTGAAGGCGAGCCTGAACCGCGCCTTCCACACATCGATGGAGATCGGCGTGAAGGTGTTTTCCGAAGACATCTTGACCGGAGAGAAGAAGCATACTACCAGCGCCTACGTCACGTTCGTGGCTCTGGACGAGAACCACCAGCCAAAGCCGGTGCCTCCGGTGATCTGCGAGACGCCCGAAGACCGACGGCGCTTCCGCGAAGCGCTGGTGCGGCGAAAGTATCGGCTGGCCCACCGTGCGAATAGGGCCTAATGAGCGGAGAAGCTGCCGCGGGTCAGGGCACCACGGAACAGAAACGCGCGACGTGACGGGCGATTTCGTTGGCATGCTCGACGCATGCGCCCATAGATGGGCCTTCGAAATAATTACCGGCGAGGAAGATGCCAGGCGTGCGCGCGGCGAGATCTCGCAGAGCGGAAATTGTGCCTTGATGGCCGATATTGTACTGCGGCAAGGCACGTTGCCAGCGCGAGACGTGCTGTGCGACGGGCGCGCCTGTCACGCCCAGCACGGAGGAGAGCTCCGAGTGCGCAATCGCACCGATTCGCTCCGGGCTGTAGGAAGCTATCTCGAGATCAGTCATGCCCCCCAAAAAGCTCGTGAAGCTGGCCATTCCTTGCGCAGCGCGGCCAGGGAAGAGCGAGGAATTCCAAACCGTTCCCAGCAGCCGCAACCCTTCGCTGCGCGGAACAAGAAAGCCGAAGCCCTTGAGTCCTTTTTCGGCGTCGCGGTAGTTGATTTGCTCAAGACCATAGCCCGCCGAGACTTGTGCCAAACTGGCATATTCGATTCGCGCTAATAACTCGCCGAATCCCGGCTCAATGCCGTTCAGCAGCCGAGCGGTTTCGTCGGCAGGAGTGGCCAGGACGACCGCTGCAACGCTTAGCGATTGCGTCGCGCCTTGGAGTTTGTAGGCCACTTCAAATCGGCGGCTTGCCGCAGGCGCGCGACGAATCGCTGTGATCTCGGCTTCTGTAAGGGATGAATCGCCCAACTTCGTGGCGAGTGCGGCGGCCAGAGTCTTCAGACCAGCGCGAAAATTGCAGAGAGAAGGCCGATTGCCGCCATTTTCGCGCCGCTGCGTCATGGCTCCCCGAATGACGCTGCCGT
Organism: Acidobacteriota bacterium; assembly: GCA_003224175.1. Taxonomy (GTDB): domain Bacteria; phylum Acidobacteriota; class Terriglobia; order Acidiferrales; family UBA7541; genus Palsa-189. The sequence goes on from QHYQ01000276.1 coordinate 1,849, forward strand.
AGCGTTGCTCGAGCAGGCGCACGCTGGGAAAGGCGCTGGCAAGGCTCAGCTTTTCGGGATCGCCGGCCCAGATTCCGGAGACAAAAGGAGCCACGAGATTTGCCAGGAGGTCCGCACCGAATTTTCGCTTGACGAACGCGGCGACGGACTCGTCTGTATCAGGAGGCCGGCTGCGCCGAAATGGCTCGGAGAGGATGCGCAGCTTAGTTCGGGCGCCGAGCAGTGGGGTGAGTAAGAGCCGTGGCGGGCTCAATGGCGCTGGAACGAGACGGTCGCGTTTCAAGATGTAGCGCGGGGCACGAGGGTCGGCCCGCAGGATTTCGCTGCCCAAACCAAGCTCACCGATCAACTCGGACAAAGCTTGGGTATTCGTGAAACTCTGCGGGCCAATGTCGAAGCGGAATCCGTCTTGCTCCACCGTATCGATGATGCCGCCAAGGCAGCGGCTTCGTTCAAGCAGGAGCACTGGCTGACCCAGTTGCCGCAAGCGCCAGGCGCAGGCCAGCCCGGAAATGCCGCCGCCGATGACCAGGATTGTGGAAGCGGTGGCCACAAGAGGAGCGAAGGACGCTAAAGCGTCTTCGAGAAGAGAGGTTGCTCGGCGAGGCGCTGCTTCTCGAGGTAGGGGTCGAAAATCATGGCCAGATTGCGAATGAAGATGCGGCCCAAAAGCGTCACGCGGATTTCGTCGTCGCCGAATTCGATGAGCCGGTCCTCCACAAGTGGACGCAGCCGCGCCAGTTCGGGTGCGAAATAATCGTCGAAGTCGATGCCGAACTCGCGGCCGATTTCGCCCTTGCAGATGACGGCGTGGCATAGCAGACGCGTGATCAGGGCGCGACGCAGCCGGTCGTCTTCGCTGAGGCGATAGCCGCGCATGGTGGCGATACCGTGCTGCTCGATGGCTTCTGTATAGCGGGGCAGCTCGCGATAATTTTGGGCGTACGTCGATCCGATGGCGCTGATGGCGCTAACGCCCATTCCGTAAAGGTCTGCGCCGGCTTTCGTCGTGTAGCCTTGAAAATTGCGGTGCAGGCTGCGCTGGCGTTGAGCGATGGCCAGTTCGTCGCCGGGCTTGGCGAAGTGGTCCATGCCAATATACTGATAGCCCGCGCGCAGGAACTTCTCAATGGCCGCGCAGAAGATGCGGAATTTTTCCATTCCTTCCGGCAGAGAGCCGGCCAGCGAACCTTGCTGTTTGCGAATCCAAGGCACGTGGGCATAGCTGAATAAAGCGATGCGATCCGGTGCAAGAGCCAGCACTTCATCCACGGTGCGCGCGAAGCGATCGACCGTCTGGTAAGGCAGCCCGTAAATCAGGTCGACGTTGATGCTCTCGAAACCAAGCGCGCGGGAGCGGGCAATCAATTCCGAGGTCATCTCGAGGGGCTGCACACGCTTTACGGCTCGTTGCACTTGGGGATCGAAGTCCTGGATGCCCATGCTCAGGCGGTTAAAGCCGAGGCGGCTGAGCGTCTCCAAATGATCCACACTGGTGACTCGCGGATCGACTTCGATGCCGATTTCCGCATCGGGAGCAAATAAGAATCTCTCCGCAGTGAAACCGAACAAATCTTCCATCTGCGCGGGCGTCAAATAGGTGGGTGTTCCGCCGCCCCAATGGAATTGCACAACCGGGCGACTCTTCGAGACGCTACGGCTGATGCGCTTCATCTCCTGTTTTAAAACGTCGAGATACGGCGGTGCGACGCTCTTGTTCTTCTGAATGACTACGTTGCAGGCGCAAAAGAGGCAGAGACTTTCGCAGAAGGGAATATGCATGTACAGAGAAACTGGTGTGCTTACACGTTCGGCTTCTTCGTGTACGCGCTCGAGATCAGCAGGGCCGAAGGCATCGTTCCAGACCGGAGCGGTGGGATAACTCGTGTAGCGCGGTCCGGGACGATTGTATTTTGCGAGAAATTCTTCGCCGAAA
>QHYQ01000140.1 GCA_003224175.1 Acidobacteriota bacterium
TGATGGCCAGTGATCAAATGCCCGCTGCTCCGGTCGGATTGACCACAGACCTCATGAAACTGACGAAGGGCTTGAATGCGCTCATGACGGAGGCTCTCCGACCATACGTAGAAGCGCGAGAACCCTCCCGCATTTTGTCGAGACGCTCGTCGAAGTGATTCCGCGTGCGTGCGGGAGCTAGCGAATCTCAATCTAGATCAGTTGCGGCCTTCATTCTCTCGGGATCGGCTCCTATTACCATTGTTAAGGTTTCGATCTCCTTCGGGTAGGCAATGGACTTAAGCTTCGTCACTGCTCGCTCAGCGGCTTCCCGAGCCTCCTGTTCAGTCGCAAAGCCACGTCTCAACTCGACCAATCGGTTCTCCGCCCCACGAAGTTCATACCACCAAGCCATAACCTAAGCTCCTTTTCGTTTTATTCGGGGACGCGAGGCTCAGGGGAGGTTGGGCCTCAATCACTTGAATCAGCAGGTCCATTCTCGGATTCGGCTTTATTTCTAACAATACATGAGAGACCGTAGTGCATCATTGCGCACGAACTCGATCTTAAGCTCTAAGCGGATTTCTGATCGGCCATCTTCCGGGCCATGTGCAGAAGCAGTTGCCGATCACTCTCGTGGGTATGGCAACCAGATCCGCCAGGTCCCGTGTAGTCGTCGCCGGTGAGGCCCCGGTGATGGTGCTATATTTTCCAGCTGTAAGCCCGCCTCGGAACCCTTCCGGGCCTTCCCGGAACCTACGCTGAAGTGCCTTTTCCTGTTGTTCATTGAGCTGCCCCTTCAGCCGATCCCGCAGCTTCGTCTTGTCGATCAGAAATTCCGCCATTGTGATTGTGCGGCGTTGCGCTTCGACTGCGACACCCGCAAACCACATCAGCCAGTTAGTGATCTCGTTTTGTTTGTTCGACGCTTCGAGCACCTCATACTAATTCTTGCGCTCATCTTGCCCGGCTAAAGAGGGAAAGGAAATAGCTATGTCTGTGAACATTCGCGACAAGATTGGAAAGTTGAATGCCGCGCAGCGAAAGAAGGTAGAGAACCGTGCGGCCGCGATAATCGCAGAGGAAATGAGCTTGCGTGATCTGCGAAAGGCCCGCAAGCTCACGCAGGCCCGCGTTGCCAAGACTCTCGGAATCACCCAGGATAGCGTTTCACGGCTCGAAAAACGCAGCGATCTACTGCTTTCGACACTCCGAAAAACGGTCCAAGCAATGGGCGGCTAAGTGCGCATCGTTGCTGAATTCCCCGATCGTGTGCCGATGGTGCTGACTGACCTATCCGAAGACGATCCGCCTCGCAAGTCGTCGCGGACCACGTATAGACGCGATTTAGGAACGGCGAATTGGTCCAGCACCGGTATTGCGTCGGTTGGTTCATTTATCGGTGGAATTCTAGAGTACTAAGGGATTCGCCTGAGCCGAAAAGGCAGACTTCGCCCACTTGTCATATAAACCCGTAACAGTCGTAATGGAACCGTTTCCATTCCCTCTCGGAAGTCTGAAAACCATGAGGGTACTGATCGTCGATGATAACAACGAATATCGTAGACTCCTCCGGCGAATCTTGGAGGAACAGCAGGACTTGACGTTGGTAGGCGAAGCGTCAGATGGCGAAGAGGGCGTTCAGTTAGCTCACCAACTCAAGCCTGATGTCATCCTTATGGACATCGATATGCCCCGCACCAACGGCCTGCAGGCGACCCGCCGCATCAAGGAAAGCTTAGCGGGTGCGACGGTCCTCCTCCTGTCGGCCTGGGATAGCGAAGCCTATCGCCGATGCGCAGCGGACTGTGGTGCGGACACTTATTTGCTCAAGACTATGCCGATTTCCGAGTTTCTCTCTGCCATCCGACGCGCGCAACCGACGAAGACTGCTTAGAGAGGCCGTTGATTTTGCAAATGAGTCTGGAGAGCAACGCCTAATGGCCAGCGGAAGGGATCAGAACTGAGCCCCATGCTCCTCCAATGCTTATCCTGACCCAGCTCAACCGGCAATCGATAAGGGCAACGATAGAGGCTGGTACCTTATGCCTGGGCTGACTGGCCGGTCCGAAAGGCGGACTGCGAGAACAATAGAGAGCAATGGGCAAAGCCCGGTCCCAGAAATCTTGGCGGAGGCGATTCTTGGCTCCGCCCCTCCTAACTAACGGCCTGAGGTGGCGACTATTCGTTGGTGCGGCTCATGTTAGAAACGCCGCCAGCTTCTGAAACGCGCAACCTCCTATCCTCTCAAAACATTTAGCGGTGCGATCGACCAGCCGACGAGTTGCAGAACGTGGCCAGCATGGCCAGTGTACGCTCATCCTGAGACAGTAATTCAGTGCCGCCTGTTCCTTCGCTCATCCGAAGCCAACGCACAGAAGTGAACAAATCGCTGGGACTCGCAGATTCTGAATGCCCGAAACAGCGAAAGGTGAATTGATTTTCATCCGGAATCCTTTTGGCTTGTTGGTTTCTGCCCGCCTATATTTTTCCAGTCCCCAGATTCCCTTACTCAACAGACCAGGTGTAGCGGGAGCTGCCGCTGGAGAGCGGACGGTCTAAGAAAGGGGAAAGAGATATGAACTTACTTTGCGCCAGAAGGGATCGACGAGATTTTTGTCGTTCTGCGAGAACGAGATTCCTTGAAAAAGTCATCGTGAGGCTGAGAACCGCCAATATGAAGAGGCAAAATACTTTATCCCTGCTTCAACTGCTAATTGAGTTGGCGATGACTTTGTTCATCACGGGGATCGTAGTTCCAAGCCTCCTGCGGTTTGGGGTTGCCACGAGCAGGGCTTTGGCCGGGGGTTCTCTCCATGCGATCAACATCGCCGGAGTTACGTTCTTGTTCACGTACAGGAACATTGGCTTTGCGATCCTGGGTATGCTAGTCGGTGCGACAGCAGCATTTGTTATCGAAATGGAACGTCCAAAATTTGGGGGTCGCCATCTCTACCGCGCGTTGCACGGTTGCCTTAAGGTCCTCTCCTCTGTCTTCTTATGACCGGGCGAGCCTACTTAGATCGACGCCATCATGCTTACGTTCGAATTGAAGGTAATCACTTTTCCCCTAAGGGCGGACGGGTGGCATCAGGTAAACACTGCAGGCGCTATGAAGATTATTCCTGGCATTCGGAGCACTTGTCTGGCGAACTGCGCCGCAATACCCGAATTCTTAGTCACTTAATTGGGCCCCGTTTTGGAACTCCACGAGCTTACTGGATTCTGCCTGGCTCACCTCATTCCTTCTCGTCCCCGAGAACCGGAGGCAGGGTGCTCCGCGCAGGGGTTGGAGATCGCTGGCAAGTCCAATCCTTCACAAAATTTCATTTTCGCGCAGGGAGCGGCGTAATTCGACCCTCCTAGCACGGACGGATAGCGAGGGAAGCATGAATCCGGCGATCTGGCTAGCGAATATTGCTTCGGCGCATCGTGAAGAATTGAAATCCTTCCTGCAGGACCAGAAGTGCGATGTAGATACGGCGGCCGGAGCAATGGAAATTTGGGCTACCCCTCCATCGCTCTGGGATACGCCAGGCCGCAGCCAGACTCTCTTGCGCCTCAAGAACTACATGGATGAGCAAACCAAGTCCGCTATGTTGGCGCTGGCGGGGAGCGTCGATTCAAAACATAACATGAAGAACGGCCACTCGGAGCGCCTTGTGGCATACGCGGAGCAATTGGGAGAAAGTCTGGGTTTCGGAGAAGAAGACCTGCAGGAACTCCGCATCGCCAGTTGGCTTCATGACATAGGGAAAATCGTTGTTCCAGAAAGCATCCTCCTTAAACCCGGGGCTCTGAATGCGGAGGAAAGAAGAATCATGCGGGAGCATTCGGTTATTGGAGAAAACATCTGCGCGCCTCTCAAGTCGTTACGCTCCATTCTCCCGGTGATACGGCATCATCATGAAAAAATGGACGGGAGCGGATATCCAGATGGCCTTAGCGGAGAAGCCATTCCGTTGAAAGCGAGAATTCTGCAGGTCGCGGACATTTACGATGCACTGACTACCGACCGTCCCTACCGGGGAGCGCTCCCTGCTGAGGAAGCATTACAGATTCTTTTCAGCGAAGCCGAGAACGGCTGGCTCGATGCATCCGTGGTATTGAAGTTCTCACGGATCTGCAGATGTGGCCGATACTTCCCCTTGAGAGGAGGGACGGTTCTGTCATCGCAAAAAGGCGCCCAGGAGCCGCTTCATCAAAAACGTCGTCCACAATTAAGTAGCGGAGTTGCATTAAGCCCTCCTGGATGGCTACGCCGTTGTGGCACGGCGCGATTTTGTTGATCGATCGGGCGGCTTAGCGCCTGCGATTCCGGAGAGGCGATTCAGCGTGGGAATCAATTCAGTTCCAGCCGCGAACTTCGATACGAAGTCATTCGAGAAAACATGCATTGCACTCACAAATTGTGGAGAATCGTGAACCGTGAAGAAGACAATCTTTGTGGACGGCGCGATTCGACGTATCTCATAGGCTGTTTGGATGCCATTCATCACCGGCATGTTGACGTCAAGAAGAACGATATCCGGCTTCAACTCGATGACTTTTTCGATGGCCTCTTTACCATTTTTAGCATCACCGCAGACTTGGAAGGAATGCCAGTCGAGAAGCGAGCGAATGGTGGTTCGCGCCGCCGAGTGATCGTCCACGATAAGGATTCTAGCTGACAATCCCACTCCCGCTCGAATCGCCAGCGACGCGTTGAACCCGAATTATTTCCAAAGAATGAGAGTTCATCATCCTGCTCTCTATCTCAAGCTAGTTCTTTTGTCTGCGAAATATTTCACACATTGGTCTGGCGTGGACTTTCGCTGATCTTGGGAGGTGACTCTCAGCCGCAGTCTAACCTATTCGTGGAGGACAATATTTAGGAGGGAGCTGTGAACTTGCAGTTCGCCGTTGTAGTCAATGAAGCCCAGCTTCCTGAACTTATTCATAAAGAAATTAACCCGTTCGCGCGTCACTCCGATCATTTCCGCCAGAGTTTCCTGGTCTATCTCCGGAACGACCGTTTCGGGGTTGCCTTCCTTACCGTAGCGGGCCAGCAATAAGAGAGTCCGGGCCAACCGTTTCTCAGTGGAGTTGAAAAGCTGATCGACCAAGTCCTCCTCGATGCGTACATTGCGTGAGAGTAGATACGATATGAAAAGGCCGGAAAGCGCGCGTTCCTTTTGCAGCACGCGCAGCATCTCGCCCTTCTCAATTCTAAGTATAGCGCTAGGCACAATCGCCGTAGCCGAAGCCACGCGTACCATTTGACCCGTTAGGCATGCCTCACCCAGAAAGTCACCCGCGCCTAGGATTGCGATGACCGCTTCCTTGCCCTGTTCGGAGATGATGGTGAGCTTCACCCGGCCCTTCTGAATGTAGAAAACAGCATCGCTCGGGTCGCCTTGCGAGAAGATCTTGTGGTCGGGTGGGCACTGCGTAATCGTTCTTTTCAGGCCGACGGTGGCAAGAAACACTTGGGGATCGAAGCCGCGCCCTCTCTTAGTCTTCTGTGTCGTCTTCGGTTGGGAGGCCCGGGCGACCTCCTTGCTTTCCGCGTCGGTCGACTGGTGGGGCCGTGGCTTAGTGTGTACTTTGAGCTTGTTGGTCTGATTCATGGTAGACCTTCCTTTTCTGAGGCTCGGTCGAGGCCGTGGGCGGACGGACTTCTCCGGCACATTCGCCAGCGACAGCACCACACGGAGCCGCCCCTCTGGGCAGACTCAGAGATTCTATTGATCAGCGGATGGCGTGAACGGTGTGGGCCTCGGACGTGCCCGGGACGCATTTGCCGCCTCCCAAAGCCCAGTAATAAGTGCCACTTAGATTACGCGAGCTACTCCAGCCTGTCAAAGATTCTAAGAGTTGAGAGGCTGGTAATGACGCAAGCCAGTCGGCCAACTCTCGATATGTTCGAATGAATAAAGTCGTGGAGGAGCGCTTGGTGTAGAAGCGCTGAACTCAGCGACCCCGCAAATTCAGATACAACCAAGGAGGCTCCCCCATGCAGAGTATGTATTACGTTGGGCTCGACGTTACAAGAAAACCATCAGCTACTGCGTGAAAGATGGCAGCGGCCGTATCCACCGAGAAGGCACGGTTCCCTTTGCCGGCTTCCGATTTCTGAATGAAGGCGCCATCGGCGAACAAGCGAGCGAGCATTGCGGCTTCCTCTGGTGTGTAATGGCTACGAATCAGGATGACCTTGGTTTGCGGAGTGTGTTGGCGTATCTCGCAGGCCGCCACCTTGCCGTTCTCAGCCTCATAGATTTTCCAGTGGCTGTTGCGCAAGAAGCGAACGCAAGGTGTGGCGAACAAACTCGTCATCTACAACAAGAATGGTGGCTGATGTCAGCACGTCGGTTCGGGGCAAGGCTAGGTCGGTGGGCCCGACCACATCCATCCCAGCATAAAATACCTACCCGCCTAAATCTGCGCAATCAGGGACATAGCCTACTCTATCCCCGGCCCCGGCTTCTTCAGGCGACCTGAACGTAACAGTGGGTTATGACTGCTGGTCCTCAAAAGCCCAGGGACTACCGTAAATACCGTATGGTTTTGCCCCTTCGAATCTGGACGATTTCCTCGGGATGGGTCAGGGCTATGGCGCGGATACTGTTGGTAGACCAACAAGAAACTTCCCGAAAACGCGCCCGAATCTCCTCGCGAATGAGGGTTTTGACGTTTGCGAGGCGGTGAATGGGAACCAAGCGCTAGAGGAAGCCAAGCGGTTAAGACCCGATATTATTGTGCTCGATTATTCGCTTCCAGACCTCACAGGCGTTCAGGCGGCGTATGAAATCCGGCAGTTCCTCCAGAACGTAAAGATCGTGTTCTTCACCGTCCATGATGAAGCCGTGATTTCGGCAGCGGCGCGAGTAATAGGAGCGGACGCTTTTGTCTCCAAATGCTCGTTTGGCGAATTGGTCTTGGCTGTTCGCCGTCTTGGCGAAAACAAGAGCCCGGTTGGTCTCGGGGTCGCAACAATTGTCCCCGCGCCCGATCAGGAGTAACCGGGCACGCGCCCGCAATGAACCATGCAGTCAGTCCTCTGAATCTACTCGCACGCAAGACATCAGTCCTCATGGCGCTCGCGTGATTACCTATCAGATTTGGCAGCCGGGAAGCTGCCTGCTGATTAGCTCTCTCAGAAGCGACCTCTGGGCTGAGGCGCGTGTGGTTTACTGGCGCTCCTTCGCTAGCAGCACATTTGCATTGGACTGGAGTTGCTCATACAAGCAGGTAATTGGCCAACGCAGTCCTAGCGACCAGGTTGTTCCCTCCATTTCGCGACGGTCACCATTGTGCCTCGGCCAGCCAGGGAGAGGATTTCTATCAGCGTCTTACCCCCGTCAAGCCCAGTCCGAAGCCGCCCCATTTTCAGCGTTGGAATCAATTCGGTTCCGGCAGCGGATTTGGGCCCAAAGGCACCTACTCCCACAGTCGAACTGCGGTCAAGGCGTCGGGAGAGTCGTGGATCGTGAAGAATACGATTTTCGTGAAGGGTGCGATTCGGCGTATCTCATACGCAACTCCAACGCAGTTCAACACCGCATATTGACATCGAGAAGGACAAGATCAGGTTTCAACTCCTTAACTTTCGCGGAAATCACAGGCCACAATGGACTGAGCATGATTGCGGACGAACATCCTCCAGCGCCGTAAGCAGGTTCTGTGCGGTCCGCATGGACCGGATTCCGGAGGCCAATAGGTCCGCACCGTATGCGGGGAAACATAGTTGCCGAGCTTCACCGACAGCTCCGGCTGCTACCCGCGCCGGCCCCTCAGGTCGGATTCTCCAGCCATACGTATGATGAGCTTGCGGATGTTTTCAGGCAGGCGCGGCTGGCCAACCCGCGATTTCCACTTCCAGAACAGCTTGAAACCTCTGCGATGCCAGCCGACGAGCGGCTCCGGCTTGACGATCACCAAAGCGCTCCTCCAGTCGAATAGTTGAGACCAAAGCACGAGTGAGAGACGCGCGGAGTTGGTTAATCTTCGTGGTTGCGTCTCTCGTTCTTCATAGAAGGGTAGACGTTTTCGTAGAAACAGGACTTCGGCGCTGAGGGCTGAATGCGAACGGACGGTCAGACACAGGAAACGAAGTCCATCGCCCATCAAATCGAAAACGAAGCCAAAGAACGAAGTGCATGAGCGTACTGCGTTGTGGAAGAAGCCTGACATGGGGCGTCAGGATGGCACAGAGACAGCCGAATCGAGAAGGCTTTCTGTCGTTTTTCTGGGGTCTTGCGCGGTAGAGAAGCTCAGTGCGAAAGTCCTAAGTCGGGCCGCGTTTTTGACAGGGACGAATGGGACTCTCCGGTATTCAAGGGCTCGCTCGTAGTGCGCTCTCCTCTGGCGGTTTAAAGCCGATCTGCCGAGGACGAGCGTCGTGCGACGAGAGCTCTCGGTAGGCCTTCTCGAAGTCCTCCTGGGTAACAGCCGGCCCAACCTCGCTGACCTCCGGCGCGACGCCGCAGGCGTCGAGCTCACGTACAAGTGCATTGCGGCCGGCGAGCGTGCACAACCCCTTCAGCAGCGCGCCAGTGGCGCCTTCCGTCTGAGCCGCGAGGAGTTCCAGGTCCACCGACGGTGCCAGCCGCATCTTCTTCGAGAAGAGTTCCAACATCGCCTTACGTCCCATGAAGTCCGGCAGGAGGATTTCGATCCGCTCCCCGAGTCGTCCCGGCCGCAGGAAGGCTTCGTCGAGCAGTTCGGGCCGGTTGGTCGCGCCGATCACGAAGACGCGCGTCGACGAATCTAGACCGTCCATCTCTGCGAGAAACATGTTCACAACGGCGTCCTTGGCGCGGTCGGCCCCCGAGTCACCTTCGCCACGGCGCTCCGCTACGGCGTCGATTTCGTCGATGAAGATGATTGCCGGCACCCGCGTGCGGGCCCGCGCGAACAGTTCCTTCACTCGTTGCTCTGACTCGCCTAGCCACTTGGAGAAGATGTCAGCGGCGGTGACTGTGAAGAACGACGCATCCGTCTCCGACGCCAGCACGCGGGCGATAGTCGTCTTGCCGGCACCCGGAGGACCGGACAAAAGGATCCCAGACGGAGGCGCAATGCCGAGTTCACGGACGACCTGCGGATTTTCAATAACCTTCTTGATGAGTTGGAGCTTCCGTTTGGCGTCGGCGGGCAGGATGAGATCGTCCCAGCCAAGTTTCACGCCGCCGTACCGGCTCGCGGTGACGTTCGCCCGATACGCGGCACGCAGGTGTTCGCTGCGAATCGGGTGACCTGCTTCCATCGCCGCCAAGGCAGCCTCGTCTACAATGCTACGAATCCGCGCGGAGGAGAAGTCCTCCAAATCCTTGGCCAACTCGGCCGTACGGAGCTGGCGGACATGCGGCCGTCCGCTGATCAGGGTTCGCAGAATTGCTAGCCGCGCATCGAAGTCAGGATTATCGATCCTGACCTTGTAATCGAAGCGCCCCTCGCGAACGACTGCAGGATCCAGGTCTTCGAACCGATTGGTCGCCGCAACGATCAAGAGCCCCGGCGTCTCTCGATGGGAGTCCAACTGCTGGAGCAATGCATCAACCATCTGCTGCATGTCAAGCGTCGGGCCGTCCTCCCGCTTGTGGGCAATCGCATCGAACTCGTCGAAGAAGAGCAGGCAAGGTGTCCTGGAGCGGGCTTCGTGAAAGAGGCGCTGAATTGCATCGGGTGCGCCACCCGCGTATTTGCTAATGGCACTCTCGAGCGGAACGCGGAGCAGGTGCAAGCCGAACTCCTCGGCCATCGCCTGTGCAAAGAACGTCTTGCCGCAGCCAGGGGGACCATAAAGAAGAATCCCGTTTCGGACGACACCATAACGATGCGCCTCCTCCTGCCGGACGTACACGATCTCGACGATGCGTCGAATCTCACTCTTGAGATCGTCCATCCCACCCACACGCGCAAACCCGGTAGCCGGCAGCCCGGTGACTTGCCGCCTGCGCCGCTGCTGCGGCTCCGCTACACGTTTCCGTACGGGGTGACGTTTGCGAGCAGGCTTGCGGACCGACTTTGGCAGCGGGGCTGCGGGGCGGCTTGGCGTCTCACGTGCGAGTGTGAGAGGGCCCAATGGCCCGACTTCGACGAGACGCCAGTGGAGCGCGCGGCCAAGCGCACCTTCCAAATACACGGGTGTCAACCCCCTCGCCCACCGTAGTGTGTTGGCTCTGTCAGGCTGCGTCGTTTCGCGCGGAGTACGGATTACTGGCCCACCATGTACCGGCGCGAACTCGATCCAGCCATGCCAGTGATGGGTGCCATCGCCCGCGTTGCCACCACACACGCGGGCGTTATAAGCCGTTCGGTCCCGCGCGAATACGGGTTCTTCGGATTCCACGAGTACTTCCCTATGCGGTGCGAATCGCTCGCGCCAACGGATCACATTCAACTCCTCACGGTCAACGCTGGACTTGGAGATGCTAGCAAACCTTCACCAGCGAGCAAGCTAAGCTCCCAGCGGGCATCCCCCTCGGCAGCATATGAAGCTTTCGTCGACCTGCACAATCCGGTGCCTCCCTGAAATTGGCCGGGGTAAAAACCCTGAGACCGGCACAGCTAGAAGGTTTGAAGCACCGCATCAGCAGGGTAATGTTTCCTGTTGAAATGGGTTGAACCCGCCGTTCGTGCTTTGGTGAGTCCGGACGTGACGGGTCACTTTTTCGCCAGTCGCGCCGGAGTCTCCGCAATTTCTTGGCGGACGGCATTGGGACACTCTGACCGGCTTGATCGGCAGGAGAACAAAACCAGATTAGTGATGTAGTCTTTACGAGGCGAGATCTGCCATGCTTGGCATTAAGAAGATTGCTCCTTCGTGCCGAGAGAAAGCCCATTTGCGATAGTTCTCTCCAGGGAAGAGCGCCTCGCACTGGAAGCTCAGGCACGCCAGTATACGTAACCGTATTGCGATGTGATCCGCGCGAAGATCGTGCTGCTCGCTGCGGAAGGCCTCTCCAACGATGTCATCGCCGCTCGCTTGGACACCCCACGCCAGGTTGTCAGCAAGTGGCGCAAGAGATTCGCCCTGGCGCGCCTTCCCGGTCTTGAGTCGCAACCTCGAGGCGGGCGTCCCGCCCGCTTTCCCCCCCCCAGCGTCGTCGTCCAAGTTAAGGCGCTCGCTTGTGAACTTCCACATCGTTTGCAGCTTCCGCTTTCCCGGCTATCCCTCTCCGAGATCCGCCGCGAAGTGATCACCCAGGGACTGATAGCGGAGATTAGTGGAGCGACCTTGTGGCGCTGGCTCAGCGCCGATGCACTTCGCCCTTGGAGACATCGCAGTTGGATCTTCCCACGGGACCCCGATTTCGCTGCCAAGGCTGGGCGCATCCTGGATCTGTATAATCGTGTTGGCAGGGACGCCCTCTAAATCCCCGGGAGTTCGTCATCTCGGCGGACGAAAAAAGCAGTATTCAAGCGCGCCGCCGCAAGCAACCTACGCTGGCTCCCGCGCCTGGTCGTTCCACCAGAGTCGAACACGAATATTTGCGAGAAGGCGCGTGGACCTATCTGGCTGCGTGGGATGTGCATCGAGCCAAGGTGTTCGGCCACTGCGTAAAGAAAAGCGGCATTGCGCCGGTCGATCGCCTGATTGCGGAAGTCATGAGCCAACAGCCCTACCAGTCAGCACGTCGCGTTTTCTGGATTATGGACAACTGTTCCGCCCATCGCGGCCAAAAGGCCGTTGACCGCCTCCGCTCTCAATGGCCCAATGTGGTCCTGGTGCACACGCCAGTCCATGCCAGTTGGCTCAATCAGATTGAGATTTACTTCTCCATCGTTCAGTTAGCCTTCGAGCGGCGCTATGAGCAAACCGCCTGTCCCTTCCAATGGACTTTCACTCGCAAAGACCTGACCACCCTCTTGGCGAAGATCGAAAACAAACGGTTAGCTTCAGCGGCCTGACGCCCTTCAAATACGTCACCGTAATTCCGAGTCAGAGTACTAAGCTAGAAGCAAAAATCCTAGAGCTTGCCGAAGAATTTGGTCTTTCGCCTGCCCATCTAAATATCGACTTGGGTTCCTTAGGCCGCCCGCGGTAACCCCAGGTCTCTCTGACAAAAAGATTTCACAAATTGTCGAAAGAGAAAATGTTTTTATGCGAGCTATACAGGAAAATACTCTTTGACCGGCCCCTCGCGGTACCATTACTATCAGACACTTCGTACCCGGGACAGGATCTTCACGTCGTCTACCCGCCCAACAAAGAGAGGGAGATCCTATGGAAAGAGTGCCGACGGGTTCTAAAACGACGAACCTCTTCGACGTTTTGGACCGGATTCTTGATAGGGCTATGGTCATTGCCGGTTCGTATCTCGCTGGCAGGCATGGAGTTACTCACTATTCGCATTCGCTTGCTGATTTGTTCTGTTGATAAGGCCGAGCAGATTGGGCTGAACTGGTGGAAATACGATCCGCATTTGACACTGCAAGGCCCGCTACCTGCTACGCTCCCACAAGCCCGGCGAGTTGCTCGCCGGCCGAGAGCTCCGAGAGCGGCGAAGCCTAGACGGAGAGTCTAATTAGAGGAGGACGGTCCTATGGCAGTTGAACGGGTATCGGGTGGATCCAGCCTGATCGATGTCCTTGAGCTAATATTGATGGGCTCGCACGATGCATGATGAAATCGCACCCCAGCATGAAAACAGTTAAGAACTGCACGCTCGGCTGCGTGAAAGCTGGCAGCAAATGGTCTTAGCCGTTGCTCACCGGAGCCACTCGTTAGCTCCTTCCTGACACCGGCCGCACAGATCCGTCTACGCAGCGGCTGTCTGACAGAGCAATGCCAACACATTGCTGATGGCAAGATGCGGCTAGGATTGTGACCTTCCTTACCGGTTTTTATGGTTGACGATCCGTTGCACATGAGTTCCGCATCACGCCGAAAACGAAAGGGATTTGGTTTGTCCCTAACTCTCAACCGCTACCAAAATTAGGGTTCGGCGCACGGACGGGTGGGTCAATAAGGAGGGAGTGGATGAAGCGACCAGCGCAGCCACCCACCTTGCAGTTCAATCTCCCGCTCTTGAACGGCCAGCGACAGCAGTTCACGGCGAGGGCGCCCACATCGAAAGGTGAAACACTCTGCTCCGCGTGCTCTCGCCGAAGCGAGGCGACAATTTGGGGTTCGGAGCGATATCCAGGCCAGACTCTATAGCGGGCTTTATGCTCCAAGGGATATCAGCCTTCGTCCGGCGCGGGCCGAGCTGGATCATAAACCGATCCCGAGCGCATTTTCATGCTTTGCGGGTGTCTTGAAGCGACATGACCGACTTTATAGAACTTCTCAGGCAAAATGCGGTATTCGCTTTTCTACAGGACCAGGGACAACATGGGTATTGTCAGGTGATCACCCTAGTAGCTTGACAGGTGATCTCCCTAGTGTTATGGGTAGCACGACGCGCGAGGATCATTTACCCTTAGGCGATTTACTGCTGAAAGGGAAGGTGGCTCTGGGGTGTTGCTTCATAGGTGTTTTGCGGGAGGTGGCATATGCCTGTTGCCCAGCCGAGCACGGAAATTCACGCGCTTTGTCACGAGCATCACATCCAGATGAAGCTTAATCAGATTTTCGTGGGGACCGATGGCGTGCGTACACAGGTGCTTGCCTATGCGTGTCCGGAGACCGACTGCTTCGTCCACTACAGCAGCTCGCATGGATACTTCATCTTCAGCCAGAACGAGAGTCAGATCGAAACAGACTCGCTGATGCCGCGGGTCAGATGCGAAAAGGACGGAATGCCGCTGTATCTCGCTGAAGTCTTGCCGGAGAGAAAGGGCTTCCGCCTGTGGACATGCCCAAAATGTTCCATGAACCACGCGGTAAACGTGCGGTAAACGTAAAGATTGAAGCCCGATAACGGGAATGAAAACCAGAAATTGGGCACACTCATTACACATCTAAGGCCCTAAACTCATGCGCTACGGACGGGTTTTTGCCACTCGCCCGCCGACGCAGACAGTTCCAGCCCAATAACGAACCTTCCAATTCCCAGAGCCTCGCAGTAGGCAATCTTCGCTCGCAACCGGACCCCTTCATGGGAAGAGATGACTTTAACTTCGGTCCCGACCTGCCACGCCTGCTTCGTCACAACGCGGGCACCGCGAGCGCTCACGTTTTCGGTAAACGTCTTTTCTCTCAGCAGCGAGTCTTCCACACGAGCACGAGCCGCCCGTTGGGGCGGTTATCTGACCCTGAAACTCTAGCAGAGCTGCATGGCTTTGGCAGGCGAACTTGCCGCGGTTAGAATCTCGCTCACAACCTGGCTCGGCAGCTAAGGCCGCGATTTC
>QHYQ01000277.1 GCA_003224175.1 Acidobacteriota bacterium
CCTCGTAGTCGACACCATCCCTACGTTGGCATGGTCCGCTGGTCCAGACGGCTCGGCCCAGTTTTTCAATCAGCGCTGGCTGGACTATACGGGTCTATCTGCAGAGCAAGCTTTGGGCTCGGGATGGCAGGTTGCGATACATCCAGACGAGCTACCACGAATTCTGGAAACATTCCTAGAAGCTTTGAATTCTGTAAAGCCGTACGAGGTGGAGGGCCGCTTCCGCCGGTTCGACGGCGAATTTCGCTGGTTTCTCTTTCGCGGTAGTCCTCTGCGCGACCGATTGGGGAAAGTCGCAAAGTGGTACGGAACAAATACCGATCTTGAGGACCGGAAGCGTGCTGAAGATGCCCTTCGGAAAAGCGAGGAGCGGTGGAGATCCGTTTTTGAGAATTCTGCTATCGGCGTTGCGCTAACTGACCTCAACGGCCATTTTCTGGCGACTAATCACGTGTTCCAGGCAATGGTGGGTTACACGGAGGAGGAACTGCGTGCACTTGATTTTCTGAGCGTCACGCATGAGGACTACCGCGAAGCCAACTGGGCGCTCATTACCGAGTTGGTGGAGGGAAAGCGACGACAGTTTCAGATTGAGAAAAAGTATCGGCGCAAGGACGGCAGTTTGGTTTGGGTAAGCAACAACGTTTCTCTTGTGCCGGGCACCGAGAGGGTACCGCGGTTCATAATGGCGCTGACCGAGGACATCACACAGCGCAAACGTGCCGAAGAGGCTCTACAGCGGAGTGAGGGTTATTTAGCCGAAGCACAGAAATTGACCCACACAGGCAGTTGGGCGGTGCGGGTTCCTCAGGTGGAAAACGCGCAGCGTGAGGCCGGTCAAGAGCTTGCCGTGATCCCAAGGGTCGGCTGGAACGCTTCTTATTGGTCAAAAGAGATGTACCGGATCTTCGGCCTCGATCCTGGCCCCACGCCACCATCCCCCATGGAGGTAGCCCGGCGGCTGCACCCGGAGGACGCGCGTTATTACACACCTGTGGTCGAGCAGGCCGTTCGGGACAGGACCGACTTTGAGGCCGACTATAGGCTTCTTCTGCCAAACGGCGCGGCCAAGTACGTTCATGTGGTCGGACACCCGGTAGTGAATGCTTCCGGTGATGTCACTGAATTATTCGGTACGGCGATGGACATCACAGAGCGCAAACGTGCCGAAGATGCCCTCCGCGCGAGCGAAGCATCCTTGCTCGAGGCCCAACGGCTAACCCGCACCTGCAGTTGGAGACACGAGGTCTTATCAGGGAAGGTGACAGTCTCCGCGGAAGGGTTTGCAATGTTTGGGATTGAACCCGAAGATGACGCATCGTCGGTTGATTTCTATCACAGTAGGAAGCATCCCAAAGATCGGCCCGAGGCCGAACAAGCTTACGCGGCGGCTTTGCTTAGAAAAACTGAGTTTGAGGCAGATTTTCGGATTGTTCTTCCAGACGGAACGATCAAAAACATCCGCAGTATAGGCCATCCCATCCTGGACGAACGCGGCGACGTCGTAGAGTTTGTCGGGGCCTCAATAGACGTCACCGAACACCACCGCGCGCGAGCCGACCTGGAGAAGGCGATTGAAGAGATTAAGCGCCTGAAAGATCAACTGCAAAACGAAAACGTAGTGCTCAGGGAGCAGATCGACCAAGCGTTCATGTTCGAAGAGATCGTCGGCACCTCGTCGGGGTTGCAAGGACTGCTTTCTCGGCTAATGAAAGTTGCTCCCACCGATTCGAGCGTTCTTATTAGTGGAGAAACTGGAACTGGTAAGGAACTAGTCGCCCGCGCCATTCATAAGCGATCTCGTCGGTCGCAACGCGCCTTCGTGAGCGTAAACTGCGCAGCTCTTGCCCCATCGCTGATTTCTTCCGAACTCTTTGGCCACGAAAAGGGCGCGTTCACCGGGGCGATGCAGCGCCGCCTCGGTCGATTTGAACTGGCGAACGGAGGAACTATTTTCCTCGACGAAATCGGGGAGCTGCCGCTGGACACTCAAGTTGCACTCCTGAGGGTGCTGCAAGAACGTGAATTCGAACGCGTCGGCGGTACGCAACCCGTTAAAATCGATGTCCGCGTAATAGCCGCAACTAATCGCGATCTCGAAGCCGCCGTTGCAAACGGGACATTTCGCCCGGACCTCTACTACAGGCTGAACGTATTCCCGATCCAGATTCCCCCGCTTCGCGAACGGCAAGACGACGTTCTGATGCTGCTGGAATACTTTGTCCATCGATTCGCCCAAAAGATGGGCAAGCACTTTAAGAAGATCGATAAGCGAACGGTCGAACTATTTCGGTCCTATCCCTGGCCGGGCAATATTCGCGAACTGCAAAATGTTGTTGAGAGGTCGGTCATCGTGAGTTCAGATGACGCGTTTTCCGTGGATGCGGCCTGGTTGACCAAGGATCCCCGTCGAGTCACCTTGCCGAAACAACCTAAGCCCGCAGACACCGATGAGGACGCCCGTCGTGAACGGCAGATCATTGAGGACGCACTGGCGCGAAGTCGAGGGCGAGTGTCTGGCCCGAGCGGGGCCGCAGCGAGGCTCCGAGTACCACCTTCGACCTTGGAGCACCGCATTAAGAAATTAAGGATTCGTAAAAGCCACTTCAAACTCAGCTAGGCCTTTTCCGAGGACTGGTGAAATCGCAATTTTCGCCAATTTCACCAAATCCACGAGCAGCTTTCCGCCCTTCTTCTTCTGTCTTTTCAATCTCTTGCGAATGGTCCGCCTCTTGCACCTGGAGTTGCTGAGAGAACGTTACGTACCGTCTCGAAACCGACGACTCAATTATGTTCTCGGTTCTCAGAAGGCGTGATCAACATGCTCAATACCATCCTTGGCGCACGACTACTAAGCTGGCACTTTGCCAACGCCTGGGTCTTCGAACCTGCCATCGAAATGGGCACGGCATCGACTGCCATTTTGGCCAATCGCTCGCCATTCAAACGGGCTGAATTCGGATCTCTGATCCGCATGGCGGTTTCCGCAGTCTTTATCGGGGCTGGCATCACTACGGCCTATCCAGTCTTTGCAGGTACAGATCGCGGCATGTTTAGTTCTGTAGCAACTGACACGCATAGGGAGGAAGGTATGAAGGATCAAAAGAAAATTCGTCTGGGATTGATCGGTGTTGGTAATTGGGCCTTGTTCGCACATGTCCGGGTGCTGAGGCTTTTGCCGGAGTACGAGATCGTAGCTATCTACAGCCAACGCAAGGAAGCGGCGATGGCGGCCGCTAAAGAGTATCGCATTCCTCACGTAGCCGAGAGTTTGGATGCGTTGGTAACGGACCCATTGGTCGACCAGGTCCTGGTGCTGACCACCTCTCAGCAACATGAGGAGGGTATCCGCGCAGCCATCACTGCAGGCAAGGACGTTTACTGCGAGTGGCCGCTTACGCCGACTGCGGCCAAATCTGCCGAGCTGGCGACGCTTGCAGATGCTGCCGGAGTGAAAACCCAGATTGGCCTGCAGCGACCGTTTGCACCGGCATTTCGGTATGTTCATGACCTTGTCGCGCAGGGTTATGTAGGCAAGGTTCGTTCTGCTCGGATGCACGTGAGTGTGAATTTGTTCGGCGAGATCCGTGCGAATG
>QHYQ01000236.1 GCA_003224175.1 Acidobacteriota bacterium
CACAGTCAAAAAGGAGAAATGCTGATGCAGCCGATTTCAGGGATTCATCACGTCACCGCGATCGCTTCGGATCCGCAGCGTAATTTGGACTTTTACACTGAAGTACTCGGGATGCGGCTGGTCAAGCGCACGGTGAATTTCGATGACCCCGGTACGTATCATCTCTACTTTGGTGACGAAGTCGGGACTCCAGGTAGTATTCTGACCTTCTTTTCCTGGCCCATGGGGGCGCGAGGCAGCCCCGGCGTGGGACAAGTGGAGGCAACTTCGTTCGGTATTCCCGAGAACTCGCTGAGCTACTGGGAGCGACGGTTGCTCGCCGCGGGAATCCCAGCGGAGCGCTCCGGAAAGCGCTTTGATGAAGAAGTCTTGACATTCGTTGATCCGGACGGCCTGAAGCTGGAGTTGGTGGCGCATCCCCAGCGTGCCGGCGCAATGCGGGCGTGGAAAGAGGCGTCGGTGTCGGCACAGCATGCCCTTCGCGGCTTTTATTCTGTGACCCTGTGCGAGCAAGGATACGAGAGCACGGTGGAAGTTCTCGAAACGATGGGATTCAGGAAGGTTGGTGAGCAAGGGAATCGCTTCCGCTTCGACGTGGGCGAAGGAGGCACAGGCGCATGGGTCGATATCCTGTGCGCTTCAGAGGCTTCCTACGGAAGGGTGGCTGTGGGAATTGTCCATCACGTCGCGTGGCGGGTGGTGGATGACAATTCGCAGCAGTCCTGGCGCAAGCGGCTCGTCAACAGACATCTGAACGTCACGCCGGTGATTGATCGCTGCTACTTCCATTCCATCTATTTTCGCGAGCCGGGTGGCGTGTTATTTGAATTGGCTACCGATCCGCCGGGTTTCGCCATTGACGAGCCGATGGAAAAACTGGGTGAAGCGCTCAAGCTTCCGTCATGGCTCGAACCAAGCAGAAAGAGAATCGAACAGGTTCTTCCGCCGATTCAACTCCGCAGACCCATAAAGGAAGCATGATGAAATCCGATGCGGATGATCCTCACCGCAATCAACCCGTTCTCCAGCGCGGACGAGCGCTTGATTCCGCCAAAGGTGCCGTCGTGCTCATTCACGGTCGGGGCGCCTCTGCGGAAGATATCCTGGGCCTTGCGGACGAGTTTGGTCTACCTGAATTGGCGTATCTTGCTCCGCAGGCCGCCGAGCACACTTGGTACCCATATTCATTCCTGGAGCCCCTTCAGCAGAATCAGCCGTGGCTCGACTCGGCCCTGATGATGGTCGCAAAAACTGTTCACCGTGCTATCACTGCCGGTATAGAGCGGGATCAGATCGCTATCGTCGGATTCTCTCAAGGCGCATGTCTCGCCACAGAATTCGTTGTACGAAATGCAGCCCGCTACGGCGGCGTCATCGCGTTCACTGGCGGACTTATCGGTCCGCCTGGAACTAAGTTTGTCTACTCTGGCGAGCTTTTGGGTACTGCGTGTTTCTTGGGTGCGGGTGATCGTGATCCGCACGTTCCCTGGAAAAGAGTCGAGGAGTCAGCGTCGGTGCTGTCTGCGCTCGGCGGAGTTGTTACGTTGCGACGCTATCCGGGTCTGCCGCACACGATCAACCGGGACGAAATCGAACATGCCAAGACCATTCTGCGGCGGCTTATCGCTAAGGAGAGAGCAGTATAGGGTTCATTTCTTTCGGATTGAGCAACAAGAATGGCGTGGCGCCTCTACCGGTTTCAATACCTGGAGCCGGGAGGGATCGGGGTTGCACAATGAAAGCTATCGTTGTTCATGAATTCGGCGGGCCCGAAGTTCTTAAACTCGAAGAACTCCCCACGCCACGTCCCATGGCCGGTCAGGTGCTCGTCCGGATTCGTGCGGCAGGCGTGAATCCATATGACACCTACATGCGCAACGGTGTTTATGCCATCAAGCCGCCTTTGCCTTACACGCCCGGCTCCGACGGCGCAGGTGACGTCGAAGGCGTCGGCGAGGGTGTAAGAGAGTTCAAGCCGGGCGACCGCGTTTATGTTGCGAAGACGGTAACCGGAGCGTACGCGCAATATGCGCTGACCCAGGAGAGCCAGGTTCACCCGCTACCAGCGAACATTACTTATGCCCAAGGTGCGGCCGTCTGGGTACCCTACGGCACTGCGTACCACGCGCTATATCAATGTGCCAGAGCCCGGGCGGCCGAAACCGTGCTGATTCATGGCGCCAGTGGCGGTGTGGGAATCGCGGGGGTCCAGATCGCGCGTGCGAGGGGCCTAATCGTTTTTGGCACGGCCGGAACGGGGAAAGGCCTCGAATTAGTCAGGCGCGAAGGCGCGCATTCCGCATTTGATCACTCCAAGTCCGGATACCTGGAGGAGATTGTCAAAGCGACCGGCGGGCGGGGTGTCGACCTCATCCTCGAAATGCTCGCCAACGTGAACCTGGGCCAAGACCTCAAGCTGCTCGCCCCTCAGGGCCGCGTCGTTGTCATTGGCAGCCGCGGTGATGTCACCATCTCCCCGCGCGATCTCATGACGCGGCGTGGATCGATTCACGCCATTACGCTATGGGGCGTCACCGAAGCCGAAGAAAAGGAGATTCATGCTGCACTGATCGCTGGGATGGAGAATGGCACCCTGCGGCCTGTCGTCGGCAAGGAACTGCCGCTCGCCGAGGCTTCCCGCGCCCACAAAGAAGTCTTGGCGCCAGGTGCCTACGGCAAGATCGTTCTGGTTCCGTAATGTGCGACGCTTCTTCATTATGGGTCCGATCGCCCGCATCATTCTCGGCGGTCTCTCCGGCGCGGCGATTGCCCCACAGGACGGCAATCCTTTTTATTTGGCACTGTCTTGGGCGCGGCGGGCGGCATTGTCGGCGCGTTTGCGGGTTATCAGGTTCGGACGCGCCTCGTAAGGGCTCTCAAGGTTCAGGATTTCGTCATCTTTTTTGGAAGACGCCGTAACCATTGCGGGCGGTGTGTTGATTGTGTCCCGATTCTGAGACGCGGGGACGTCCCGAAGCCAAGTGATGGCGTCCGCAGCTGAACCTTAATCCTAGAGTCAACGCGAAAGGGGCACTTGCAGGAAATGCGCGACCAAGTTCAACCTTCTGTATCTAATCCAGTCATCGGGGCAACCCGGAAGTCTGTAATTATCTCTTTACACGAAAGCCCGGAACGAGATCGAGAATGCCCAAGCCAATATTGCTGAGCGTGGATGATGATTCCGATGTTTTGCGGGCGATAGAACGCGATCTTCGTTCGCAGTACGGCGCTGAATACCGGGTGATAGGCAGCGATTCGCCCGAGGGCGCGCTCGATCTCCTGAAGCAGCTGAAAGTGCGTAATGACAGCGTGGCTTTGCTGCTCGCCGACCAGCGCATGCCGCGCATGGACGGGGTGGAATTCCTGCAAGAAGCCATGGGCATTTTCCCCGATGCGAAGCGGGCTTTGCTCACCGCGTACGCGGACACCAACGCCGCGATTAGCGCCATCAATCAGGCCAGCATCAACTATTTTTTCTTGAAGCCCTGGGATCCTCCCACGGAGCATCTGTATCCGCAATTAGATGATTTGCTCGACGACTGGCAGGCTTCCTTCCATCCAACATTTCAAGGGATCCGGGTGCTGGGCACCCGATGGTCGCCCCGATCGTACGAGTTGCGGGACTTCCTGGCGCGCAACCACGTCCCCTATCAATGGATCGACGTCGAGCTCTCCGCCAATGATCCGGAAACCAAGCGTCTTCTGGAAGCTCTGGGGCCCGAGGCGACCAATATCCCTGTGGTACTTTTTCCCGATGGAACGAAGCTTCTCGAGAGTGTACCAGCGGACGTGGCGCAAAAGGTCGGACTGCGGACGCGCGCCCAAACCAACTTCTATGATCTGGCGATCGTGGGTGGGGGACCGGCCGGTTTGGCCGCTGCAGTTTATGGAGCCTCCGAAGGTCTGCATACAGTGATGATTGAGCGCGAAGCGCCAGGCGGTCAGGCTGGTATGAGCTCTCGCATCGAGAACTATCTTGGATTTCCAACCGGACTCAGTGGCGGCGATTTGGCGCGGCGGGCCGTGGTGCAAGCCCGGCGCTTCGGAGTGGAAATCCTGGCGCCGCAGGAAGCTGTTGGCGTCCGAACGGAAGGGTC
This sequence comes from Acidobacteriota bacterium, assembly GCA_003224175.1. Classification (GTDB taxonomy): domain Bacteria; phylum Acidobacteriota; class Terriglobia; order Acidiferrales; family UBA7541; genus Palsa-189. The sequence continues at coordinate 4,098 of QHYQ01000236.1, forward strand.
TTATCGAATCATCAAGCTGGTGGATGGGGACGAGATCTCATGCCATGCGCTGATGATCGCGACTGGAGTGCAGTGGCGGCGACTGGAAGCTCCGGGGATAGACAGGTTGCAGGGGGCGGGAATTTACTACGGTGGAGGTGCTGCGGAAGCTCTGTCATATAAGGGCGAGATCGTCTATGTGGTGGGTGGTGCGAACTCGGCGGGTCAAGCGGCAATGAACTTCGCCAGATACGCAGAGCGAGTCGTTATTCTTGTACGTGGTGAATCGCTTTCCAGCACGATGTCACGATACTTGATCGACCAGATTCAAGAGACACCCAACATCCAGCTGTGGACGCATGCCAGCGTCGCCGAGGCGCATGGAGAAACGCATCTGGAAGAGATTTGGGTGCTCTGCTCCGATACCAACAAGGTCGAGCGCGTGCCGGCGAGCGCGATGTTTGTTTTTATTGGAGCCTTGCCACGGACAGATTGGCTCGCGAATGTCGTCGAACGGGACGAGCGCGGTTTCTTGTTGACTGGTCCTGACCTTATGCGTGACGGGCAACGCCCAAAGGGGTGGACGCTCGACCGAGATCCGTTCCTGCTGGAGACGAATGTTCCCGGCATCTTTGCCGTGGGCGATGTGCGCCATGGTTCCATAAAACGGGTGGCGTCCGGTGTTGGTGAAGGATCGGTCGCGGTGCAATTCATCCATCAATATTTGAGCAAGGTGTAAATGGTCGAAAAATCGGAACTGCTTCGCGTTCCCGCATTCGCCGATCTGCCCGATGATCAGATCGCCTGGTTCCTCAGCAATTCGCAAGAAATACATCTGGCTGCCGGAGATATATACGCGCGCCAGGGTGATCCGGCGGACTCGATGTTCGTGATGCTCGAGGGGCAATTTCAGTGGCGCGGCGAATTCGGCGGCGAAACCATTGTCTTTTCAACAAGGCCAGGCGACGTCACCGGGATGCTGCCCTTCTCCAGGATGAAGCAGTTCACCGTGACCGGTCGTGCCGTCACTGACGCCCGAGTTCTGAAATTCCCGGCTTCCTTGTTCCCCGATCTCGTGCAAAAGCTGCCAGTGTTGACCACGCGTCTGGTAGGTTTGATGTCCGACCGGATCCGTGAAGCCACTCGCATCGAACAACAACGAGATCGGCTGGCTTCTCTGGGGAAACTCTCGGCGGGACTTGCGCATGAACTCAATAATCCGGCTTCCGCTGCGAAACGCGCGACTGGCCAGTTGCGCGACATCCTAAAGAAAATCAGGGACGCGAGTCTCGAGCTGGGAAGGCGCGATCTCACCTCTGCCCAGAAATCAGAAATCGACAAACTGGAAGCTTCCTTCACGCAACAGGACGTAGTTCCACTGGATGCGCTGACGATCAGCGACCTGGAAGACCAGATTGATTCCTTGTTGCGCAGTCATGGACAGAACGACTTGTGGCAACTGGCGGCCGCCCTTGCTCGGCGGAACATCAAGTCGGAGGTGCTCGAATCGTTGTTCGCGAACCTCGATGCGGACACCGCTCGAGCCGCTCTGGTCAGGATCGCCGCTTCGGCGGAGGTTGCCGGTCTGTTACACGAAATCGAAAGCAGCACCTCACGGATATCGGATTTGGTCGGCGCGATCAAGGAATACACTTATATGGACCAGGCGCCGGTGCAAAACGTGGACATCGTAAAGAGCCTGGAAACTACCCTCACTATCTTGAATCACAAACTGAAACAAGGAGTGGTGGTGCAGCGCGATTACCTGCGCGTTCCTCTTCTCGTGAATTCGTTTGGGAGCGAGCTCAACCAAGTATGGACCAACATTATCGATAACGCGATTGACGCGATGCATGGAAAAGGCCAGCTTCGCGTTCGAACCTATCGCGAGGACGCTTGCGTTGTAGTTGAGATTGGCGATAACGGTCCAGGAATTTCCCGCGAGCTGCAACCCCACATCTTTGAACCTTTTTTCACGACCAAAGGAGTTGGAGAAGGCACGGGCCTCGGCTTGGACACTGTCCAGCGAATTGTGAAGAAGCACCGGGGAAGTATTCAGGTCAGTTCCAAGCCCGGTGACACGCGTTTTCAAGTCTGGCTCCCCTTAGCGGAGGCCCCGCCCTAATGTGCCGGGATCATCAAGTTTGTGAGTCATGGCCAAGACTTACAAAACCTACCTTCCCGAACAAGATTTGCTGTTACCGCCCAGCCTTCGTGACTGGTTGCCGGAGAATCACTTGGCTTACTGTGTGTCGGATGTGGTGGACCAGCTGGACCTTTCGTCAATCGAGTCGGTGTATGAAGAGGAAGATCGGGGTCAACCACCGTATCATCCGCGCATGATGACCAAGATCCTGGTGTATGGCTATTGCGTAGGAGTGTTTTCCTCTCGCCGGATTCAGAAGCGACTGGCGGAAGACGTGGCTTTCCGTGTATTGGCGGCCGGCAATGAGCCGGATTTCCGGACCCTATCGGACTTTCGGAAGAATCATTTGCCAGCGTTGAAAGAACTGTTCCAGCAGGTGTTACGGCTGGTGTTAGAGGTGGGAGGGCTGAAGCTGGGAAGGGTGGCCTTGGATGGGAGCAAAGTAAAAGCCAACGCGAGCAAGCACAAGGCCATGAGTTATGGACGGATGGGGGAGACCGAGAAGCGGCTGCGAAAAGAAGTGCAGGAGTTGTTGAAGCGAGCGGAGGCCGTGGACAAAGAAGAGGATCAGCGTTACGGCCGGGAGTGCCAGGGTGAGGAACTGCCCGCAGAGTTACAGCGACGGGAAACGCGAATAGCACGAATTCGGGAAGCCCAGAAAGTCTTGGAAGAGCGGGCCCGCGAAAAGGCCGAGAGCGAGAAGAATAAAGATGGCCCGGAAGCGAAGCCCGAAACGAAGGCCCAATACAACTTTACCGATCCGGAGTCCCGCATCCTGAAAGGGTCGGATGGATTCGTGCAAGGGTACAACAGTCAGGTGGCGGTCGAGCCGCTTTACCAATTGGTGGTGGGGCAGACCGTGACCCAGGACGCCAACGATAAACAACAGGTGGTGCCGCTGATCGAGGCCATCGAAGAACAAGCGGGACAGAAACCGGAAGAAGTTCTGGCGGACAGTGGATACTGTTCCGAGGAGAATCTGAAGTACCTGGCAAAGAGAAGGATGGAAGGGTTCGTAGCGACGGAGAAACAGAAACACACGGAGCGGACAGAGCCCTGCCCCCGGGGACCTTTACCGAAGAAGGCCAGTCGCGTGGAACGGATGAAACGTAAGCTGCAGACGAAGGCGGGAGCGGCCATCTACGCGAGACGAAAATGCATGGTGGAGCCGGTGTTCGGGCAGATCAAGCAGGCACGCGGATTCCGGCAGTTTCTCTTACGAGGGTTGGAGAAAGTACGAGGCGAGTGGGCACTGGTCTGTATGACTCACAATCTTCTGAAGTTTCACAAGATCTGTTACGGATAAAGCGAGAAAGAAATGCCAAAGAGTATCGGAAGCTATAAGACGATGTTCCAGAGCATCTCAATCACCGCAGCGGTCCTACCATTGGGCGACGCGCACTCTACCGGATAGCCCCATTGGGGCTCGTTCGTGCCAAGGATCGGGCCTCAAAACTCAATTCTCAGACGCACTCCTAGACCTCCAGACTTGAGTCTTGTTTCATTTTTGGGGAAATTAGGGAATACCGCAGGCGATTAGTCATCTTCCCGTAGCAATGCTGGGTTCGCCATACGGTGCATACGTCCACCCGCTCAGCTATCCACCCGATTGTGATGTTAAGGAGCCCTGCGTAGGCTTACGGGTGCTCGATGTAAGACTATCGTCTCTTGAGTAAGTGATTGACTTCAATGAATGTTATGGCGGGGGCTCTCCACGCGTGGAAGGTGGGCAGGCGCGTGCGGCCCAACAGTGGCGATCTGAAAATGGCGGTCGACTCGCTCAGCCGTGTAAGACCGCATCTCCGCCGAAACTTTCTTGGTATCTCCTCTTGCTCGGGGGAGCTGGGGCTCACAGCGTTTAGCGGCCGTGCGATGGTTGGTAGGTAGGAAACGGACGCCGTAGCGTGCGCGGAAGGCGGGGGCGAAAATGGATGCAATTTCCGCTAAGCAGACCGGACAGCATTTCGAGGACCTACTTACGGTTGCGGGAATAATTCATAGAGGAGCCCTGTCCATTGCAACGGGCAGGCAGTGCCGCCTGCCAGCCAAGTACGCTTTCTCGTTCGCAGGAGCAGCGCCATCTGCCCATCGCCAGACAAGCCGGACAAGGTGGACGAGTCTAGCGATCTTACTCACGTGCCTTCTGCCAGCTTCCTTACCCGCACAGCAGAGCGCGGACAAGAAACAAGACAACAGCAAGGTGTTAGTGGCCCGAACCGGGAACTTCGCCAAGGACATACCGGTCGCTGTTACCGCCAATGCTAACTACGTGATCGGCCCGGAAGACCTACTGGATATTAGCGTGTGGAAAGAGCCCGATCTGACGCGTACGGTACCCGTCCGGCCAGACGGAAAGATCTCATTACCGTTATTGAATGACGTACAGGCAGCGGGCCAGACGCCTACGCAACTCGCGACACACGTCACGGAAAGCTTGAAGAGATATGTTACTGATCCCCAGGTGACAGTGATCGTCACAGCGATCAACAGCCAGCGCATTTACCTTCTTGGGGAAGTGACGCGCGCCGGCGCGTATCCCCTGCTGCCTGGAATGACCGTGCTGCAAGCGCTATCGAGCGCAGGCGGACTTACGCAATACGCCCATAGTCAAAAAATCTATGTGCTGCGAGAGGGAAATGGCGGCCCGACGAAGGCTTCCTTCAATTACAAAGACTTTCTCAAGGGCAGGAATCCCGAACAGAACGTTGTCCTGAAAGTGGGCGACACAATCGTGGTTCCCTAGAGCAAGGAAATGCGAATGTTGGTTCGAAACATTTGTCTCGCCCTTCTGGCCATGGTTCTCGCCGTAACGGCAGGTCGTGCTCAGGCGCAGGGTGGCGATTCAGCGACGCTCGCGGTTCAGCCCGTGCAGTTGCCGGTTGTTACGGCACCCTCCTCTGGGAATGCTCAGAGCCCAAACGCTGATTCCGCAACGCCGGTATCGGATAAGCGCGCCCTGGCAGGAGCCCAAGAACTTTCGCCTGACGCAACTGTCTTGAGGCGGAGCCATTGGCAGCCCTTCTTCAATTTGACATCAACTCTGGATACGAATCCTCTCGGGGTTGGTAGTACGGTTAGCTTGGTTCCATGGGGCTCTTTCTACGGCGGCGCAGACGTGCTCTGGTCGTCACATCGGTCTGACCTCAGTCTGAATTACCTCGGCGGCGGTGTGCTTTCCCAGCACAAGAGCGAGGATGCGCCGATTCAGCGGCTCACGCTCGGAGAAAAGCTAAGTTGGCGCCATGCGTCAATTTCGCTTTTCGACCAGTTCGGCTATTTACCTGAAGCAGTCTCTGAGTTCTATTTGCCAACGGGCGCGAATCTTCCTGGCAATCGCGAACTGTCGCTGCAGCCGGTATTCGTGCCGAATCAATCTATCGCTACCACGGTCGGGCAAGAGCTTACCAATGCGTTTGTAGGTGAACTCGATGTCTCCCCGACCCCGCGGTCCTCACTAACATTTCTCGAATCTTACTCAGTGGTCCGATTTTTCAATTCCAGCTTCTTGGACCTGAACGACACGATCCTCCAAGGGGGATTCAACCATCAAGTAACTCGCAACGACACCATCGCTCTGCTTTACCGTTTTACTGGATTCCGATTTAGCAATTTATATCAACCGATGGACGGGCACGTCGTCCAGCTGGCATTCGGACGACAAGTTGCGGGGCGGCTGGCATTTCAGTTATCCGCCGGCCCAGAGCTGAGTTTATTCCGCACGGCGGCGGGTCAACAGTCTCCGGGAAGCGCGCCCCCAACCATAACGGAATTCAAGCGGGTGTCTTGGACGCTGGATAGCTCCATGACGTACGGGATACGGCGCACAGTATTGAAGCTTGGCTATGACCACGGCGTGACGGACGGGGCCGGTTTCCTGGCAGGTGCAATTACCGACCGAGGATACGGGTCGATCGATGGTCAATTGTCTCGCGCGCTCACGGGCCAACTCATTGGTGGCTACGCGAGCAATCGAGCGTTGATCGCGATGGCACAGCAACCCGTGAATGAGCTTTACCGGGACTGGTTCGCCGGAGTGACGATTAGCTACGCCTGGAGTCGCTGGGCGAGCATCTTTTTGAGTTATCAGGTGCAACGGCAGGCTTCCAATTTTGCCTGCGCCGGTATTGGCTGCGGAAACAGCTTTACACGGCAATTTATATCGCTGGGCCTGACGGGCCGTGCGCGGCCACGACCCATCGGGTAGCAGATCTGCGCGGCAGGACAGGATGACGAAGACGGATTAAAGCAATGCCCAAACAGAAGGAATTAAGCTTCGAGGACTATGTGGCGATTCTGCGGCGGCGACGCTGGCTGTTGATCCTTCCTGCGGTGATAGGCGCTACGGTCGGATATACGCTGAGCCTAACATTACCCGCTCGATATACGTCCCACACCGTAGTTCTCGTTGAGCAACCAGTCGTGCCTGATAGCTACGTAAAACCAGTGGTAAGTGAGGACCTGAACCAACGCCTAGCCAGTATGCAGGAGCAAATCCTGAGCCGCACGCGCCTGCAACACCTCGTGGAACAATTCGGCATGTACAAGGAGGACGTAAGCAAGGTGCCGATGGAGGTGCTCGTCGCGCGGCTGCAGAAATCCATTACCGTGAAACCGCTAAATCCCACGCAGGGTACACAACCCACGGGACTGCCGGGCTTCAATGTCGACGTTACCCTTGGAGAGTCTTGGCTTGCTCAACGGGTATGTACCGAGATCACTTCCATGTTTATGGAGCAGAACTTACGGCTCCGCCAGCAGCAGGCCGAGGACACCACTCAGTTTTTAGGTGCACAACTCGAAGAGGCTAAAACCAAGCTTGACGAGCAGGACGCAAAGTTGGCGGATTTCCAGGGCCGCTTCGTTGGGGAACTTCCGGAAAATGAACAGAACAATCTCACCTTGTTGATGGGGCTGAGCCCGCAACTCGAGGCTGCCACACAGGCCGTGAACCAGGCGCGGGAGGAGAGAGCATTCGTGGAATCCATGTTGAGCCAGCAGCTCGCGGCTTGGGAGTTGTCGGGGAAAGGCCCCAATCCCGAGACGCTGGAACAGCAGCTCGCCAAGGAACAAGGGCAGCTTCTGTCCCTTCAACAGCGTTATACGGAAGAATATCCCGATGTAGTCAAGCTCAAAAGCGATGTCGCCGACTTGCAAAGGAGAATTCAGGACGCATCCGCGAAGAAGCAAAAGGAGCCAAACGAACCAGGCACAAAGGGCTTAGCGATCGAGCCGCCGGCAATTCAGCAGCTTCGTGCACAGCTTCATCAAGCCGAACTGGCCGTCCTCCAGAAGCAAGGTGAACAAGGCCACCTACAAGAGCAAATTAAGACTTTGCAAGGCCGTCTCCAATTGAGTCCCAAAATTCAACAGCAGTTCAAATCCCTGACACGCGATTACCAAACGGCGCTGGAGTTTTACAACGACCTGCAGAAGAAGCGTAATGAATCGCAAATGGCAACCGAATTGGAACATCGCCAGCAAGGTGAGCAGTTCCGAGTTCTAGATGCACCGAGCTTTCCGGAGCGGCCCTCTTTTCCCAATCGGCCACTCTTTGGGTTGGGTGGACTGGGCGCAGGGCTGGTTTTGGGTTTAGGACTGATGCAATTGTCCGAGTGGCGTGACAAATCAATGCGATCCAGGCACGATGTCGAGATTTATCTGCGGTTGCCCACGCTAGCTCATATCTCATTGATGAAGCCGGATCTGCGCGGGAAGAACGGCAATAGCAGGCTTGCCCCAATGAAGCAGGGGACGTCCAAATTGGACGCATCATCTGGAAGGCGCTGACTATGTACAACGAGTTTTTTGGCTTGAGAGAGAGCGCTTTCAACGTGAATCCGGACCCCCGGTATTTCTTTTTGACACCTGTCATGCAGGAGGCGCTGGCAGGCTTGGCCTACGGAATTCAGAGACGCAAGGGCATTGTTCTTTTGACCGGAGAGGTCGGAACGGGGAAGACCACCCTGCTCAATCAAGTGATGGATTGGCTGCGGCAAAACCAAGCGGCTACGGCTTTTATTTTCAATACCCGGCTGAGTGTCGAAGATCTGTTCAATTACATCCTGACCGATTTCGGAATTTCCTGTGAATCGCGCGCCAAGAGCGACATGTTGATCCGTCTCAATAACTGGCTGCTGGATCGATGCCTCACCAGAAATCCCGAGCCAGCGGTACTTTTCGTCGATGAGGCGCAGAATCTCAGCCCGGAACTGCTCGAGGAAATCCGGCTGCTGACGAACTTAGAGACATCGACAGAGAAATTGCTTCAGATTGTCCTATCCGGACAGCCGGAACTCGAATTGAAACTTAGAGAGCCAAAGCTACGGCAGCTTCGGCAACGGATTACCCTGCGTTACAGAACAACCCAACTCTCGCCTGCGGAGACTCGTAGCTACATCGAGGAACGACTGCGCATCGCCGGCGCGAACGGCCAGCCGATCTTTTCTCCAGAAGCCATTGAGAGCATCCACCACTACGCCTTCGGAGTCCCGCGCGTCATCAACGTCCTCTGCGACCATGCGCTGATTAACGCCTTCGCCGAGCGGCACAAACGGGTCTCCGCGCGCCTGATTCACGAGGTGGCGCGTGAATTTGAGCTGGACCTAATTGAGCCGATTGCTCCTCCCATTAGCTCTGGATTCCTGGACCATGAGACTGCATCGGTGATCCAGGCAATGCCGGCGGCGATGGCTAAGGCTGCGGCGAGCTTCTCGCCGACGGAATCAGTGCTCAAAGACTTCACGCGACGTGAGGACAACGGTTCGTCTGTGACGACTTGGGTAGAACCAGAGGAAACAAAAATATGAGCCGCGTCTACGAAGCCCTGAAGAACGCGCAAGATCAACAGACGATACGTGGACCGCTGGAAGCAGAGGCTACCCCGCAGGAGTCTGGTGTTGGGGAACCTGTTCACAACGGTAAGGCAGCGAGTAGAATTCCAGAAATCCTGTCCGCAGTGAGACCCGAAGGCGCGCCGCCAGCTCGGCTGCTGCAGTTGGAAGAACTGCAACAGCGCTGCGCAAAACCGGTGTGGAAACCGCAGCTCCGTTGGAATGTTTTCCCGAAGGAGCGACCCTGCGGACGGCAGGCCGAGCAGTTCCATAGTTTACGGGCGCGTCTTTACAGTCTTCGCGATACACGCCCTATCCAAACTTTGCTCATCACAAGTACAACTGCGGCGGAAGGAAAAACCTTTGTGGCGATGAATCTCGCTCAGTCGATCGCCCGCCAACCCGGTCGGCGGGCCTTGCTAGTCGATGCCGACTTGCGCGCATCCAGACTTCACATTGCCCTGGGGGCCCCATGTGCGCCGGGTCTGAGCGATTACCTTGCCGGCGAAAGCGACGAATGTTCCATCATCCAAGCCGACTCACAGGAAGGGCTCTTTTTTATTCCTGGCGGGAAACCACGTTCAAATCCCGCGGAACTGCTCGCCAATAACCTGTTGCGTGCTTTGTTCTCGCGAGTGCTCCCTCTTTTTGACTGGATCATCGTAGACGCGCCTCCTGCCCTTCCGGTCGCCGATGCGAGCGTGTTGGCAGGCATGTGTGATGGCGTGATCTTTGTGGTGCGGGCCGGAGTGGCGGCATTCGATATGGCTCAGGCCGCGTGCGGGGAGCTTAAGCATAAGAACTTGCTCGGTGTCGTACTGAACGGCGTCGAAGAAGAAGCGATCTACGGCGCTTATGGTTACTACTACGGTGGAAATGGCACAGGCGGGGAATAAGAGTTCGACTACCTGCTTCGCCATTGTGGGGCGTGGCTCTTCGCTCCTTTGCAAGTAGTTCTGTAGTTTAACGCTGCAGCTTTGGGACTCTCATGGCGGTAGCTTGTTCGAAGCACTTCTCGCGGAAGCGTAAGGTCCGAGAAGCCACTCCAAGTACGGTCGAGGATAGGGGATGAAACCGGAAAAGGCCAAGTACTCGTGGTTCGCGTTGCAGACGAGGCTGAGATATGAGCATTTCGCCGCGGCCCACTTACGCAACAAGGGCTACGATCTCTTTTTGCCCGTTTACAGCATCCGGCGATGTTGGACCGATCGCATCAAGGAAGTCGAGCTGCCTTTGTTTCCGGGCTACCTGTTTTGTAGATTTGATCTACTGAATCGGCTTCCCATCCTCGTGACGCCCGGCGTGATCCAGGTGGTCGGAAATGGCAAGAATCCAATCCCTATCGACGATACGGAAATTGCCTCGATTCAGGCTGTTGTTCAATCGGAGTTGCCCAGGCAACCTTGGCCGTTCTTGCAACTGGGACAGAAAGTCAGGATCGCATGCGGACCGCTCTCCGGGCTTGAGGGAATTTTGCAAAATCAGAAAGGAAATCATCGGCTGGTTCTGTCGGTAAGCCTGCTGAGACGTTCCGTAGCGGTAGAAGTTGACAGCGCGTGGGTCTCTCCCATTTCTTCTCAATCACCCCCCGCGCCTGACGCAACGGTTTTGCTGCGGGCGTCTTAGTGAAGTTCGGATCGTATGCCTCAGCCTATCCGCGATCAACGCACCGGGATGCGGCTTCTATGACTCACTTGTTGACAGAGAACCCTCATCTCCACGATTTTTCGAGCCCGACTCCGAGGACCTGCCGCTCCTCGCACCGGCAGCCACCTGAGTTACTTAGTGAGGGTATTTTTCAAAGAATTCTGTCCTGGGAGCGCAAGAAGGCGGAACGCTCGCGGAAGTGTGTTCTCCTAATGCTCCTGGACGTGGAGAGAGTTCTTCTGAAGAATCCATCGAATCGAGTCCTCTCGGGAATTGCCTTGGCACTTTCCTCTCCCACAAGAGAAACGGATATCATCGGGTGGTATCAAAGGAACTCTGTTCTCGGGATCATCTTCACCGAGCTGCGCAAAACAGACAGGACTTCACTGCAAAACTTGATGAGCGCAGAGGTGGTCGCAAGGCTGCGCGCGAATCTAGGTCAAGAACGAGCCGATCGGATTCGCATCGCCTTCCATTTCTTTCCCGAGGACTGGGATAAATTGAGCGGCAACGGTTTGATCGACGATAAGCTCTACCCAGATTTGCTCGAGCACAATCACGCAAGAAAGCTCTCCCAGCTGGCGAAACGCGCTATCGACATTCTGGGAAGTGTCTTCGCCATCATCGTCTTTTCGCCTCTATTCATCTTAATCTCTGCGGCCGTTAAACTGACCTCGAAGGGCCCCGTTCTGTTTAGGCAAGAAAGGGTGGGTCTGTACGGCCGGCGATTTACATTTTTGAAATTCAGGTCCATGAAGTGCGCCAGCGACCCGCGCATTCATCGCGACTACATCAAGCGGTTCATCGCCGGAGAAATCGCTAAAGGGCAGGGCATCCCTTTCAAGATCAAAGAAGACCCCCGATTCACTCGGATTGGCGCGTTTCTCCGCAAGTGCAGCCTCGATGAGCTTCCGCAGTTAATCAACGTCCTCAAGGGCGAAATGTCTCTGGTCGGTCCGCGGCCTGCGATTCCCTACGAAATAGATCTCTATCAGATCTGGCACCGAAGCCGTTTCCTAGGAGTGAAGCCAGGGATCACGGGTTTGTGGCAGGTCAAGGGCCGCAGTAGAACGACATTTGACGATATGGTGCGGCTGGATCTCGAGTATGTGAAGCACTGGTCGCTTTGGCTGGACATCAAGATATTGTTGCACACGCCGCGCGCAGTCCTCTCCGGCGAGGGTGCTTACTGAACGTTTTGATTGCCCTCGCCCTTCACGCGTTCGTTCTAATCGATTCATATCGGACGGCGTCCCCGGGCGCAAATCAAAAGGAGCAAATGGACTTTTATGAATGAGAGTAGTTCATTTACCGCCGTCCAACCTAATTATTCGCTTGGAACACGAGAGTTGATTGAGGGCGTCAATTGCGCTTTGCGTCCAAGCCCCGACAATTCCATACGTATTGGCGCGATTGGATACGGTTATTGGGGGCCAAACGTTGTCCGGAACCTCTACGCGCTCGACAATTGTCGCGTCGTGGCAATCTGCGATAAGAATCAGGCAGCACTCCGACGCGCAAATCGAGCTTTTTCCGATATAGAGCTGACAACGGATGTGACGAAACTCCTTACTTCCCCTCAGATAGATGCTGTAGCAGTAGTCACCCCGGTCTGGACGCATTTCGAGCTGGCGAAATGCGCTCTGGAAAATGGCAAACACGTGTTTGTCGAGAAACCGTTCACTTCGACGACGCAGCAGGCAGAGGAACTGATCGAACTGGCGGAGCGGAAACGGCTAAAGATCATGGTGGATCACACTTTCCTCTTCACTGGTTCGGTAAGGAAAATCCGCCAGCTCGTTGATGATGGAACGTTAGGGCCCCTGTATTACTTCGACTCCATCCGCGTCAACCTTGGGCTCTTCCAGCACGATGTCAACGTCATGTGGGACCTCGCTCCCCACGATCTCTCCATTATGAATTACGTCATCCGCGAGAAAGCGGAGGCGGTGGTTGCGACGGGGGGAAGACATCTGAACGGTCTGGCGGACGTCGCTTTCATCACCGTCTACTTTCCCAGCAGCGTGGTTGCCCACATCAACGTCAATTGGCTTTCCCCCGTTAAGATTCGAACCACGCTAATCGGCGGTGAGAAAAAGATGCTGGTTTGGGACGACCTGGAGCCCGACGAGAAAATCAAGGTCTACGACAAAGGCGTCCAGATCAAGAGCGGGCAGGGCCTCTATGACTTGCTCGTGAGTTATCGTTCGGGGGACGTGTGGGCGCCCAAAGTGGAACAAACCGAGGCTCTGAAGGTTGAGCTCGAATACTTTCTGGATTGCATTGCGAATGATCGAACGCCACTGAATGACGGTGTTGCAGGCCTGGGGGTAGTCAAGCTCCTTGAAGCTGCAGATCGCTCATTGGAAAAGAGAGGACAAATCATCCGGCTATGAACCACCATCAATCCGTTGCTCCCGATGTCCGACTGGGGAAAGACGTAAGGCTCTCTCCCTTTGTCAATCTGTATGGCTGTGAAGTCGGCGACAACACAAAGATAGGCGCGTTTGTCGAGATCCAGAAGAACGCCAAAGTCGGCGGAAACTGCAAAATCTCGAGCCACAGCTTCGTTTGTGAAGGTGTGACCATCGAAGACAACGTCTTCGTGGGCCATGGCGTCGTCTTTATCAATGACCTCTTTCCGCGTGCGACCACTGCGGAAGGCGAACTTCAGACGGAGAAGGACTGGAGAGTGGAGCCGACGCTGGTGAAAAAGGGCGCCTCCATCGGTTCGGGTGCAACGATTCTCGCGAATGTTGTGATCGGCGAAAACGCCATGGTGGGTGCCGGCAGCGTCGTGACTCGCGACGTACCCGACAATGCCGTTGTGGCGGGAAATCCGGCGAAAGTGCTCCGCACGGTAGCGCCAGAGTTGAGGGTGGCCTAATGACTGGCAACGGTCAGATTCCATTTTTAGATCTAATTACACCTCACCTGGAACTCGAAGAGGAATTGGTCTGGGTCTTCCGCGGGATTCTGGAGACGGCCGGATTTGCGGGCGGACCTTTCGTCGAAGGTTTCGAGCGGGAGTTCGCAGAATTTTGCGGAACACAGTATTGCGTTGGCGTAGCGAGCGGCACAGACGCTTTGCGGTTCGCTTTGATTGCAGCCGGCGTGAACGCCGGTGATACGGTGATTACTGTTCCGAACACTTTCATCGCAACAGCGGAGGCGATATCTCAGGCTGGAGCGCGGCCCGATTTCGTCGAAGTCGATGACCGCACGTACAACATGGATGCCCGAAGACTCCAGGAATATTTGGAAATGCGATGTGTCCGGGATTTCAGAACCGGGAAGTTATTGAACGCGAAGACGCGAAGTCCTATTTCGGCGATTGTGCCGGTGCACCTATACGGCCAGCCTGCGGAGATGGATCTAATCGGGGAGCTCGCAGAAAGATATAAGTTAGTAGTGATCGAAGATGCCTGCCAAGCGCACGGAGCCGAGTACTTTTCCAATAAGGAAAATCGTTGGCGCCGTGTCGGTTCGATCGCCCATGCCGCTGCTTTCAGCTTCTATCCGGGCAAGAATCTCGGCGCATGTGGAGAAGCCGGGGCGGTTACCACCAACGATGCAGCCCTTGCAACAAAGGTTCGCATGCTTCGCGACCATGGCCAGGCGAAGAAGTATTGCCACGAGATCGAAGGATACAATGGCAGGCTCGATGCGATCCAAGCGGGTATCTTGCAGACCAAACTCAAATTCCTGCCAGATTGGAACCGCCAGCGTCGTGAGAATGCTCATCGCTACAATGAGTTGTTCGGTGCGCAGGACGACCTAATCACCGCTCCTTACGAACCTTCACGGGCCAAGGCTGTATATCACCTATATGTAATTCGGGTCCGATATCGCGATCAGCTCCAAAGACATCTTGCTCAAGCCGGGATCGCGACGCAAGTTCACTACCCGATGCCCCTTCATCTTCAAAGGCCCTATGCAAGTCTGGGCTACAAAGAAGGGGATTTCCCCGTCACGGAGAGGATTGCGGCGGAGATTCTCTCTTTGCCTATGTATCCCCATCTTGAAGCGGGGCAGCAGAAACGGATTGCTCACACGATCTTCGAGTTGCTTTCCACGAAGGCTAGCATCGCCGGCAGCCAGATTTCCCAGCCGTATCCCAGCGTTGGGATCGCGCGATCTTGAGACCGATTCACTTCGACAATCAGCGACGTTTAGTCGTGCTACTTGCTTCAGTATGACCGCGGCAAAAGGTGGAGTCTTGTGAGCGACAGATCATGAATAGCGCTAGTCCTCATAAACCTGCCGGAAAAGCAAAGATCTGGATCGATTTGGATAATTCTCCTCATGTGCCATTCTTTGCGCCAATCATTGACGAACTTGAGAAGCGGGGCTATTCGATCGTGCTTACCGCGCGGGACGCCTTTCAGGTGCGTGAACTGGCGGATCTTCTTCATTTGAACTGCGAGCTGGTCGGTCGCCATAACGGGAAGAGCAAGATCCGGAAGGTGTTTGGCCTGTGTTTTCGTGCACTGCAATTGATTCCCAGCGCACTCAGAGAAAAACCTGACCTGGCGATCTCTCACGGCTCGCGTTCGCAGCTCATTGTATGCGCTGCCTTGAGAATTCCTTCCCTTTTGATCATCGATTATGAATGTGCAAAGAGGTTAGGTCTTGTCCAGCCGACCTGGTTAATGTGCCCCGAAGTAATTCCAGCTGCCGCCTTGGGATGTGACCCCAAGCGAGTTCTGAAATATCCCGGCCTTAAGGAGGATGTATATGTCCCTCGATTCGTTCCGGACCCCCGCATAAGGCATCAACTGGGACTGAGCGCCGACGATCTCGTGGTGACGATGCGGCCGCCCGCGACCGAGGCTCACTATCACCGGCGCCAGAGTGACGAGCTCTTCGAGGCTGTAATCGACTTTCTCAGCCAGAGGCCCCAGGTGAAGGTCGTCATGCTTCCTCGGAATGAGAAGCAGGCACTCTACCTAAAGGATCATTGGCCCGGGCTTTTCTCTAATCAGAAGATACGCATTCCGCAGCAAGTCGTAGATGGTCTGAATCTGATCTGGCACTCCGACCTCGTGATTAGTGGGGGCGGTACGATGAACCGAGAGGCTGCGGCGCTCGGAATGCCCGTCTACAGCACTTTTCGCGGCAAGATCGGCGCTGTAGATCGATATCTCAGTGATCGGGGCCGGCTCGTGCTACTGGAGAGTGTTGAAGACGTGCAAAGGAAAATCCAACTCATCCGAAGAAAACCAGCCGCCACGCCGCAGAACGGCAACGACGTCGTTCTAAGTAGCATTGTCAATCAAGTTGTCTCCATCGTGGGCTCGAAGTTTCCCGCAACCTGCCAGGACCCATCCTTAGGTTCGAGTTCGGTTCACCCAAAACCTATAAAGGCTGCTCGCTAAAATGAGAATTCTTTCGGTCGTTGGTGCGCGCCCCAATTTTATGAAGGCAGCACCAATCATCAGTGCGATTAACAGGCACAACAATAACCGGCCCGGAATTTCAGCCGATAGTTGCCGCATGGGCGAAACGATCGAGCACATCCTCGTGCATACCGGTCAGCATTACGACGATCTTATGTCTGGTTCGTTCTTCAGCGATCTTAATCTTCCGCCGCCGGATATTCACCTCGGGGTGGGAGCCGGCTCACCGACCATTCAAACCGCGGAAATTATGAAGAAATTTGAAGCGGTGCTGTGGGAGAAGAGACCCGAAATTGTGGTGGTCGTCGGAGATGTAACTTCGACCCTGGCATGTGCTCTGGTTACGGCCAAGGTCTCCTTCGATTCAGCGGGTTCCAGACCTTTGATCGCCCACGTGGAGGCAGGCTTGCGTTCTTTTGACCGGTCCATGCCGGAGGAGATCAACCGCATGGTCACTGATCAGGTATCTGACCTGCTCTTTGTGACGGAGCCAAGCGGCCTTCAGAATCTTCGCAGTGAAGGCATCTCACCCGAGAAGATTTACTTTGTGGGTAACACTATGATCGACTCCCTGCTCGCGTTCAAGCAGAAGGCGGAAGCGTCTTCGATATTGGAGGAGTTAGCACTTCGAACCGACAGCCACAAGCATGGAGGGCACGGCTCGATCCGTCGTTATGCATTGCTGACCCTACACCGGCCGTCAAATGTCGATAACCGAGATTGCCTTCTGAACATCCTCGCGGGGTTAGAAGAGTTAGCCATGGATTGCCCCATCATCTTCCCTATACATCCTCGAACACAAAGACGAATTGAGGAATTCGGTTTGCGCGGCCGCATAGGCATGAAGGGCTCGATGATCCACGGCGCCACACCAGATTCGGGAAGTGGCGGGCACGGAATTATCCTGACTCAGCCGATGGGGTATGTGGAGTTTCTTTGTTTGATGATGCATGCATCAATGGTCGTGACGGACTCTGGCGGCATCCAGGAAGAGACCACGTGCCTGGGAATTCCGTGCGTCACCGTCAGGGAAAACACCGAGAGGCCCGTTACGGTGGAGATCGGCACAAATGTTCTTGCCGGAAGAAGCAAAGAGAGCATCAAGGCTGCCATTCGCCGACAGACCGGGAGCAGAATCAGCGGGTCCGTGCCGGAGAAATGGGATGGCCAGGCCGCCGTACGAATTGTCGACGTTTTGGTTCGCATTCACTGCGAAGGCGCATCGCCTGAGGCGTTTGTTTCGGGACGCAGTGTCCGCCAGTTGATGCCCATGGGAACGTTTGACTGATCGGGATGGATTCTGAGCTTAAGGCTGCGATTCTGGAGCTGCTGGCTTTCTGTCAGGCGAACAATTGGGCTGGTTATGACCCATATGACGCGCTGAACAGCAAAGCCTTTAAAGTGCTGCCATTCCTGAATTCGAGAGTTCCGCGGCTCATTCTCACGCAGGCTTTGAAGCGCAGCCCATTCAATCTCCGCCGGCTTTTGCTCATTCCCAAACTCCAGAACCCGAAGGCCATTGCGCTGTTTCTCTCGGCGTTCGTCAGGCTTTCCGAACGCGCGGATTTCGAGGTCGGCCGCTTCATTCCCGAAATGATTGATCGCCTGATCGCCCTTCGGTCCGCGGGCATTCCTTACTGGTGCTGGGGCTACAGTTTTCCGTGGCAAACCCGCACGCTTATCGTGCCCGCAGGGGCCCCGAATCTGGTGTGCACGTCGTTTGTCGCCAGCGCGCTCCTCGACGCTTATGAGCGGCGCCACGACTCAGCTTGCCTGGATATGGCCGTGAGTGCCGCCGAATATATCTTGAACGAGCTTTACTGGTCCGGAGATGGTTCCGCGGCCGGGTTCAGCTATCCCCGGCCGGCGCTTCGCATTCAAGTGCACAACGCGAATTTTCTTGCTGCCGCCTTGCTGTGCCGCGTGTACAGGCACAGGGGCGAAAGGAAATTCCTCGCTCCAGCACTTAGGGCGGCGCACTATTCGGCCGCAAAGCAGCACGCCGACGGATCCTGGTACTACGGGGACGAGCGTTCGCAGCGATGGATTGATAATTTCCATACTGGCTACAACCTCTGCGCGTTGCAATCCATATCTCAGAACGCCAATACAGCGGAATTTGACGACTGTATCCGCAAAGGTTTTCATTTTTACCGCACCTATTTCTTCCGCGAAGATGGTGCAGTCCGATACTTTCATAATCGCACCTACCCCATCGATATTCACACCGTGGCACAAAGCATCGTTACGCTCGTCGAATTTCAGGATCTCGACGCGCGCAATATTCCCTTGGCTCGCGCCGTGCTTCGATGGGCTTTGGATCGCATGAGGGATGAGCGCGGTTTCTTCTATTACCGAGTGCTGCGCTTGTGCACGATCCGCACGCCCTACATGAGGTGGTCGCAGGCCTGGATGTTTCTGGCCATGTCCATGCTTTTGTGCGAATCGTCAGCGGGGGAAAAAGATTCGCCAACCGAAATCTCCCCAGCGTTCATGGAAGCATGCTGACCTACGTCATCATCACCCCGGCGCGGAATGAGGCGCAGTACATCGAGTTGACCATCCGGTCCGTGGTCGCGCAAACTGTCCGGCCTCTCAAGTGGGTTATCGTCAGCGACGGATCAACCGATGGAACGGACGCCATTGTGAGCCGTTACGCGGCGGAACATCCCTGGATCGAACTACTGCGCATGCCGGAGCGCCGTGAACGGCATTTCGCTGGGAAAGTTCATGCCTTCAACGCGGGTCTGGCGCGAATGGCGGGATTGTCCTTCGACCTGGTCGTTAATCTGGATGGCGACATTTCCTTTGAAAAAGACTACTTCTCTTTTTTGCAGCAAAGGCTAGCCGAAGACCCGCACTTGGGATTAGTAAGCGGGCGGCTGGTGGATGCGGACTCAAATCAAGATTATTACGACTACAAATACACCGGTATCGAGCACGTCTCCGGCGCTTGCCAGATTTTTCGACGAGAGTGTTTCGAAGCGATTGGCGGGTATCGCCCCATCAAAGCTGGCGGAATCGATTTGTTAGCCGTGCTGAGTGCTCGAGCTAAAGGCTGGCGCACCAGGACTTTTGTCGAGAGGGCCTGTCTCCATCATCGTCCGATGGGTGCGGCGCACGTGGAGGGCCTGCGCGAAAGGCTTCACACCGGGTACAAGGATTATTTGCTTGGCAGCCATCCGCTGTGGGAGCTCTTCCGAAGCTTCTATCAAATGACGAAAAGGCCCTACGTGATTGGGGGCGTGTGTATTTTCCTGGGCTATTTTTGGATGGTGCTCCGGCGGGCTGAACGGACGATACCGGAAGATCTCGTCGGATTTCGCCGAAAAGAGCAGATCCGGCGATTGAGACATACCCTGCGGCTCGTTCCGCGGGCCAGCGTTGCGCCTGCTCTCCCTGGCGGGTACAACGCTCAACGTAATTGATTGCGCTCATCGCCTCGCGCTAAGAATTCGCGTTCTGTGCAGTGCAATTAATCCCTGAGGCTTCGGTTGGCTATTTACGCGATTAATCCGCTCAAGGATCCGCGCTGGGCGGATTTGGTCCAAACGCAAACAAGCGCCTCGATATTTCACACGCCGGGCTGGCTGGAGGCGCTGCGGTTGACCTACGGGTACGAGCCCGTCGTCTTTACAACTTCGCCTCCGCAAGCCCAGTTGACCAATGGAATCGTCTTTTGCCGGATCTCGAGCTGGCTCACGGGGCGCAGGATGGTTTCCTTGCCTTTTGCCGATCATTGCGAGCCGCTATCCGAACGTGCCGAAGATAGCCGGGAGATCTTCGGTTTTCTGCGGCAAACGCTGAAAGCAGAGAACTGGAAATATATCGAAATCAGGCCCCGAACCTCCGGCCTCCTTCTGGAAATCAGCTCGAAGGAAAAGGGCGACTCGTTTTGTTTCCACCTGCTGGATCTGCACCCATCCCTCGACACGCTTTTCGGTGGCCTCCAAAAGAGTTCCATCCAGAGAATGATCCGGCGTGCTGAACGGGAAGGCCTTTCTTGCGAAAACGGCCGATCGGAAGCGCTGCTCGGGAAATTCTATCGCTTGATGTTGAAGACCAGACGCAGGCACAAATTGCCGCCGCAACCGATCTCCTGGTTTCGGAATTTGATCGCCTGTTTAGGCGACCGGCTTAATATTCGGGTAACTTCGAAGAACGGGGAGGCTATCGCCGGTATATTGACGCTCTCCCACAGGAGCACGCTGGTCTATAAATACGGCTGCTCGGATGCGCGTTATCACCATTGGGGATCCGTTCCCTTTTTGCTTTGGAATGCCATCCGGGAAGCGAAGGAAAGTGGCTTGCAGGAATTTGATTTGGGCCGCTCCGACCTTGGCAATTCGGGATTGATTCACTTCAAGGACCGTTGGGGCGCAAAGGCTTCGCTGCTGGAGTACGTGAGATTTTCTGCTCCCGGTTTTGCGCATGGAAGCGAGGACCGTGGACTGCAGGTTGCAAAACATGTTTTTGCCTGCTTGCCTGACGGCTTGTTAACCACAGCTGGAAAGCTGCTTTATCGGCACATCGGCTAAAACTTTTTGTTTGTGGAGCTCCGAAGCCAGCCATCCACAAAGCACATAAACAACCAAAACTGGGAGAGAGCGATGGACCGCGCCTTTGTCGATTATTATCGTTGTCCGGCGAACCTTGTGACATTCGCCCACAGCGGTGAACTGACTTCTGGAGATTGCGGATATTTCTGTTTTGGTTCCAACGCGATTGGCTACGGGCGTTGCTCTTCCAATTTTCCAGGCGAGCATTCCGCGGACATGCTCCACGATGCTCTGGCGGACGTTATGGTAGAGCGAGGTAGAGTCTGGCTCCCATTCGACCCCTCGGAAGTAGTCGCTAACCTGCGTTATGAACGTTATGCAGCATGGAATGGCGACGGGAAACGACTTGGTACCAGTTCTATTCTCAGAAAGGCCTATTACTCCGTCCGGCCACTTCTGCCCGTATCCGTACGTAAGCATCTCCAGAGAATGCACCTCAGAGACTGGAGAGAAATTCGCTTCCCCAACTGGCCTGTCGATTCCAACGTTGAGTGCATCTTTGAGCAGCTCATGACGCTGCTGCTTGAGGCTCACGCCGTCGATAGCGTCCCATTCATTTGGTTTTGGCCGGATGGCCTTCCGAGCAGCGCCATTATGACGCACGATGTGGAAGCGTTACCAGGGAGAGAAGCTTGTTCGCGTCTGATGGACTTGGACGACGCTTGGGGGATCAAGTCTAGCTTCGAAATCGTGCCGGAAGGAAAATATCCGGTTCCTGAGGCGTTCCTGAAGGACATCCGCCACCGAGGTTTTGAAATCAACGTCCACGATTTGGATCATGATGGCCGTCTTTTCAGCAATCGGGAGTTGTTCTTGGAGCGTGCAACGGAAATCAATCGCTACGGCAGAGATTACGGGGCTGCGGGCTTTCGTTCCGCTGTTCTCTATCGCAATGTGGACTGGTTTGAAGCTTTAGACTTTGCCTACGATATGTCCGTTCCGAGTGTCGCCAATTTGGAAGCGCAAGGTGGAGGCTGCTGCTCGATTACACCTTTTTTCATCGGTAAAATCCTGGAACTGCCCGTCACCACAACCCAAGACTACTGCCTGCTTCATATCTTAAATCAGTCGTCCATTGCCCTCTGGAAGCGCCAGATCGCTTTGATCACTGATCAGCATGGCCTAGCTAGCTTCATCGTTCATCCAGACTACGTTTTCGAACCGCGGGCGCTCGATACCTATAAAGCCCTTCTTGCCTATCTTGCCGGCTTGCGCTCGGAGGGAAAGCTCTGGATCGCTCGCCCGCGAGAAGTCAATGACTGGTGGCGCGAGCGAAGCCAAATGAGATTGGTGCGTCGCGGCCACGCATGGGAAATTGAGGGTCCTGGTAAGGAACGAGCCCGAATTGCGTACGCAAGCCTGGAAGGAAATCAACTCGTCTACCGCGTAGAATCACCCTCGTTGGCCGTGGCTAATACCGTAAATGCCGCATGAGCGATGATCTGGATTCGTCGTAGACAGATAAGTTTCCGATCGTAAGGACGTCTGGTGCTTTGCGGCTGTGATCACCCAGTCTTTCCCTATGCCCACTTCGACTCTTCGTATCGCGTCGAATTCAATCCAGGACTCCTCCCCGATTGCGGATTGTGCCGGCGCGATCGTAACCGGTGCAGATTACCGCGGATTAGGCATCGTTCGGAGTTTGGGGCGCCGAGGCATACCCGTCTGCGTTTTGAGAGAGGATGGGCATTTCCTGGGAGCTGTCTCCCGCTACGCGCATCGCAGCCTGCGCTGGCCGCGAGGCGATGGGTTAAGCCAAGTCAAATTTCTCGCGAATTTAGCAGTCCGGGAAGGCTTCAAAGGATGGGCCTTGTTTCCGACCACCGATGAGGTTGTGATGCTGGTGGCGCGTCACCACAAGTCCCTCGCCGCGCATTACCGGCTCACGATTCCGCCATGGGACGCCTTGCAGTGGGTTTGCGACAAACGGCTTCTATACCGGCTCGCTCAAGATCTCGGAGTGAGTCAACCATGGTCATTTTTCCCTCGTACCCGTGACGAGGTTGCCTCGCTGCAATGTTCATTTCCTGTCATTCTAAAACCAGCTTTAAGAATGGAAATTAATCGTTTCACCAAGGACAAAGCGTGGCCGGCAGGCGATCGGGCCTCTTTATTGGCGCGTTATGACGAAGCCTGCGCGCTCGTCGGTCCGGACATGGTGATGATCCAGGAACTCGTGCCGGGATGGGGTGAAGCGCAGTTCTCGTACGCGGCGCTCTTCAACAACGGCGAACCTATCGCGTCAATCGTTGCCCGGCGTCTCCGGCAATTTCCGATGGATTTCGGGAGATTGAGCACCTACGTTGAGACCGTGGATGAGCCGCGCGTCGCTGAAGCCGCCGCACGATTGCTCGCAGCGATCGGTTTCACTGGCATCGTAGAGGTCGAATTCAAGAGGGATTCCCGGGACGGGCAATACAAAATCCTCGACGTTAACCCGCGCGTCTGGGGCTGGCACACACTTGGTCAGCGTGCCGGCGTGGACTTCCCGCACCTTCTTTGGCTCCTCGTCAGAGGGGAGCTGTTGCCAAAGGTTTGCGGGCGCTCGGGCGCGCGCTGGATGCGTTTTTCTGCCGACCTGCCCATAGCTATCTGTGAAATTCTGAAAGGGCGTCTCTCCGTCCGGGATTATCTACGCTCGCTTCGGATCCCCGTGGAGTCTGCCATTTTTGCCTGGGATGATCCGCTGCCCGGACTTCTCGAGCTGCCATCGCTTATGACCTCGCTTGGCAAAAGAATCTCGTCCCAACAAGGCATTTAATTTAAGTACCTTAAATGGGGAATCGTGGAGCGAACAAGAACAGAGGCTCTTGGGCCCGCGTCCTCTCAGCAGGTCGGAATTGAGACGCGCCGATCCGCAAGCATCGGTCGATTGGAATTCGGATCGGCGCGCCAAAGTGCCGATGCACGGCACACCGGTCTTCTCATCGTAAATGCCGACGATTGGGGCCGGGATGCTTACACGACGGGAAAAATCCTGGATTGTGCGCTGCGGGGAACCATTTCGTCCGTCAGTGCCATGGTTTTCATGGAGGACTCGGAGCGAGCCGCAGAAATTGCCCGAGAACGCGGGATGGACGCAGGCCTCCATCTCAATCTGACAACGCCGTTTTCCGCGCCCTCTTGTCCGCGAGGACTGAAGGAACGCCAGGCGAAGCTATCCCGCTACTTGCGGCTAAATTTTTTCGCGCGCGCTGTATATCACCCTTCGCTTAGCCGAGCCTTCGAGTACGCCGTAGAGTCGCAAATCGAAGAGTATTGTCGAATCTACGGAAGGGAACCGGAGCGCTTTGACGGTCATCATCACATGCACCTCTGCGCGAACGTTCTATTCGGCGGCCTGCTGCCAGCCGGAACGATGGTGCGCCGGCACTTTTCTCGGGAGTTTGGTGAGAAGCCCCTGCGTAACTTCTTCTTTCGACAATTTACAAACGTCGTCTTGGCCCGGCGCTATCGTCTCGTAGACTTTCTGTTTTCGCTGCCTCCGCTCGAACCTCGGGCTCGCCTGCAACGCATCTTTTCTCTAGCGACCAAATTTGTTGTGGAGTTGGAGACACATCCTGTAGATCCGGTCGAGTATCAATTTCTGGCGGGAGGCGAGATTTTCCGTTGGGCTAAGGCGAGTCCAATTGTGCCAAGCTTCGCCGCGCGGTGACCCGAGCAAAGCTGATTCCGGTTGCCCCTCAGTATCAGTGAAATTTTAACTTGGAAGTGAACTATGCCCAATGACACGAAGCACATCAGCGTCTGCGTTTGCACGTTTAAGCGGCCGCATTTTCTCAAGCGCCTGCTAGAGGGCCTCGGCGAACAGGATACTGATGGGCTGTTCACGTATTCGATTATTATTGCAGATAATGACCATTTGGAATCTGCTAAGGCCGTGGTCTCGGAATTTGCCGCTACGTCGACTATCACTACCCGCTATTGCGTCGAGCCGCAGCAGAATATTTCGTTGGCGCGGAACAAGGCTATTGAGAAAGCTGACGGAGACTTTATCGCCTTCATCGACGACGATGAGTTACCGACAAAGCGCTGGTTGATGACGTTATTCAAAGCTTGCAACGAATATGGCGTGGACGGCGTGCTCGGTCCAGTGAAGCGCTACTTCGATGAAACGCCCCCAAAGTGGCTCATTAAGGGTAATTTCTACGAGCGACCGACTTATCCGACGGGACTTGTTATCGATTACACGAAAGGACGGACCGGTAATGTACTGCTGAAAAGTCGGGTTTTCGCTGCTTGCGCGCAGCCATTTCGACCGGAGGTCCTGGTAGGATCGGACCAGGATTTTTTCAGAAGAATGATTGAAAAGGGGCACGTTTTCATCTGGTGCGACGAAGCAGTCGCATACGAGGTTGTGCCTCCGGTCCGTTGGAAACGCACGTTCATGCTAAGGAGAGCCCTCCTTCGGGGGAAAAGCACCATCGCCCGTTCGACCGTGGGGGCGCACGACATCGCCAAATCCGTCATAGCTGTCTCAGTTTACACCGTCGCGCTGCCCTTCGCGTTGGGTTTGGGGCAACACAGATTCATGATTTTATTAGTCAAACTTTTTGATCATCTCGGCAAGCTCCTTGCGGTCATGCGCATCAATCCCGTAACCGAGCCTTACATCACAGAGTAAATGCGAGATATGGAATTCGACGATTTCATAATCGGTCGCGATGACCTTATTCTGATCACAGGGGCGACCGGTTTCATTGGCTCCAAATTGGTACAAGGTTTGCTGAAGTCGGGATTTCGGAACTTGCGATGTTTCGCCAGACCCTCGAGTAAATTGGAACGCATCGAAGCCCTGTGCGATCGCCGGCCCGCAGGCGCACACGTTGAAGTCTTCAGAGGCAACCTTCTGTCTCGCGAGGATTGCCTGGCTGCGACGAAGCATGTGGCGCTCATCTTTCACTTAGCCGCAGGCCGAGGCGAGAAGTCCTTTCCTGACGCGTTTCTGAACTCGGTTGTCACGACGCGTAATCTTCTTGAAGCCTCGCTGCGACACGGGTGCCTCAGACGATTCGTCAACGTCAGTTCTTTCGCCGTTTATACGAATAGGAAGAAATTGCGGTGGAGGCTCCTGGATGAATCGTGTCCGGTTGAAAACGATCCCTGGCTCCGCGGGGACGCTTATTGCTACGCAAAAGCTAAACAGGACGAAATCGTTGTTGAATACAGTAAGAGAACTGGCATCCCGTATGTAATTGTGAGGCCGGGGTATGTTTTTGGTCCTGGCAAGACGAATATTACCGGCCGGGTAGGGATCAGCACTTTTGGCATCTTTCTGCATCTCGGAGGCTCAAATCCAGTACCCCTCACCTACGTAGATAATTGTGCGGAGGCGATCGCGCTGGCTGGATTGAAGAAGAATGTCGATAGTGAAGTGTTCAATGTCGTGGACGACGCCCTGCCTACCAGCCGCCAATTCTTAGGCCTGTATAAGCAGCATGTAAAACGCTTCAAGTCTCTGTATCTTCCCCACTTTGTAAGTTACGCGCTCTGTTACTTGTGGGAGCGGTATTCGGACTGGTCAGCAGGGCAGCTGCCTCCAGTGTTTAATCGCAATCATTGGCACGCGTACTGGAAGAAGACACGTTACAGCAATGAAAGATTGAGGACGCGGCTAGGTTGGAAGCCAAAGGTGCCTATGGCAGAGGGGTTAAGGCGCTATTTCGAAGCTTGCCGCGACGCGCAACCGTATGCTTAAGGTCGGAATTGTGGGATGCGGCAAGGTCGCGGATGAGCATGCCTCCCAGATCCAAAGAATCAAGGGATGCGAGATCGTTGGAGTTTGTGACAGGGAACCGCTAATGGCGCGGCAGCTCTACGAGAGGTTCGCCGTCAAACGTTACTTCAGCGACCTCATGGAGTTCTTGGGGCAGGCCAAGCCAGACGTTGTTCACATCACGACGCCGCCGCAAAGCCATTTCGATATCGCGAAGCGTTGCCTGGAATTGGGATGCCACGTCTACGTGGAGAAGCCGTTTACGCTATACGGAGAAGAGGCCGAACGGCTGATTGCGCTTGCGAATGAGAGGCGGCTCAAGATAACGGCAGGGCACGATGATCAGTTTAGGCCCGCGGCCCGACGCATGCGAGCGCTTGTGGAGAGCGGTTTTTTAGGCACTGGGCCGGTGCACATGGACAGTTATTACTGTTATGAACTTGGACAATCGGACTATGCGGGAGCACTTCTTGGCGACAAGGGACACTGGGTACACAGACTGCCGGGGAAACTGCTGCAGAACATTATTAGCCACGGCATTGCGAGAATTGCAGAGTTTTTGGTGACGGATTCGCCCCACATCATTGCTGATGGGTTTACAAGCCCGCGCCTGAGGGATATGGGCGAGACCGAAATCATTGACGAGTTGAGAGTCATCATTTCCGAAGAGGAACGCACAACGGCCTATTTCACGTTCTCAACGCAGATGCGTCCCTCGCTCCATGAATTTCGTATTTATGGCGCCAAGAACGGGCTTATTTTGGACCAAGATCAGGAGACGCTCATCAAGCTCCGAGGGGATAGGTTCAAGAGTTACGTGGAGAAGTTCCTGCCCCCTGCCATTCTGGCCGCGCAGTATCTGGGAAATCTCAAAACGAATATGCGGAATTTTATCCGAAGTGATTTCCATATGAAGGCCGGCATGAAATATCTAGTCGAGTCTTTTTATCGTTCCATCGTTGAAAACACCTCCCTTCCCATTCCGTACCGGGAAATCCTTTTGACTGCCCGGATCATGGACGCCATTTTTGGCCAACTGGATGCCCAGAGGTTGGCGAGGCGGCCGATCCTGCGGGTGGGTCGCGCGGCGAACCCCGTGGAGGCAACATCAGTCGCTTCTCGCTTTCGTGCGTCGGCTAGTCGTTCGCGAGCTCTCTAAAGTATCGTCAGGAAAGTCTTCGAATGAGGAGAACGTCCGATAACATGAATTCATCGGTGACGGTTTGCGGGAGAGAAGTTCGTGTCCGTGGACGACTGATCCGGATTGCGCGCCTTAATGGTGATAAATACCTGTTCCTAGGCAATCCGGAACCGATGCTCGAGGGCCTTCGCAAGTCCGGAAAACGGATCGACCTTTTCACGTTTATACAGAAATTACCAGAAACCTCGCCGAAATATCCGTACCCAATGGAATGGGACAACTTTGCCGCCTTGCCGGTGTCCACGTTCGATCACTGGTGGGAGCAGCAGATTAACAACAAAACCCGTAACGCAGCCAGGCAAGCCGATAAAAAAGGCGTAATCGTTCGGGAAGTGCCTTTTGATGACGCACTGGTCCAAGGAATTTGGGAGGTCTACAACGAATCACCCGTTCGGCAGGGCAAACCAAATGCTCATTACGGAAAGGACTTCAAAACCATTTACAGGGAAGAAGCCACCCATCTTGAGAACAGCATCTTTATCGGCGCATTTCTGGACCAAAAGATGATTGGCTTCATTAAATTGGTTTACGACGAGACCCGAACGCAGGCAGGCCTGATGAATATCGTCTCGATGATCGGGCACCGGGACAAGGCTCCGACAAACGCGCTAGTGGCCCAGGCTGTCCGATCCTGCGCCGAACGGGGAATTCGTTATCTTGTGTACTCCAACTTTGCTTACGGAAAAAAGCAGCGGGATAGTCTCAGCGATTTCAAGGAGCGCAATGGCTTTCAGCGAGTCGATGTGCCTCGCTACTATGTCCCTCTCAGTCGAATCGGCTGGGCCGCTTTTCGTCTTGGCCTCCATAAGAACTTCGCCGATCATCTTCCCGAACCCCTGCTCGCAAGGCTTCGTGAAGTTCGCAAGGCCTGGTACAACCGCAAACTCCTCCTAGCGACAGAAGGTTCTTAGAAGTAGTTCCGAAGGGTGGGGGCACGCTAGGTACACGCACGACGGGACACTCGTTTTCAGCAACTGGTGAGCAGCCCGCTGCAGTTACTCCCAGTTTGAACTGATCCATATGCCAGGAATTGTCGGACTTATCACCAAGATGCCACGCGATTGGGCCGAGCCACAATTGCTGCGGATGGTTGCGGCTCTTCGTCACGAGCCCTGCTACACGACGGGGACATGGATCGATCATTCCTCGGGAGTATATGTAGGGTGGGCCGCACGCAAGCATTCTTTCTCGGATGGAATGCCGCTGTGCAATGAACGAGGAGACATCGTTCTCCTCTTTTCCGGGGAAGAGTTCTCCGAACCGGGAACGGCCTTGCGTTTAAGAGAGCGAGGACACAGCGTCAAGTTGGGTGGCCCGTCCTACCTTGTCCATGTGTACGAAGAGGATCCTACATTTCCCGCTAACTTGAACGGACGATTTCATGGGTTGCTGATCGATCGAATTCGCGGAATAACGACGCTCTTTAACGACCGTTATGGGATGCATCGGATCTACTATCACGAATCGAAGGAGGCACTCTACTTCGCCGCGGAAGCCAAAACCATTTTGGCAGTGCGTCCTGAGTTGCGGAAGGTGGATCCCCGTGGTTTGGGGGAATTCATCTCCTGCGGCTGTGTTCTCGAGAATCGATCCCTCTTCACGGATGTTCATGTCCTGCCGCCCGCCTCGGCTTGGGTCTTTCGAGATGGTTCAATCGAACGGAAGGGATTGTATTTCCAGCCATGCGAGTGGGAGAACCAAGAGCCTCTGGAACCGCAATCGTATTATCGGGAACTCCGAGACGTTTTCACGCGCAACCTCCCCCGGTACTTCGATGGTCAGGAACGCATTGGAATATCCCTGACGGGCGGACTCGACACTAGGATGATCATGGCCTGGGGTAAGTTCTCGCCGGATTCCTTTCCCTGTTATACGTTTCGGGGCGCATATCGTGATTCTCAAGACGTCACGATCGGACGAACAGTAGCCAAATTCTGCAAACAACCCTACGAGGTGATTCACGTTGGAAAGGAGTTTCTCTCGCGCTTTCCGCATTACGCGGAGCGTAGTGTGCACCTTACGGACGGATGTGTCGAGGTAAGCCGGGCCCCCGTTCTCTACGCGAACGAACGAGCGGCGGAAATAGCACCGGTCAGAATGACCGGCAACTACGGAAGCGAGGTACTCCGGACAGTCCGAGCGTTCAAGCCGGTGAAGCCCACGCCCGGGCTCTTCCGCCCGGAGGTTCTCCCACAAATTGATGCCGCTAGTGAGACTTACGCTGGCCTGACTCAGACACACCCGGTTACTTTTGCCGCCTTCCGACAGGCTCCCTGGCACCACTGGGGCCTTCTCGCGCTGGAACAGACTCAGCTATCGCCGCGGTCGCCATACCTGGACAATGAGTTGGTGCGAACGGCCTTCCGAGCACCCTTGACTCTGGGAAATACCATTTTCGACGACAATGAGGACTGCCTGCGCCTGATTGCTGACGGCAATGCCGCGCTTCGTCGGATCCGCACAGACCGCGGCTTGGGCTCCTCACGAACGCCGTCCGGCGCGATCGCCCGGGGGCTCCTTGAATTTACGTTCAAGGCGGAATACGCATACGACTACGGCATGCCTCAGTGGGTGGCCCGTGTCGATCGCATCCTTTCACCGCTCCACCTCGAACGTCTCTTCCTCGGCAGGCACAAGTACTACCATTTCCGAGTCTGGTACCGGGATGAGCTTTCGAAGTACGTCCAGGAAATGCTGCTCGATTCGCGGACGCTTTCTCGGCCCTACATCGAACCCAAAGCACTCCAAATGATGGTACAGGGCCACCTCAAGGGAAATCGGAATTACACCAGCGAGATCCATAAAGTGCTGACGCTGGAGCTTCTGCACCGTCTTTTCGTTGACTCAAGGTGATCCTACCCGAAAAATCTAACCCCGCGGGAGGGGTATAAGTGTCCTCAGCACTCGCCACATTCGTTTACGTCATCGGTATCCTCGGGCTTTTCAAACTTGCTCGCAATCTGCAAGTCCATACTTCCAAGGCCCTTTGGATTCCCGTGATCTGGTTCTCGATCGGCGCATCCCGAATGGTTTCCCAGTGGCTGAATATCGCGCCACCGACGAAGCCGGACGACTACTTCGAAGGCAGCCCACTTGACCGCGTTGTGTTTTCGGCTCTTTTGGCCATTGGCCTGATTGTGCTTTTCAGCAGAAAACGACGGGTAGCCTCCATCCTGCGAACAAATTGGCCAATTGTTCTGTTTGTTGCCTATTGTGCCGTAAGCATCGTTTGGTCCGATTTCCCAGTCGTAGCGTTCAAGCGATGGATCAAGGACCTGGGCGATTTGACAATGGTCCTGGTCGTCCTCACCGATTGGGATCCGTCCGCTGCGTTTCAGAGACTTCTCGGAAGGGCCGGATTTGTGTTGGTTCCCGTGTCCATCCTGCTGATCAAGTACTACCCCGCCCTCGGCCGGGGATACCATCCTTGGACCTGGACCCCCTTCTACATCGGGGCTGCCGGCGGCAAGAACGAACTCGGTTTGCTCTGCGTTATCTTCGGCACCGCGTCTTTATGGCATTTCTTCGGGGCCCGCGGCCAGACAGAAGAGGCTCGCAGGGGCCGCCTCATTGCGCACGGCGTCATCCTCGTGATGGCACTATGGCTCTTTTGGATGGCCGATTCGGTCACCTCTTGGTCTTGCTTTTTCATGGCAGCGGGGTTTATCGCCGCAACGAGCCTTGGCGCGCTGAACCGCAAGCCGGTTATGGCGCACCTGCTGGTGGCGGCGATGCTCTGCGTTTCCTTCTGCGCCGTGTTCCTCGATTTTGGAAGTGGCGTGATCGAGTCGATGGGCAGGGACCCGACTCTTACCGGTCGGACTGAGCTCTGGAGCCGTGTCCTCGGCATGGCCGGGAATTCTTTGGTGGGTACCGGCTTTGAGAGTTTCTGGCTTGGACCGCGAATGGAGGAGCTGTGGCGCATCTACTGGTGGCACCCGAACGAAGCTCATAATGGTTACCTTGAGGTGTACTTGAATCTGGGCTGGCTAGGCGTGGCCCTGCTCGCTCTGCTGCTGATAACCGGGTACCGGAATGCGATTGCTGCGTTCCGCGCCGACCGGGAGACAGGCACACTCAGGCTGGCGTATTTTGTCGTCGCGATTACCTACAACTTCACGGAGTCAGGAATTCGGATCATGCACCCCATGTGGATCATTTTACTCTTCTCGATAATGGCCGTACCAAGGGCTTCCATTCCGGAAGAGGTCTTCCAGTTCGGCAGCACTGAAGCCGACCAATTTGCTGAGCCGGAGGCAGAACTCGACTATGTCACTCCCCATAGGGCTTATACGCGGGTAGGCCGGGGATCCGTTTGAGGCCCTTTGAAACAGGCGGCGCATGCCGCCCTCCAGCGCACGCGATCCGTCGCCTAGCGGTCCAAGGCGCAGGGATGACATTGTTTTCAAACGGCATGGGCTTGCTCGTGCAGATGGTTTCAACCGTTGCATTGGCTCGACTGCTGACACCCGCGGATTTTGGGGTAGTCACTATGGTGACTACCTTCAGTTTGCTATTGGTGAACTTCGGTGTAAATGGATTTACAGAGGCCATCATCCAGCGAGAAGAGATCGATCACAGTTTGGCCACCAATCTTTTTTGGATCAATATATGCGCAGGAATTCTTCTCACGGTCGGATTCGCGGCAGCGGGATCGCTAATGGCTCGGTTTTATGGCAACGCTAGCGTGGAATACATCGCCGTGGGCATCTCCTTGACGATTCTCATCACCAGCACTTCTGTTATGCACCTGGCGCTCCTCATGCGCGCCATGCACTTTTCTCTGGTGTCCACTAATGACTTCCTCAGTCGGGTCGTCTCAGTAGCCGTTTCAGTCCTCCTTGCCTGGTCTGGGTGGGGCTACTGGGCCTTGGTCGTAGGCGCCATCGCACAGCCACTCAGCCAGTCGATTGGAGCCTGGATTCTCTGTTCTTGAGTTCCGGGGTTCCCCTGCCGGCTGGCCGGCGTGGGATCGATTGTACGGTTCGCGCTGAACGTTTACGGGCGATTCAGCCTCAACTACTTCACGCGGAATATGGATAACCTCTTGGTAGGTTGGCGCTTTAATGCGCAAGCTCTGGGGTTCTGCAAGAAGGCCTATGATCTATTTGCCCTTTCAGCCCTCGTGCAATCCCTCACAACCGTCGCTGTATCTGCTTTGAGCCGACTGAACCGAGACTCGGTTCAGTATAGGAAGTATCTTCTCAACATTCTTGCGGTCACCGCATTTGTCGGAATGGGTGTGGGCGCAGAACTGACTCTCATTGGCAAGGACGTCATTCGACTGCTGTTGGGACCCAATTGGGAGGAGTCGGGGCGTATATTCACCTACTTTGGCCCTGGAATCGGGGCTATGTTTCTCTATGGCACCCACGGCTGGATCCAACTTTCCATCGGCAGGGCGGACCGCTGGTTCCGCTGGGGTTGGGTAGAGTTCACAATTACGGGTGCGCTGTTCGTCCTGGCGCTCCCGTGGGGTCCGGCAGCGGTTGCTGCGTCTTGGAGTTTATCTCTCTGGATACTGACGATTCCTGCGTTGTGGTATGCAGGGAGACCGATCCGTCTTGAAATTTCCCCCGTGATTGCTGCTGTCTGGAAGTTCGTAGCCGCATCCCTGCTAGCGAGTTGCGTAGCTGCTGTGATTGCTGGAAGCCTCCGATGGCAAGTCGCGGCCTCGAACTCGATTGGGGAACTAACGCGGATTGTGAAGATTTCTTGCCTGTTCGGCGCTCTCTATTTGGGTGCCGTGATCATTCTGCACGGAGGTTGCGCGCCCCTCGATCAAGCCGCCGGTCTGTTGCGGGGGATGATGCCAGGCAGTAAGTCCTTAAGGCCTTTGTCCACCATCGCTGCGACCTGTAGTGTTGAGCCGAGCCAAGAGATTACGTTAGTCGGCAAATAGTAAAACCGGCATCAGCCCACCAATTAGGTGACTCTTAACGGTTATGATTCCGCGACGGTCACTCGTAACCTTCCGACGTTCGTGTGAAACCATCGGTATGGAAACGCTAAGCCTTCGCTATCGCGGGAGGCGCAAAGCCGAACCGTGCGCCGCAAGCCCAATACATAGCTTATCGATTGCGATCGATGCAACACCACCTTTGGAATGCGAAGAAGGAGGATAATCGGAAATTATGATCCAAGTATCCTGCTATAACTGCGGCTCAAGGGACCGAGCACCATATGCGACCGAGAACGGATGCAATCTCGTGAAGTGTGCTAGTTGTGGATTGCTCTACGTGAACCCGCGGCCCAGCGACGAAGAGATCGAGGAAGGGGTGAAGTTAGGCGCCCACACGGGAGAACGGACACTTCACTCAACCGGGCGGTACACGGTCACCAAGGTCGCCATGTATCATAAGATACTCAGAGACATTTATGGAACGGAACTGCAGAACCGGGAGCAAACTTGGTTGGATGTCGGTTGCGGACATGGAGAGTTACTAGCGGCTTTGCAAGAAGTCTCCAGAAACAAAGTCGCGGTTAGAGGAATAGAGCCGAACCGACTCAAAATCGATGCTGCTCGTAAGAGGGGACTAGACGTTGACTATTTTGATTTGGGTTTCCACGACGCACTCTACGACTCCATTTCGCTCTTAAATGTGTACTCTCACCTGACGAACCCGCGCGAATTCCTCCGATTGGTCAAGCAGCGCTTGAGTCCTAAAGGAGAACTCCTCTTGGAGACGGGAGATACGGCCAGTTTGCCGGCGAATTTGCACCCTCGTCCCTTTCTACTCCCCGATCATTTGAGTTTCTGCTCCGAACAGATCTTAACGAATATGCTGAAGGAGACCGACTTCGAAATCATCAGCGTTAACAAATATCCGCCCCTTAAGCTTCGGTTCATGAAGGAAAGAATTCTCAGGGAGGTTGTCAAGCTTGCCCTTCCCCATAAACGATCTCAGATTCCTATGATGTACAGTTGGTTTCGAGTTGCCAAATACCGGACCGATACATGGATCCGAGCCAGGGTAGTAACTAGCGTTGGAAGTGCCGACAAGGCGAGTAGACTCTCAGCATCAGAAGAGACTAGGAATGGATTTTCTTCAGCTCGGTAGAAGGGTTCGAGGCCGCTATATACGGGACACGGCCCACTTTTTGTCCAGACGCCCATTTAAGATCGATAGCCCCGTTCCCTATGTTTCATTTACTTTTGACGACTTTCCGCGCTCCGCCTTGCACACAGGGGGAGCGATTCTGAGGCAGTTCGGAGTTGCAGGAACTTATTTTGCTTCCTTCGGTCTCATGGGTAAGCAGGCACCGCCTGGAACCATCTTTGTTCCCGACGATTTGGAACTCCTGTTGGAACACGGGCATGAGTTGGGATCTCACACTTTTGCTCACTGCGATGCCTGGAACACAGAACCGAGCGTGTTCGAGAAATCAGTCATTGAAAACGATCATGCGCTCGGTCAACTTGCACCACGGTCGTCATTCAAAACGTTCTCTTATCCCATCAATCCACCTCGGGCGCAGACAAAGCGGAGAACTGGTCAGCATTTCATTTGTTGTAGGGGCGGAGGCCAGACGCTGAACGTTGGGACCGCAGACCTGAATTATCTTCGTGCTTTCTTCCTAGAGAAAAGCCGGGATAAGCCTGACGTGGTAAGGAGTCTCATAGATCAGAATCGTCGTGCACGAGGGTGGCTTATTTTTGCAACTCACGACGTTTGCGAACGCCCCTCGACTTGGGGATGCACTCCGCTGTTCTTTGAAGATATTGTCCGAAGCGCCGTAGCTTCGGGCGCTCGGGTCTTGCCGCTTATTCAAGTTTGGGAGGAGCTTTGCGCTGCATCTTCAGCGTAACTCTTTCCGGAATCTGAAAATGAAGGCGCTTGTAACTTGGCGTGTGGGGGCGCTGCCTTGGTTAAGATGGGAAGCTAGTGAACCGCTATCGTGAGACCCGTCGGTGGGGCGGGCTGAGTACTCTGTCCCGGATTCGCGGATTGGTGAGCGCCCA
Source organism: Acidobacteriota bacterium (assembly GCA_003224175.1). Lineage (GTDB taxonomy): Bacteria > Acidobacteriota > Terriglobia > Acidiferrales > UBA7541 > Palsa-189. The sequence continues at coordinate 39,538 of QHYQ01000236.1, forward strand.
TGTCTGGGTTGCTGTTGAGAAGCACGATATTTCTGCCGGAGTCCGCATAGAGATAAACCGGATCACCGAACGACCTATTGATAGGATTGGCTAGGGTGATCGTGTCAGTGGTGTAGTTCACAGACGAAATCTGCACAGGGCTTGCGCTGCCGACCTTTATGCTGTCACCCCGAACGCCGGGAATGCCGGAACCATCTTGGAAAAAACCGGCGTCATTGACCACGAGAGCAATTCCCGAACCAGAATCCCCTGCGGCAACCGTAGTTAGGTAAGTACCAGCACCCCGCGCCGGCGATGCGGATTGAAGGTGCCAGTCGCTTGTGGAGTTAACGAATAACGGGTTTTTGTTCAGAATATTTCCAGCCATGGTGCTGAATGGAGCGAGATAAATGCATCCTGTCCCGCAAGATGGCAAATAGCCCAGATTATTCTTTCCTACGAAATTTAATAGAGTAGTCGGGTCAGTGTCTATCCACTCGCAGTTGTTGCTCACAGCGTCGTAGATAATGTCGTTTATCATTGCCCCTTTGGTTGAGTTGTGGATAAAGGTTGCAATTCCACATTCTTTGGGACTCATTTGGGTCTGGAGCGTCACGATGGTGTTGTTGTAGTCTTTGACGCCGTAAAAGCCACCCAAATCGTCATACAGATAACCAGTCCCAAGGTTGTGAACCGTATTGAATCGCGTAATTGCCCCGTGACTCCCACACGGTGAACTGCTGTCCTGAAATAACCAGGCATGGGCGCCCCCGACCCCAAGAATGTTCTCTACTGTGTTTCGTTCGATAAGCACATGGATCAGTGCCGGTTGAGGACTGACGCACTCGCTTTCCATTGCGTCGATATGAAGTTCGCCTGTATAGAGTGGGAAGTCCACCGCGGCATTAACGTCGTGGAACTGATTGTTCCTGACCACGTTGAAGGAACCGTAAAGCTGCACGAAATCCGTGACATGGCTGATGTCATTGGTGTCCACTAGGTTGTGGTCGCCGTTGATTAAAATAGCCGCCCCGCCCCCGTTTGTTTGGGGGGTCGCCGCGCACCAGGAAATCGTGTTCGACTTGATGACCGTGTAACTGGAAGTCGTACCGTAGGCCATCTTGATGCATTGGCTCGTACCGACTTGATGGATGGTGTTGTTCAAGATTTGGACGCCGGTCACGCTGTTCAGGAGTACGCCGTTGCTTTCGGAAAAAGTCGGATCGTAAATTTCGAAACCGCTGACCACTATATAGTTCTTGGAAATCGTAAAGCCAGATACCTTTACGTTATCGCCGGCATTAACTGTGAAGGTGATGGGCGCGGCACTCGTCCCCGAGGTAGGCGGATTCACATACTCTTGATATGTCCCAGCAAAAACCGTACAAATATCGCCCGGCGCTGCCGCATTGGCGCACGCCTGAATCGTGCTGAAGGTGCCCGCTCCCGCAGCTTTGACGGCGTAGTTTGCAGCCTGTGCCCTAGAACCAAAAAACATTAGAACGATCGGAAGTAGGGTGACGATAATCCTTGATTTCATTGCGCGCCCCACGTATGACGCGCCGTCCAGGTCGCTAAGTCATAGCGGTCGCTGGAGTTTGTGGCGGGGGTTACCACGAACACGATAAAGTCGCGTAGAAGCGCCCGACGGCTCATTTTCACCAACCAAGAAAGTGATGTGTATGACCCAAGGACCACAGAATCTCCTATATATTCGTATTTTCCGCAAGATATGCCGTCTCCACAACTGGCAAGAAGGGCAATTACGGACAGGCTTAACTGTTTGAGTATGTGGCAGGCTGCCGACACAGGTACAGATCTTGGACGCCGCATTCGACTTTCCGGAACTACGGCTGCTCGTCAAACTCGGGAATCAGGTAGACTCGATGTTTGAGGGGTATTGGTTTTGTGGCGCGACTGGCCGCCCGCAAATGGGCTGTAGTGACATTTGGCACGTTGCTTCTCGTGGGCTCGGCGGTGTCGGCTTCGGGCTGGGGCCATCGCAGCAGGCTTCCCCAGGACCGCGCTACATCACCACCCGTTCATTCTGTTGACCTGAAATGGACTGCCAGCACGTCACGTGTCGTCGGTTATAACGTGTATCGGTCGGAAAAGGCCAGCGGCCCTTACGTGAGGTTGACTTCAGCTCCGGTTTCCAGGACTGACTACACGGATCGAACCGTTCAGGCGGGGCGTACGTACTTCTACAGGGTGAGGGCAGTTGATAATAAAGGTCATGAGAGTTCGTATTCAAATCAAGTCAAGGCCGAAGTGCCGTCGCCCTGAAGGCGTCCAGTCATCTGACAGAGTCGGTTGCGTTGGGCTTTGAAAATCCTCATTCTGCAAGGACCGTTCTCCGTGGTTTGCCTACCTATTCCGAATTACGCCAAAGCTCGGGACATCACCGACTGTCGACATCCTTCGACTTCATGCTAGGAAAGCATCCTCGTGCCGAAGAATCGATTTTTGACTGGTGAATACCTCGACAGGGTCCCCCACTGGCACACCGACGATTCGGCGTGGAAGGCGAAGTCCGTCCGGCACATGCTTCAGCGAAACCGCCTCTCTCCTCGCATCATCGGCGAGGTGGGCTGCGGGACGGGTGAGGTGCTTCGGCAATTGCAGCTGCATATGGACCCGCAATGCCTTTTCGTTGGATATGACATTGCGCCGCAAGCAATCGAACTCAGCCGAACCCGCCAGAACGATCGGCTGGAGTGCCGTTTGGCAGACATTCGCGAAGATGCGGATGTGCGTTTCGATTTGCTGCTGATCCTGGACGTTCTGGAACACCAGGAAAACTACTTTCGTTTTTTGCGGGAATCAAAGTCGCTCGCTCCCTACAAGCTCTTTCACACTGTCCTGGACCTCTCTGCCCAAGCTGTATTGCGAAAAGAAAACCTATCCAACCGGCGGCGCTTTACCGACGATCTCCACTTTTTTACAAAGGAAACCTTCCTGCAGGCTCTGTGCGATGAGGACTACGAAGTTCTCGACTGGTTTTACGTGCCGCGTTCCGTGCACCGTGCTTCGGGGATCACTCAAACATTTCTTCAGTTGCCCCGAAGGATTTGTTTCGCGCTTGACTCCGATTTCGCCGCCCGCCTACTGGGCGGCTATAGCCTCTTCGTGCTTGCAAAATAACTGACGATCTGTTTTCGCTGGACAGCAGCTCATACGGGCTCTTGAAGTACATCGCAATGCCCCAAAATGTTTATGTCACTGGTGAACATCTCACAAGGAATCCGGACTGGCACGTCCATGCCTCCGCCTGGAAGGCCCAGCACGTGATGCGCATGGTCCGGCGCCATCACCTCCCGGCCCACACCGTCGGCGAGGTGGGCTGTGGGGCCGGCGAAGTGCTAAGGCAACTACAGTTACAGATGGACTCCAGCTGCATTTTTTCCGGATACGACATTTCGCCGCAGGCAATTGAACTCGCCAAGAGTCGCGAAAAACAGCAGCTTCACTTCAAATTGGCCGATATCTTCCAGGAGCCCGACGCGTATTTCGATTTGCTCCTGATCCTGGATGTCGTGGAACACGTGGAAGACTATTTCGATTTCTTGCGGCGTTTGAAGCCGCTCGCCCGCGACAAAATTTTCAATTTCCCCTTGGACCTATCTGTCCAGGCGCTCTTACGCAAAGACGGTCTGATGATGCGCCGCCGAACCTACGGCCATCTCCACTACTTCACCCGAGACTTGGCCCTCCAGAGCCTCGTCGGCGAAGGCTACGAAGTGATTGACTGCTTTTATGCGCCCTTCGGCATGGACTTCCCCGCTGGCTTAAAGGGACAAATCATCCGTTGGCCCCGAATAGTCTTCCCCGCCATCAGCGAGGATCTCGCGGCTCGTTTATTGGGTGGGTTCAGCCTGTTTGTGCTGGCGAGATGAGCCGCCGTCGAGTTGCGCTATCAAGGAGTTTGAAATCCATGGACACATGCGATGTCGCAGTCTTAGGAGCCGGCCCCTATGGCCTTTCGGTGGCCGCACATCTCCGGGAATCCAACCTGGACTTCAGAGTCTTAGGCGAACCGATGTCTTTCTGGGAGCGTCAAATGCCCGCCGGCATGCTCTTGCGATCCCCGCGCGTGGCCTCCCATATCTCTGATCCGCGGGGCCGCTTCACGCTGGATGAATACGAAACGGCGAAAGGAAGCCCTTTCGTCGTCAAAGTGCCTCATGCCGTGACTGATTTCATCCGGCAAGAAATGGCGAGAAAAATTCCCCTGCAAGATTTCGTTAATTATGGCAAGTGGTTTCTGCGCGAGGCGGATCTGCCGATTGAGTCTCGGGTAGTCTCGCGCGTGGATGTGGCGTCGGGCGGATTCCAGCTGCACTTTGACGATGGAAAATCGCTGCGTGCAGGCAGGGTCATCATCGCCGCCGGCATTGCTCCTTTTGCTCGCACACCACAACCATTCGCCCATTTGCCTGCTTCCCTGGTCTCGCACACATCCCACCACAACGACCTCAGCAAGTTCCGCGGCAAAGAAGTGGTCGTAATCGGCGGTGGCCAAAGCGCCTTGGAGTCAGCCGTCCTGCTCGACGAGGCTGGAGCTCGCGTGGAAGTTCTGATTCGCGAGCCTCGGGTGCGCTGGTTGGGCACGAAACGCCGTTGGACGCACAGCAAAGTGGTGGCTCCAATGTTGTATGGGCGCGCCGACGTCGGCCCGGCAGGAGTAAGCCTGCTGGTGCAACGGCCGAATCTATTCCGCCGGCTGCCCCGCGCCGTTCAAGATTGGTGGGGACCGCGCGCAATTCGCCCCGCAGCCTCATGGTGGGTAAAGGCCCGCACGGCGAATGTACGGATTCATACCAGCCGATTCGTCGTCCACGCCCGCCCGCTAGGAGAACGGGTGCTCCTCGAATTGAACGATGGGTCTGAGCGCGTCTTCGATCATGTGCTTGTGGGAACCGGCTATCAAGTCGACATCGCGCAGTATCCATTTCTTTCCGCCCTAGTTTTGGAAAGAATCGAACGCGTTGGCGGTTACCCGCTGCTCGACGAGGGTTTTGAGACCTCGTTGGCCGGATTGCATTTTGTAGGGGCTCCCGCCGCGTGGAGTTTTGGCCCGCTGATGCGCTTTGTCGCCGGGACCGAGTTTGCTTCCCCGGCTGTGGCGCGCCGAATTCTGCACGCCAGACAACGGCGAACTCAAGTTACCTTAAATGCAACGATTCGAAAAGGCACGTGGGCAACCACTCGCACCAATGTATGACCAAGTCTAACGCTAACCGCAAGGGTTTGGTACCGCCCTCCATATTGGTGTCCGCCAGAAAATCGCTCGGGTCATTTCCAACCAGAGCTCTCGATTGATCACCGCCTAGCATCAGCGCCTGCTCGATGGCATAGGAGGGTCGGAACGTTTTGAACTTCCAAACATGCCATTTGGCAGTGAGTTCCTGCTGGGGAATAGGCCAAGGTCACGGTCGTCGGCGAGGCAGCGACGTTTTCGTGGTAATAGCTTCCGATGCTGTAGTTGTGCCCATTGTCCCACCTCTGGATTCAATACTTCGTAACTTCCGCGGGAGAAAGGAAGGCAGGGCTCTTATTGAGCATGCAGGCAGCAAGGAATCAAATTGCAAAGCCCGGAGCTTTACGGGGGCAAAATTAACAAGACGAACTAGCTATATCCTTGCGATTCAGGTAGTTATGCTTCTTCGAGCGCTAGTAAAAAGAGAGGCGAGTTTCGGCCGTACTGCTAGTGGGAACTATCAACCAGACGGCATCGGTCCAACTACCACCCACAAACGACGAGCGTCGTACGAACGCTTCGTTGAGAATAAAGGAACTTTCAAGGGATGGGTGCCGCACCCTCTTGGGAATAAACGCTTTCTAAGTTGCCGGAGTCGGTCGCCGTCACAACATAGTAATAGGTTTGACCGGATTGAACAGCGTTATCTCTGTAGTTTGTAGCGGCAATAATCGACGGGTTGAGCTTGGTATATGGCCCGCCGGAGCCGGTTCCTCGGTACACATTGTAGCCTAGGACTCCCGAAGAGATGCTGGGATTCCAACTCAAGGTCACTTCATGGGACCCAACGGCACTAGATTGAGCGGGTGATGTCAACGTCCCCGACGTATTGGCAGCGCTATTCGATGAAGCCAGACCCGCCGATGTGGAAGCGCAGCTCGAAAGAATAACGGTAGCGAGAAGTGTGGTCACCATTATGAGCAGGGTGAATGCTTTTCCGTGTGCCCGCCCAAACGGCAGGCAAGGGCGATCACTTGAGGGTGCTAAGCAAATACGTGCGGGGTGCATCTTCACGACGGGGGAGTATAGGGGTAAACCTGTAGATACCGATACTGGCCACTAGGGCTAAAAAGGTACGGGCCAGGGGAAAAAGGTACGGGGTGGTAGGGCGAACAAGGTAGGGAATCTTTCCCCGCTGGATCCGATCTGATCTGGGGTACTGGCCGGTGAGTCCAGCAGGTTCACACGGAACCTAGTTGCGGGCCACTCAGCCGGGCTTTCCTAATGGCACCGCATCCTCCGGTTTGAAAAGCGGTATAGCTGGTTTCCCGGTCATGCGAGCCGCTTCTGTGGCAATCGTTTCCAGGTCGACCTTCGAAAAACCAACGCAACGAGTCTGGATACGACCGCCAGGCAGAATCAGGAACAATGTGGGAGAATTCGTGAGGCCGTATCGGTTCGAAGCAGGGTAACCTTTTCCATCGATAAGAACCGGGAACTTGATGTTAAATTGCTGCGTGAACTTTCGTGTGTCTTTGGGGTGATTTTGGGAAATTCCCCACAAAGTGAAGTTCGACCCACCATACATCTCATACATCCGCTGGAGAAATGGAAACGTGAACTGAGACGTTACGCAGTTCACTTTGAAGAATGCAGCCAAAACGGATCCGTTTTTGAGGGCGTCGGCTAGACACATCCTATGTCCATCGAGATTCTTGAGCATGATTGCGGGGGCCCTCTCGCCCGCCCGAATCGCTGCGAGCGGTTCTCTCCGGAGGAAACGATGCACTAAACCCAGCAAATTCAAATTGCGAAAGTCTGCGGCGGAAATGCGGGCCGAATTTCTCATTGCTCTTGATCAGATGGGATGAGAAGGCCGGTCTCCAGCGGGATGCGATACGCTCCCAATGATCGACGCGCTCGAAGCGCAAGATAAAGGAGACCGGCTATGAAGAAGATTAGCACTGAAGCGATGAACAGAATCGAGAATTTCAAAGGTCAGCAGCTGACGATCGGATTGGATCTGGGAGACCGATTCAGCCATTAGTGCATTTTGAATGCATCGGGCGAAGTGATTGGGGAGCACAAGCTACCGACAACGCCGCAAGGGATCGACGAAGTCTTCGGCAGGATCCCGCGCAGTCGGATCGCGCTAGAGACCGGAACCCATTCGCCTTGGGTCAGCCGGCAATTGGGCCGGTTGGGGCACGAAGTAATCGTCGCTCACGCGCGCAACGTGCGACTGATCGGGGACAGTAGCCGGAAAGATGATCGATTCGATTCTTGGACACTGGCACGGCTGGCCCGAATCGACCCTGGGTTGTTGGGTCCGGTGCAACATCGTAGCGCCCAGGCGCAAATCCATCTGACGGTCATGCGGGCTCGAGTGGGACTGGTCCGTGCGCGCACGGCGTTGGTGAACACCGCACGCGGGTTGACGAAATCGTATGGGGAGCGGCTGCCGAAATGTGGCACCCAGAAAATGAATCGGGAAATGGCCCAAGGGCTGAGCCAGGAGTTGCGGGAGGCCTTGGATCCGCTTTTGGGAGAAATCGAATCGTTGAACGAGCGGATCGCGGAATACGACCGGCGGATCGAGCAAATCGCCAAGGAGGTCTATCCCCAGGTGGCCCTGCTCAAACAGGTGAAGGGGGTGGGAACGCTCATTGCCTTGGCCTACGTTCTGACTCTGGACGACCCACACCGATTTCGCCGAAGTCGGGATGCGGGATGCTTTGTGGGGTTGCGCCCTGGTCGCAGAGACTCAGGTATGAGTCAGCCACAGCTACACATCACCAAAGAGGGAGATGTATACCTGAGAACGTTGCTGGTGCAAGGCGCGCACTACATTCTCGGACCGTTTGGAGAGGACAGTGATCTACGGCGCTGGGGACTGAAACTCGCGGAACGCGGCGGGAAGAATGCCAAAAAGCGAGCGGTGGTTGCCGTAGCCCGGAAGTTGGCCGTACTGCTTCACAAGCTGTGGGTCAGCGGAGAGGTTTATGAACCACTGCGGAACAACCACAAAGTGGTGGCCGCAGTAGCGTAGGAAAGGGGAATTTTAACAA
>QHYQ01000040.1 GCA_003224175.1 Acidobacteriota bacterium
CAGATCCGCTTTTGATGAGGTGTCGGGTGTGACGACGAACAATCTTGTAGATTCCAAATCGAGTCAAGGCTCGGCCACGAGAGGAGGTAAACACCGGGTGGTCGGGTGGGGCAGTGGTTGGTTGCTCATCAAAGAGGCGCCTCAGCAAAGAAGCCATCTCCGGCCATAGAGGACAGATGGGCCACTTGTTGCCCTTGCCGTGCAAGTGAACGCAAGGGTGTGGATCGAATTTGATGTTCGCCATGCAAAGGTCCGCCACCTCCTGCACGCGTGCCCCGGTGTTGTATAGGAACAGCAACAGAGCTCGGTCGCGCAATGTGAGGGACCCTTTGGAGGGCAATGCTGCGAGCACGCTCTCGATCTCATCGCGTTCCAAAGTGTCGGTTTTCTGAAGGAAGGGACCCCGGCTTTTCAAAACCTTTCCCCCCGGAGTTCCTCTCACCTGATGCGTGAAGTGTGCCCTAACGGGCATTCGGATGTCTAGTCAACCCTCCTGGAAGATGCTGCCCATGTGTGCGGCAGTTTGTTTGACTTCGTTAAGGTAGATGGAACCGCCGCCGTCGGGCTTGTGGGAAGTGTGAAAAAGCCAAGCGTAGTGGGCGCGGCTTTTTCAAGCCGCGGTGGAAATGCGCGTTTTGTGCCCATTTCCATCAGCGGCGTCAGTTTCCACAAGCTTTCTTCGGTTTGCTTTTTTTGCGTTTTTCTGTTCATCGCCTTTTTCCACGAAAAATTTCGCGTCAGGACGCCCTAGGAACGACGCTAGCTGTTTCCGTCGACCTGTAACATGCACCGCTTTCCTCTCTAGAGCTGCTTTCCGCGTTCTTGGGCCTGCGGGGGCAGGCTGGGTTTCAGGCGTGGCCGATAAGATTCGCCGTCGATCACTAGATCGTAGGCGTTGCTCGAAAAGCGATCGATGGTGCTCTGCGCTCGCACCGGATCGGCAAACGTGGCCAGCCACTCATCCGGGCCCCGATTTGATGTAACGATGATCGAACTGGTGCGATAACGCTCCAGCAGGATGTCGTAGAGATCGCGACTCTCGGTCGCATCCATGGCGTCCATCGCAAAATCGTCCAGCAGCAACAGGTCCACAGAGATCAGCTTGCGCAGTTCCGCTTCATGGCTGTTATCCAGCCGCGCGTGCTTTAGGGTCTTGAGCATCTGATCGGTGCGCAGCGCCAGCACGCTGGCACCGCGTCGGCAGGCAATGTGCCCCAGAGCATGGGCCAAAAACGTCTTGCCCACGCCCACTGGGCCGACGATGGCCACATGAGCATGGGCATCCAGAAAGCGCAAGGAGACCAGTTCGTTCAGCAACGCGCGATCAAAAGTGACCTTGGCCGTGGGATCCCAAGCCTCCAGGTGCATGGTGGGGTCCAGATGCCCCTTCTGCTCCCGCAGTGAGACCGCCAGGCTGTCGCGTCGCGTGGCTTCGTCGCTGAGAACCAGCAGCAGCCAATCCTGGTGCGGCATCTTCTGTTGTCGGGCGAGCACCAGCCGCTCGGGCAAGGTATCCAGCATGCGCGAGAGCTTCAGACGCCGGAGCACGACTTTCAGATCCGGACTGATCACTTCCGTAGTCATTGGGCATCATCTCCTTTTTTCGAGGGTGGCTCGCGCTTGGCGAGCGGAAGGGCGTACTGGCTGGCAGGCCGTAAGAAGCGCGCCGCGGGGAGCGGTGCGGGTGGCGCCGTGGCCGATGGTGTCGCGGCCTGCTCGAGCATGCGCTTGAGGCGCCGGACATCGAGCATCTCGGCAGCCAGGGCGATGGCACAGACCTCATTGACCCGAGTGGCCCCATAACGGCGGGCCACACCTAACAGTGCATAGACACGCCGCATGCGCGTCCAAGGTAAGGGGTTGTCTAGCAACGCCGCAGCAAAACGGCCGACGGCCTCACCATAACTGGCGGCCTGCCGCTGCAGTGATTGGACATCTCGCAGTGCGTAGACGCTGCGCTCGACCGGGTAATCCTGCGCATCGATGGAGCGGCCGCCGGGCGGTTTCCGTGGATGGGTTTTGACCAGCACATGGTGGTGGTAGAAACGAACGGTCTGTTGATCGGCCCGGGCCGACAAGAACGCACCGAATGCGGGATGGAATAGAAAGCTTTGTCGACCACGGCCAACTGATCACGAGGCACTTTGGGCGCGCTCCAGAGCGGAATGTCGTAGGGCGTCGTCGGGGCAGGCAAGAGCACGGACTGTTCCTCGGCTTCGAAGTGCTCCCGCGGCGGACGCTGCGTGCGACTATGGCGGCGCAGGCCATACTCCTGGCGGCACCAATGACACGCATGCACGCGCGCGTCGTCCAGCGTGGCCAATACCTCGCCGGCAAAGCAGTCATCGCGCACGCTGGAAACCGCTCGCTCGACCTTAGCTTTATCCCGAGGATGCCGCACACGGGCCGGGTCCACATGAAACTTGCGCGTCTGCGTGTACTCGAGAAATGCCGGCGTGACGTGCGGGGTGAGCGCATCCGGCTGCACGATAATGGCCTTGGTGTTGTCGGAAATCAGCACACGGAAAATGCCCCCGAAGAACTGCCAAGCCGCTTCGCAGGCCTCGATGGCACGCGCCGTGGTTTCTTCGAAAGTGGGATAGACAAACCGATAGCGGGAGAAGATGGCGGTAAAGATCCAGGCCCGAAAACGCCGACGCTTCTGGGGGCTCAGCGGAAGAGTGAGCCAGCCCACCCAGCCCGTATCCACTTGCAGTTCCTGGCCGGGATCGCCTTCGAGGATGGGGATGGTCGTAGCCGCGCGTCCAAACTGCAGCTGCTCGACGGCAAAGCGGTAGAGCGTGGGGTAGCCGATCGACATGCCCTGCCGCGCTAGGAGTTTGCGAATCTTAGTAAGCCGCAATCCCTCCACCAACCAGTGCTGAATGGCCTCCCGTTGTTCGCTACAACGGGTCCAGTCCTCGCCGTGGGGACGCCCGCCGCTCGGCTGCAGCGCCAGCAATAGGTCGCGCACCTGCTCGTCGCTGAGCGTCTCCATCTCAGCTCGCAGCCCGGCTGCTTCTGCCGCCCTCAGATAGCGACGAACCGTCTTGGGATCCAAGCCCAGCCGCGCGGCAATCCGTTTCTTCGGCACCTGCTCCTGCCAGAGCCGAAGGACTTCTCTGAATTCGATCATCGTGACCTCGCGATACATCCACGCCTCCTGCCTGGCCTCGGGCCAAGGCAGCAGACGTTTACCGCACGGTCAGATGAGGGGGAAAGGTTTTGAAAAACCTCACTTCGAAGGGGGGAAACGTTTCGAAAAAGTCCTCAGCAAGGGGTCCCTACGTTTCGAAAACCGACATCCAAGAAGAGGGTTTCTGGAGGCTGTACTCGCTTGGTTGGGATCGCCAGCACTCGTTGCGCCTGGCCAAGTCTCTCTGGCAGCTGGCGACCAAGGTATTCAAAGAAGGTCCGCAACGCTGCCAAGCGGTTATTGCGGGATCGAACCCCATTTCCCCGGACTTCTTCGAGAGAGTTGAGGAACTGGCAAACCCGGTCGGCGGTAAGATCATCAAGGGAAAGCCGTGAGATCTTGCACTCGAGATCCTTGGAAAGAAACTGCAGGAAGAGCCGCATGGCGTCCCGATAACTTCTCACAGAATGCGGGCGCAGTCCCTTCTGGAGCTTCAGGTAATCTTCAAAAAACGCATGCAGAATCGAGCCCAGTGTCGATGTCGTCA
>QHYQ01000141.1 GCA_003224175.1 Acidobacteriota bacterium
GATGACGTAGGGCTTTTCAAAAATGTGCGATCGCGCCATCGTCTCGAGGGTTTGGTTCGCCGCACCCCAAAGCGATGCCCCGACCCCCATAGCCGCGATCTCACCATCGCCAGTTTGCCGCGAATACGGCTCCCCAACCACTTGGTACTCTTCGGTTAGCCTGGGATCAAACATGCGACGGAAGTTCACGTTACTCGTATGACCTCCTGTGCCTATGATCACGCCTTTCTTGGCCTGAATGCTCAGGGTCTTGCTCTGGCTCGTAGCCGCGATGCCGAGAACCCTTCCCGAAAGCTGGTCTGCTCTAATGATTCCGCTCATGCTGTGCCGCAGAAGGATTTGCACGCCAAGTTTTCTGGCGCTTGCTTCTAGCGGCCGCATGAGAGCAGCTCCATTTCCGCCATTCGGAGCCACAGAACTAGGTCCCTCGGTCCACACAACCGTCTGCGCTCTCTTGGTGTTTTGGGGTCCACCATCGGCACCGACCGGAGACCGGTCGGGAAATTCCACTCCGTGTTCTTTCAGCCATTCGAAGGTCGGGGCGCTCCAGTCGCAAAAGGCGCGCACAATTTCCCGGTCGCTGAACCGATAGTCGTGCCAGTGCACCAAGTCTGAGAACATTTGGTCTGGTGAGTCCTCGATGCCGTATTTTCTTTGCAGGCTTGTTCCGCCTCCCAAAGCGATATTTCCGCCGCTCTCTATGGCGTGTCCGCCGATGTCGTAATTCTGCTCGACAATGATGACGGATGCCCCATTTTCGGCGGCTTCAATCGAAGCGGGCAGTCCTGTGGCTCCCGCCCCGACGATTACGACATCCGCGACTCTGTCCCAATGCCGAGAAGTATTCGCCGCATCGACTGGCTTTGCGCCGCCGACCAAGGCAGTCGCGCCGACGCCGGTGAGTGTGGTTTTGACAAAATCTCTCCTCGACCAAGCCTCTCTCATTTTCCCGTGCTTTGTCACATTGTCCTCCTAGCCCGCGGCGGCTCAGATTAGAGCACAACACTTACTCCGTATATCTTGGCCGTGATTCTGCAAATTATATGCCCGCTCAACTAACGCGCAAATCGCAGGGTATTTCGATTGGGGCCTTCCCACTTTTGAGCCTTTCGCATGGACAACAAAATGAAGCGATCCCTCTCGACCAATCTATCGCCCTGCGGGATCGGTCGCCGCTAGTTGCCCACCGATGCCAACTGGAGTAAAAGTGACGGATGCCGTAACGTCTCCTTGGCGGTGCGTTTGCCATGAGATCGAAGAGAAAGAAGAGAACGGCTTCAGCCGCTGAAGTTTCAAATCGGGTTCTCACACAGACTCGACGAGGGCGATAGGTTTCATCATTCTGGACCGAACGAAATAAGGAGGTCGTCATGCGAAAGCAGGTCTTGCAAATCCTGGTTCTCCTGTTTGCGGCATTCTCGGCAGCGTTGGCTCAAGCACCCAAAGATGGCGTGTACATCAGCGATGAGAATATCAAGGCCGTCTTGAAACACTCGGCCGATACGCATCGCACCATTCCGGATAACACGCTCAGGGTCATCGATATGGGTCAGTATCAACTCGGCGTCGCCGTCGTTGCCCGTGGAGCCATGAAAGGCGGTGGCGCGACCGCAAATGCGGGCGGCGGAAACGCCGCGCCTGCGGCAGCGAGCACCTCTTGCGGCGAGCAGCGCCCCGGTGCGACAGGTCCCAACGGAATCATCCACGACGATACTGCCGAGAGTTACGTCGTCATATCGGGCAGCGGGACTCTGATCACGGGGGGCACCATCGTCAACGGCAAACGTTCTGGCCCGAATGATGAAGTGACGACCGTCCTCAATGGCCCGTCCTGCGGCGGCACCATGGTGGGATACACGAGCCGCGACATAAAAACGGGCGACGTGATCATAATTCCGGAGCATGTGCCGCACGGATTTTCCGCCATCCCGGATCACATCACGTATTTGAGTATTCGGCCGGACCTGAAAAAGGTTCTACAGCACGGATACGTCAATTCTGCGCTGAAGTAACAAGATTCTTGCCTATCCATTGGGTCGAAGAGGTTGTTCTGTGAAACCTCGCGAACCCTGATGCCCGCTCCAGCGCCGTTCACTGAAGCTCGTAGACGTACACCGCGCTCGGCGTAGCCCCTTTCCCCGGCACGGGAACAAAAAGGCGAGACAACTGCGGCACCAGAAGGCCCGTCTTGCCGCCCGGACCGGAGGGGACCTGTCCCAGCGACTGATAGTGATCCGGGTCGGTTTCCTTGTATACGTTGATCACCCCGGCACCGCCGGAAGTCGCGTAAATACGCTTACTCGCGGGGTCGAACATCAGATCGTCTGCTCCCTTCCCGATAGGAAGCGCCTGAAGTTCCTTTCCCGTCTGCGCATCGAAGACCACCATCTGCCCGCTGCGGCATCCGACGAAAAGGCGATGCGCAGATTCGTCGAACGCCATCGTGGAGTTGTCCTTGCCCAGTTTGACCGGCCAACTCGCAGCTTTCTGCATTTCGTAGGTTTTCGCGTCGTAAATGTTTACGGCGCCCTTTTCTTCATCCGTAATATAAATGCGGTTGAGGTCATTGCGGACGAGGACGGCGTGGGGATGAGGGACCATGATCGTGTGCACGATCTTCCCGCTGCCCAAATCGAATACCAGAACCTGCCCGCCCTCCTCGGCGACAACGAAAAGCCGATTGCCGGCCGTGTCTATCCCGAGATGATCGAAGCGCCCTTTCACCGACGTGGGTATTTCGTACTTCGTTGCCAATTTCAAAGGCGCGGCGGTTTGCGCGATGGCGGGCTGCGCAGTCCAGAGCAAAATCGCCACCCCTAGTAACGCAAGCTTGTTCATTTGTCTCTCCCTGTTTATTTCTTCTCAGCGCTTCAACCCCACCCGCGTCTGAGGTGCAGCCCTACGGTTGGATTCTGACCTTCTTCTCGTATTCGAGGAAGTTGAGAGAATTGTCCTCGCAGACGAACTCCATGATGTTCCAATCGGGCTTCAAAATATATTTCTTTTGTGTGTGCAAGGGCATCGTGTAGGCCTTGGGATCGTCGAGGGTGATGTCGATCATCAACGAGTCGTGGTCGATGCGATGGATGCGCTCGATGACATGAAGAGCGTCGGAATGCGGCTGGCCGCCGTAACCAAGCCAGGTCTTATCGTTAAAACCCGTGGTGTCCACGATCAGCGTGTCTCCCTCCCAGTGGCCAATGGAATCGCCCATCCAGGTCGGTTCCGCGTCCTGCACGTGGCCGCGCCCGTCGGTAAAAATCTGGCGAATGACGTGGCCGTACTCGAAAAGCATGAGCACGCGCCCAGGGGTGTGCACAATCTCGAGCGGGTAGAGGAAGAGATAGATCCTCGGCACACCGGACGGGAAACATCGGAAATCGGGGTCGTCCGAATCGATTGAAGTCGTGCGCGGTCCTGTGGGCCGATTGGCTTTCATTCTCTCCTGTCCCCACGCAGTCAAAGGCAGAGGACCCTTCAGGGGTTTGCCCTCCGAATCGAGCCAGACAAACTGCTGGCCGGGATTGTCGGGCGTGGCCGCTCCCAAGGTGCTTCCCGTTGACGGGTACCAGACGCCCGCGAAGTCAGCCGGAGCCCCTTTGGAGTCCCCATTCGAGGCTTGGTTTGTGGTTTGGCCTCCGGCCTTTCGCGGGTTTGAAGTTTGCAGTTGTGAAGCTTGCGCGTGCAGCGCAGAGGGAGCCAGGACGGCGCCAGTGAAAAACAAAATGCCCGTGCAAAGCAACAAGCCCCTGCAAAACAAAAAGCCCCTGCAAAACCCCAAAATAGTCCGGCTGCTCATTTGGAAGAATCGGGAGGCAATCCCATGTTGGGGGTCTCTCGCCCGTCGGTAAATACGACCTTCTGACCGGACATGGCCTTCGCGCCATTCTTGACCGGGTGGCCCGTGACGATGATCTGGTCTCCGGGCTTCAGCGTGCTTCTGCTCCAGCCGCGTCTCGACAGCAGATTCGGACTCTGAAGCTCGGCGGTCCATTCTGTGGTTTGTCCTTTGTCGTCCTTGACGGTGAAGAGGATCAACGCATGTGGATTCAGATATTGCAAGGTCGTGACTCTTCCTTGAAGAGAGATCGTCTTGCTGTTGTCGTGTTCCGCCGTGCCGTGATGGGCGGATGAGGGAAGTGACGCGACGCACAGCCCAGCGGACACAATCGCAGCGCCCACAATAAAGTACAGGGGCAGCTTGAATTTCATACTCCTACCTCGCGAGCGCTGGATGTGTATACCCGCTATCGCCCGCATGTCAAGGCGGCGCCGCATCTCACATCTCCGATTTGCGATTCTCTCTACCTTGCTGCCGCAGGAGTTAGCCCTTTCGCACTCGACAACCGGATCAAGGGTTGCTCAATTTCGTCGGCCCCCCGCTGACTTTGTTAATGCCGCGAAGCTCCTGATGTCCATGACGTTCGCGGCGATGGCCGACTTTGTTAACGCGCAAAAGCTCATCCTGTTGGTAGACTTTTGCGCGCCCCAGAGGGGCCCCGCCATTTTTCTGTAAGTGTTCATTCTGCGTAAGTTTAAGTCCCGCAATTTTGGATGTGCTCATTTCGCTTGAGTTGCGAACGACGTCTGCACCTGTGTTCATTCCAGGTGAACTTTTGCGAGCTGTGCATTCAGCCAGCGGTTCGGAAGGTGCTGCCGGAGCTATTGGGGCCGATGGATGCAGGCTGGCCGAAGCCGGGTGAGGTCCGGAGGCACCGTTCGTGCCTTGCGGCGAATGTTCCTGGGAGGTCACGCGCGAAGGCATCCGGGGCGAAGAAGCTTCCGATTGGTCACTGAGAGATCCCGCGTTCACGCTGTTCTCTCGGGACGCCAATCCTGATTGGATCGGCGCTTTGTTGACGCGCGAAAGCTCCTGATCGCCATGACGTTCGCGCGAAGAGTTGACCGGCGAAAGCTCATCCTGTGGGTAGACTTTCGCCGCCGAACTTGACGATCCTGGTCGGCTCGTCAGGTTCTCCTGGCGCATGAGGGAGATCGTCCGCAACAAGAGCTGGGCGAGGTGGCCGAAGGTGGCGGCTTCCTGGCGCGAGATGCGCCGTTGGGCGAGCAGGCGAAAGACCTGAGCGAGAGCGCGGTTAACTCCCGTCGCGGTAGTGAGGTCGCGGCAGGCGGAATGGAGCTCGGGAAGGTCGGGTACGGCGCCGACGACGTTACCTCCGGGTGCCGGGTCGCCGAACAACTGTTCTTCTCGTTCAGCGTGAAAGCGGCAGCGGGAGGGATGGATTTCGGAGCGCGCCATGCGGCATTGGCGGCCATCGGAGAACGTGAATTGGCAACGATAGGGCAAGACATTTTCATCGACGACCGGATCATCGTTTGCGGCGGAAGGCTGAACGTCACATGCCGCCGGTGCGGAGGCGGAGCCGTGGTTGACCTTGTTCGGCGGGAGATCGGCGCGATTTGCTTCCGAGGGATTCTCGAGGGAACAAGGATGCGGAAAAACGCGGTGGCCTTTGAGTGGTTCTTGTACGGTCGTCATATGCTATGTTACCATAACAGTATATAGACATCAATTATATTGTTTACCGATAGATTATTCTAATGAACGCTGATAATATTGGATAAATTCGTTCGAATGGTAGCGGACAGAGTTGTTCGAATGAACTGTGGAAGTCCGGTCGGAGCGTCGGCGGCAGCAGTGCAGGCCGGCACCGGACAAGCTATGATTTGATATATGAGTGAGAGGCCTGAATTCGAAGCGGTGGGGCACTGCGGAGGGAGGGTAACCATCCGTGTGCTGACAGACGAGAGAGGACGGCGCGGCTATCAGGTAACTTGGTCTCATTGCCGACCTGTCCCGGCCGTGATGTTTTGTGTCTGGGCTTTGCCTAGCGGGATTCCGTTTTGTCTTGCCGAACTCGGCGGCATCGGTAGCCCGGTCAAGGTTCCTCCGGTTCCGGGCGGGGTGTTTCAGGTGTTTGTTTCGTCAGACAGCGAAGGCCTCTTCGGTCGCTGCTGTCCAGCCTGTAATGGGTATTGGCGGGCGTCGGTTCGGGACCCTCAGTTTTGTCCGTATTGCGGTGTCAGTGCGCCTACTCTCAATTTCCTGACACCAGGACAGGTCTCATACGTTGCGCAATTCTGCGCCAAAATGAGAGAGGTACTGGAGTCCGATGTCGATGGTGAACATGTTATTGACATGGATGCGGTAGCTGATGCCGCTGGAAGGGAAACGGAAAAGCCGCCCTTCTACTATGCGGAAGAGAGTCAGCAGAACAGATTTACTTGCGCCGAGTGCGGTGAGGTGAATGACATTCTTGGCCGGTTCGGGTACTGCTCAGTGTGCAGCACGTGGAATGGTCTCCAGGAGTTGACGGAGAAAGTCGTTCCTGGTCTTCGAGCACGCATTAATTCAGGCGGACCCCACGAATCGTACGTTAGAGATGCGGTCTCCGAGTTCGACTCGCTGGTAGGTGGATACGTGGTGGAGTTGGTTCGGCGCGTGGGTATGAGTTCTGCCCGCAAGAATCGACTCTCAAAACGCACGTTCCAAAATCTGAAATCTGCTGTTGCTGACCTACGGGAGGCGATGGACATTGATCTTCTGGAGGGAATTTCTGTCGACGATATGGAGTTCGCGGGATTGATGTTTCACCGAAGGCATGTGTACGAACATAAGGGCGGGGTCGTCGATGAAAAGTACATCGCTGATAGTGGTGACAAATCAGTCCGTCTAGGACAGGCGCTTCACGAAAGCGCTGAGTCAGCGCATCGGATTGTCAACCTCATTGTTAGGATGGCAAGGAATCTGCATCGCGGTTTTCACGAGATTGTCCCTCCCAACGAAGAAGCAATTAGGTTCCATAAGCGCCTTTCGAACCGGGCGGGTTCAAGCGGGGGCGCCGGGGCGGGATAGGTGGGGCTATTCTCCCCGAATCGACTGTAATGCAAACGAGGATGGTAAATTTGCACAGCCAAGAGTGGCTGTGCGACTGGCGTTGACGGCTGCGGCGGGGGGTGGGAGAATCCGCGCAGAGAGCGATCAGCACACCAAACCCCGTTGCGCCAAGACGAGGTGAGACGCTCCGGACATTTCTGTTGCCGGCGAGGGTGCGGGTCTGTTGACGGCGAAGGTGCGGGGAGGAGGCGAGATGAGAGCGAATCTCAGTCGCTGCGTGATCGTAGCTGCCGCGGGGCTGGCGGGGTTGTGCTTTCTGCCCTGGTGTGCCGTGGCTCAGGATGCGCCAACGGCGAAGGCGCCGGCTGCGAAGACATCGGTTCCCGCACCTGCGACCGCGAAATCGGCCTCCGCCGCGAGGACGCCGGCGGCTTGGGAATCTACTCTAGCCGTGCAGGCCTCGGCTGCCGCGAAATCGACACAGGCCGCGAAGCAAACAGCCGCATCGAAACCGACGCCGCGGACGCCGGATGGTCACCCGGATCTGAGCGGCTTCTACAACCTCGGAGACATTTTTGCCGGAGACCCGGTAGAGGAAAAACCCGGCCAGCACGTGGTGGTCCGGTCCGCTGACGGTTCGGTGTTCTTTGATTACGGCGGAGCCAATGGCGCCGGGGGAGACGGCGAGGCCAAAATCCGGCAAACTCAGAACGGCAAAGTGAATGTCCTCGATCGCCTCTGCGTATCCTGCGAGGAGCCGCCGTATAAGCCGGAATACCTGGCCAAGGTCAAGGCCATCGGCGACGCAATGCACGGCGATGCGTCACCGGCGGATCCGCAGTATGACTGCATCCCGTACGGCGTGCCGCGCGGGTCGCTTCGCGGCGGCGGCGGTTACGCGATGCAGATCGTGCAGAACCGCGACGTGGTCGCGTTTCTCTACGAAGACAGACCGGGCCCTTATTTCCGGATTGTTTACTTAAACGGCCAACATCCCAAGGATTTGGACCCGTCCTATTACGGCCACTCTATCGGGCACTGGGAAGGCGATACGCTCGTCGTGGACGTGGCCGGGCTCAACGACGAGACCTGGCTCGGCTCCGGAACGGTCGGGCCGAAATTGGCGATGATGCATAGCGATCAGCTACACGTCGTGGAGCGCTGGACTCGCGCAGCCGACGTGCTGACCTACGAGGCCACGGTGGAAGATCCCGTCATGTTTACGAAGCCTTGGGTGATGACTCCGCGGCAGACACAAATCGCCGCCCCGGGCGACTATATCCGCCCGACCATGTGCCTGCCTTTGGATAAGAGCCATTTGGTCAAAGAGGACGAGACCCCTTATGTCACCTCGAAGGATGCGGTCGACCCGGCGACGGCTGCGGCCGCGGCGAGGATTCCCAACATCGCGGGAAGCTGGAACGTGCAGATTTACAGCACAATCGAAGGCATGATGAACCAGCAGTGGGTGATGAAGCAGCAGGGCAGCAAGGTGACCGGCACGGTCACGAGCAAGAGCGGCGAAATGCCGCTGGAAGGGACCTTGGAGGGCGGGTTTCTTCACGCCACGGTAACGGACGGACAGAAGAAATACGATGTTCGCGCCACGGTCGTGGCCAAGGACCTCGACGGGTCCATCAAGATCAACAGGAACGAGTTTCGTTTGGCCGCCAAGCAGGCCAAGTAGGGACACGCGAAGAGGAATTACAAAGGTACACCTCCATGAACAAAAACAAAGTGTGCGGGATGCTGCTCTCTGCCATCGCGCTTCTAGCGGTGAGTGCTCCTCTTTTGGCGCATCATTCGGTTACCGCCGAATTTGACCCCAATCAGGAATGGACGGTCACGGGTGTCCTGAAAAAGGTCGACTGGATTAACCCGCACACAGCCACTTGGGTGGAAGTCAAGGACGAGAGCACGGGCACGGCGGAAACGTGGGGTTGCGAGGGGAATCCCCCGAGCACCTACAGCCGCGCGGGAGTGCACCGGGGGGACTGGCGGGTCGGGGAAGTCGTTACGCTCACCTGCATTGCCGCGAAGGACCACTCGAAGCACTGGGGATTCCTGAAACAAATCAAATACCATTCCGATGGCCATGTGCTCGTGTTCAGGCTAGGCGGAGAATAAAGCGGGTACGATCCAACCGCAGAAGCTTCAGCCCACGTAGGGGATCGAAACTGCGGCCGTCGCGACCGACAGCCACAACAGAAGTTCGGCCAGCCCCGCAAGCTTCGCCACCGCAGGGATCTGCGGCATCTGCCCCCAGGCCCGCACTTTTTTCTGCACGACCACGTGCAGGATCAGCGCCAGCGGAATGAGCAGGCCGAGTTTGGTAAGGAAGGCGAGATTTATCAGGTAGGTCGCGGCCGAGACGGAGAAGAGAAGGAAGCCGCCGGCAATAGCGATCGCAAATCCGATCCAGTTCCACAAAAACAACGCGTCCGAGAGCCTGGAAGGCGGCTGCCGTTTGTTACCTACGCCCAGCAGGCTCAAGTCGACGGCAATGCTGGTCCCAATCCATAGCGACAAGCCAGTGAAATGGGTCGCCTGTACGAACGGATAGACCCAGTCGGAAGTGGCGAGCGCCAAGGCCCAAGAGGTGTTCTGCAGCCAGTTACCGAAATTTACCAATGCGCCGACCCCTTCAATGCCCTTCAATTTTAGCGAGTGAATCTCTACACACTAGCCGATGCCGGAAAGAGCCGGGACTTCCACTCCCGCAAGAATTGCCCCGATCCAGAGCACCAATGAGAGCAGCGCCACAACCTTTGCAGTGGCAGGGATCACGGGCAACCGATCCCATTTCGGCACGCTCCACTGAACCGCCAGGGTGAACACCACGGCCAGCAAAGTTACCAGCATCTTGGCGTGAAACGTCGATTCGGGAATATACGCAACGGCATTGCCCGCGAACATGAGAAACCCTGACAGCGCGTTAAACGCGAGCGCCACCCACACCCAGGGGAAAAACCGTTCCGCTAGTTCTGCAACCGGGTGATGCCGATCCGCTGCTCCGAGGACACGCAAGTCCACCATCGCCGTCGGACCGACAACCAGAAACATACTGAAGTAATGAATGATCTCGAGCGCCGCAGCGGTCACCGGCACTTCGTTGATCGTGACGATGAATGAGTTGTTCTGCAACAACCGCCCGAGATGAAGGAGCATGTCGGCGGCATGCTACACCAAAAACTAACGATGTCTAGAGAAAACACCAGGCTGGCGAGAAGTAACAAAGCTTGAAACCCCAACGTGAGCTAAGTATCATCACCCCCATTCGTTGCTATCCCGTAAGCTGAAGAGAAGGCGACCGAGCGCGCAGTCGCGTCGGAGGCCTCGCCTACACGCCGAAAGGAGCCATGTGATGGGCCCAAGGCTAGAACCAGCGATGCTCGCCCCGAAGAAATCTCCGAGGAAAACGACCGGGTCTGCTCTGTTGCTCTTGTCGCTCACGGTCGCTCTTGTCCTGGCCCTAAACGCGGGCCCGCGTGCGGATGCCGGCCCCAAGCCCAGTGCGAAAAAGCCAGTCAAACTTCTCGGCGGGATCTATCTGCCTGGCAATCCTCTACGGTTCGACATCAGTTGGGTCGATCAAGCTACCGGGAGGTACTACTTGGCCGAATCCGGGAACGGCGGCGTGGACGTCATTGACGCTGAAAACGATTTGTTTCTGGGCCGCATTACCGGCTTTCACGGCCTGGGTCTTCCCGACGATCCGTGTGGCCAAATCGAAGGAATGGGCCCCAACGGCGTCTTGGTCACACCGAACAACCAACTATGGGCCGATGATGCGCATGGCACGGTGAAAGTGTTCGATCTGAACAAGGCCGAGCCACCCTTCACTAACGTCAAGCCTATTGCCACAATTTCCACCGGGGCTAATTGCCGCGCGGACGAAATCGTATTCGATCCCAAAGATCACATCATCATCGCCGGCAACCCCGAGGAGAAACCTCCCTACGCTTCGATCATATCTTCGGATCCGCCCTACGCGGTTCTTGGCAAGGTTCCCTTCCCGGATGCGCGGGGCTTCGAGCAGCCGCTGTGGGATCCGGAACTGAAAGGCGGCCGCATGCTCGCGACGGTGCCGGGCATGGGGGAGACCTCCAAAGTGGTGATCTTCAACCTGAAGGACCCCAAGGCACCGACTATCGAAGCGATGTACCCCACCGGGAACTGCGGCTCCGGTTTGGTGCTCGGTCCTTCGCAACACCTGCTCGTCGGATGCGGAGGAGGAAAGCCGCTGATCGTTTTGGACGCGTTGACGGGCAAGGTGCTGGCGTCGGTTGAAGGAACCAAGGGCGCCGACGAGGTTTGGTATAACCCTGGGGACAATAATTATTACGCCCCCAGCGGATTCGGCGGCAATCCGACTCTCAGCGTCATTGATGCCTCGTCTAACAAGTTGCTGAATAATCTGCCCGCCGGACCCGGCTCCCATTCGGTGGCTGCCTTCCGGGAGAACAATCACATCTTCGTTCCGATCGCGATTCCGACCGCCGCCTCACCAACGGACGTGTGCAACACCATGTTTGGCTTTCCTGCCAAGCAGGGTTGCATCGCTGTTTACGCGCACGAAAACTGACGCTTTCTCGGGGCGCAGGGCAGAGAGGCTTTTGATCCGTCCATTGCGGATAGGTGCTTCGCTCGCCGCCGGTTTGAGGAATCGCCGTCGGGGCATGATTCCAACGCCGAAGGCAGATCCAATTCGTTTCAAAGCGTGGCGGAACTCGGAGTATGATCGGAATCATATTCTCAAGGGAGGCCCTAGATGAAGCGCCATGCTGGTGTCGCGGTGCTCGCGTTAATCGCGATCGTGCCTTTATTTGCGCAGGTACCAAAGGGATGGATGCTGCGGGTGGATCGCAGCACCGAAGCTTCAGATCCGGACGCCCCGGGCCCAATTAAGCTCGTCACCACGGCATCGGGCTTCCACGTGACCACGCCTCAGGCAGCAGTCTTCTGGAACGCCGCAAATACGGCAACCGGTAACTACACGCTCAAAGGCACATTCAAGCTAATGAAGTCGACTGGCTACCTCGAATATTACGGGCTCATTTTCGGAGGGAGCAATCTCGCAGCGGCGGGGCAAGAGTATCTGTATTTTGTGATCACCGATGACGGAACGTGGCTTGTCAAACGCCGAACAGGCAGTTCGACACAGGAAGTGTCTGACAAGACGTCCAGCAGCGCCGTCAAGAAGCCCGACGCGAATGGAAGCTGCACGAATGCGCTCGAAGTACGCGTCATGGCCGATAAGATTGATTTCGTCGTCAACGGCACGGTCGTGAAATCACTTCCCAGAACCGGGCCGGCCGCGAAGACCGACGGCATTTATGGGCTGCGCATCAATCACCACCTTGACGTTGAGGTCGATGGCTTGGGGGTCTCAAAGAATCCGGCCTGAGGGCGCCCGTTCATTCACCAGCGTGTGTGGGCAGTGAGCCAGTTTCCGAGAAGGCCGTTTGGACGTAGCCGCCCGGCGGCGGACGCTTCGCGTGAGGTAGTGGAGCGTTGGCTGCTCGATGGCTTGATGTAAATGTGGGTCACAGGAGGTTGCCCTGTGACCCATCTTCGAAAAGTGATGCTGGAAGAACTCCAGCTTCGTAATTACTCTGAAAATACCACACGCTGTTACATCCGCACAGTCGAAGATTTTGCTCGACGCTTCCGATGTTCCCCGGATCGCTTAGGCCCGCGACATATTCGCGAATACCAAGCCGAGCTGTTTCAGAAGCGAAGGTTGTCACGTGCCACCGTTGCGAAACAACTGGCGGCTCTGCGGTTCTTCTACATCAAGACACTAAAGAAGGCCTGGAGCATCGCGGAAACTCCCTATCCGAAAAGGACCCATAGCCTGCCAGCGATCCTCAGCCAGGAAGAAGTCGCGCGATTGATCCATGCGGCCGGAACTTCCTTCCATCGCATTCTGCTCATGACGCTCTACGCCACCGGAGTGCGCAACGCCGAGTTGACACACTTGAAGGTCAGCGACATCGACAGCCAGCGCATGGTGATCCACATTCAAGGCGGCAAGGGACGAAGAGATCGCGATGTGATGCTCAGCCCAAAACTGCTCGAGGAACTGCGCGAGCACTGGCGCCGCTTGCCGAGAAAGTCCAGCCCATGGCTGTTTCCAGGCCACCGTTGGCACAACAGTGATCAGCCCATCGATACGGCAACACCCCGGAACGCGTGCCGGGAGGCTGTTAAGCGCGCGGGCATCCACAAACAAGTCCATCCCCACACCTTGCGTCACTGCTTCGCCACGCATCTTCTCGAGGCCGGCGCGGATCTGCGCACGATTCAGATCTTGTTAGGCCATCGCGATCTCAAAGAGACCACCATTTACCTGCATCTTTCGCAACGTCACCTCCAGGCAACCGCGAGCCCTCTGGACTCGCTGAAACTGAAAGGCAGGTCCACGCAGGAGGAGTAGATGAGCCGGCCGCCCCTCGAGGTGGCCGATCTCATCCGCATCGCAGGAGCTGCCTTCCTCGAACGAAACCGCCAACAACAACCGCCTGCCGAACAACACCCTTCTTCCACCGAAGACTCCCCCGATCTTTATCGCTGTCCCAAGTGTGGTGGAACCATGAAGGTCATCGAGCGGCTCACCGCTGCCGAAATCCAACTGCGTTCTCCACCGGTGCTTACCACGGCGACATGAAACGACTCTCTGCAACTCGAAAACTCCGCGTGCTTCGGCGCGCTCCACACCTTTCTGCTTGGCCGCGGAACAGATCCCTTCTTCCCGCTCCTGCAACCGCGCTTTTCGAGGTAGCTTCTGGCGGTAGCCAATTTACTTAATCTGATCGATTCGGATGTGCCGCCGTTGGAGCAATGGGCGCGGGGAGTCCTCCGCCAGGAGCGTTGAAGAAATTGCGGACCGATTAAGAATTTCAGCAGCCTGTGTACCGCCATTGGGAGAACTCGGGCGGCAGCATAGGATCAAATCGGAAATCCCGGCTTAACCTCACGCACCTGGCTTATATTGTCGCAGATATTTATGAGTCTTGCTCGCAGGCACGTATCAGGAACAGTCGGCGCTGAGCGCTGTCGAACCCACTTAAGCCGGGAACGCAATAAAGGCGAAGCTCGCGCAATCGGGTTTTCGCGGCGGTGCAGAGTGACGCGGCGACAGCAGGCACCAGTCGCGGCAGATGCTATGGCTCCGGTGACCGTTGCTGGGGTCGCCCTGATCCGATGTGGCTGCTCCATGGTGGCCTATGGGATCTTGGGGCTAACAGCAGTCGCGTGTTTTCGCTGTGGGTGCTCAGCGAATGATGACAATGAGACTCCATTGACGAAGCTGATTCGCAGCCCTGTATTCGCTCGATGCCAATGTCTATTGTTGCGAGTCTGTATCTGGTAGTCGCGTAAAAGAGCGAGTCAGGAAGATGCCTCCCGCAACAATAACGCTCGGTGTCCTCTGAGCGTCGACGATTGCCGTCGCGACCAAGTGATCATCTTTGACGATAGCCCCAGTAATCATGAAGTCATCCATTTGGTTCGTTGCGACGCCATTCACGGTAAGGACACGGGTAAACACACCGGTGCCGTCGCAATTGACAGTGTTCTCCTTAGCTTGCTTGGTTCGCAGTTGATTTGACGTGCCACTCTTAATTGGCCAATTCTTGCTTGCTGGGCAGCAAACTAGCCTCCGAAAAGAGTGCTGATGGGCCTTTTTCCCTTGGGGTCGCTTTCCCAGAACTACTGTGGAGAGGTTCGGGTGAGGGACTACGCCGAACTGGAACAGAGGGTTCCGCGAAAGCTGGTAGATTCTCTTCCTAGAACCGAATCCCAGTCAAACAAATATTCTGTAAAAATTCGGGCCGTTCGGGACTCAGCTATTCGCAGGCTGAGAACCTCGCCCGACTGTTGAAGGGGCACGACCTCTAGCCAAGCAGCAGTAAAATCTGTCGCAGAGAAACAGGCTTACTTATCTTGAAATCCGGTCCCAAACGACTTCTCGATATGCGATTTGTGCGCCCGCATTCGCCATAGTGAGCGTTCGCAGGGTCAAGGAGTTGCCTTTCAGGTTGATGGATGAGACGCACCTGGTCGGTGTTTACAGCATTTGGCATCGAAGAGACCTCGATATGGTGAATCACCCTGTTACCGTTCAGGGTGTAGCTTCCCGCATAAGCGGTCATGGTGGCGAACGCCTCGGCCCTTTCCTCGGCTGGTGCGCCAATGTTGTCGGAAACTGACAGGGGCTTGCGTCTGCCATTCGTGGTAATGGCCATGATCCTGCCGTCAGCGGTGTAAGTGAGCAAGCCTGCGGGATTCTGCCAACCATATGCGGCTCTCACTTCACCTTTCTTCGTGGTCTCAGTGGCAGACACTAATTTCCAGGTGCCGACAACGGCATTCTTAGACTGCGCCGACCCACTCTCCTGTCCTATCGCTGGAACGAGGAGCGAGAGCAACATTAGGAGAAGAAAAGGCTTCACAGGGTGGGCACCTCCGTTGCGGCGGATTCTACCATCAAAAATAAAGGCCAGAACCTTGCGGCCCGGCCCGGCACAGCGCACAATTCACTTTCCGGCGCGTGCCGTCTTGACTCGTATAGCCCCACAAGTCATGCACGCTTCGCCGAATTCCTCGATTACGTAGGTCTCGCCGGGTCGCACAATCTGCCGCGCAGAGTATTCCGCCGCCGCTCGAGTACTCCACGTTTCCCAATTCAGCGCGCCACCTTGCCAGCGGATGTGGTGATGGAATGTCTCATTTTTGCGGTCCATAGGGCCTCCTTAAAGGGCCTCATGTCCCGCACGCTTCCAGGGAAAGGGATTTCGGGGCAGGTATTTAGTATGGCAGGAGGGTGGGGAAAGTAAATGGTACGACTAAAAAATAAAATAAGGGCCGGAACCTTGCGGCCTCGGCCATCAAGCGGTGACGCTGGCGAAGCAATGCGCAGCTCGTAACTAAAAACGTATGCGTACTATTCCCAGAACGCACGACCGTAGCCGAGAATGATCACAATGCTGGCGACCGTGACTGGATACGTGCTGCTCGCCATGATCAGAATCGCCTGGA
>QHYQ01000041.1 GCA_003224175.1 Acidobacteriota bacterium
CTCCGTGCGGCACAAGCGCCTCGACTGCAGTATTTGGAGCATATCGCGGCGGAGAACGACGGGCATGTATGACAGGATAGGCTAATAATCCGATGAGTAAAATAACCCAAACCGTATGAATCATGCCGCTCATAATGTCTTCCCCCCTGCGGACCTCCAAGATGCTGGCAAGTTGCGTGAACAGGATTGCGAAGCCAACAGAAGCAGGTGCCAGGTATCTCTGGACCAGCAATGGTTGGGCGATATGCGATAGGACATAAAGTACAGCCGGCATCTGTACGATTAAGAATCCAACGAGCGCGAGCGCCTTTCGCTCATCTCTGGTCTGGCGTGGCAACGTTTCTATCGCACTCACACCCGTATGGGAGAGCGTCCCCAATGCGATCAGCGTTAGCAGTAGCCATAGCTGCGATCCCAAATGGTACGCGGAAAGCAAGCTGCTCAGCGTGGGCATGGGAATCCAGCCGCGCGGTTTGCCAAGTTCTGCTACGCGCATGAAAGGTCTGACCCAGAGCAGTAGAACGGTCCAACTTGAGGCGATCGCAACGTATGCTCGCGGACGCCAGCGACTATGGAGTGTGTCCCACACCAGAAGAGCTGCTAAAACTAATCCACTATAAAGAATCCCCAGGGGGTGGCTGAGCGTCAGACTCGCGTGGGCCAAGGCCGTCCATACGACCAGTCTTCGTGAAACGGTCTTAGTATTGGCGGTGGCCGCGAACGCAGCAACGGCCAGTGCCGTCAGCGCGGTCATCAGACCGTAGAAGCGGGCTTCAGCAACTTGGCCAAGAAGCAGAGGTGAGGTGCAAAACGTGGTCAGGCCGCCGAACGCGGTTGCACGGAAACCATGAGAGCGACGCAGGGTGCACCACGTAACCGCAAGCGCGATGATGAGGCCAAAGGTTGAGAACAGCCTCAGACTCAGCTCGCTCGAACCGAACAAGTGCGCCCAAGGCCAAGCGAGTAAGTAATAGAGGGGACCACCATCGTCAGCCGCATGCGCAACCGAGCGCATCATGTGCACCAGCGAGCGGTCGCTGACCATCATCCACGAGAAAATCTCGTCATACCAGAAGGCACGCCGCGCGGAGTAGACTACGCATGACCAGGCAAGCGCAGAGCTTGCAGCGGCAATGATGAGCCAATCGACAACGCGCAGCGTTGGCGGGGACACGCCGGCGTCAAATCGGATGACTTGTCTTTTTGCGGAAGAGCCAATCGTTTGGGGAGAAGTTAGAATCGTCTGAGAATCCATATTCCCAGTTCCTTAATTTCGGCATCTCGGTGCTCCTCGGACAAATAACCCGGAGGAGCTACATTTTGATTGGACTAGTTTTTGGCAGCAGGTCGCCCCTGTGGTTCGAGAACAACGCCTATGAGCTCAGCATGTTTGATACCAATCGATCTAGCCCTCTCGAATGTGCCTCCCTGCTATTCATTGAGCTTCAAACACTTACGTGGAATCGAACCGATCCAGACAGTTCCAGAAAAGAGGGAGAAGCAATTTCTTGCGGAAGGGTTGCAACACTTTGCAAACGGAGCGCCCTTGCTGGAGGCTGTATCTTCCGCGAGAGATTCCTGTAATCCATGAATCTCCAGACAGCGGTGCAAGCGAGTCCTTGCTACGACCAGGAGGACGCTGCACGGCGGTACCAGAAACAGCGCGAAAGCGATGCAGAGGTCGCTCACAGGAACGCAGAGGAAGCGCGACGGCGACGGGCCGGGAAACGCTATCCACTGAATTCGGCCTATCCGATCTTCTCTAGAAACTTCACAAAAACGCTCAACCCTCCAAGAGGGGTCGCCGGACGGGGCGCCTCTCGCAAAACCACTTTCTTTTTTCCAAAGATCGAGGTAATTTCTCGCGGCACTGTTTTGTTCCTCCTCAGTTTTCGCCAAACCACTGCAAATCTAAAACAGTGCCTCTTCAAAATCGGAATCGGAGATTATAGGGTTCAGAACTCATGTCACTGACGTGCGGCGATTATTTGCTGTGGGCCTCAGGCTCCGTGCTCCTCCTGGTGGTGTGTGTCTTCGCTCTGCGCCGGAGGCTATACCTTAGACTTCCGCTCTTCACGGCATATCTTTTCCTCGTTCTCTTGCGCGAACCCGGTGCATGGTGGGCGTATTACGGTGGCTATGCCCCTCGGACTGCGTTTTTCTATTACTGGTTAACGCAAGCCGTCCTATTGGCCGCTCGTGGAGCAGCAACGGCGGAGATCGCCTGGCGGATCTTGCGCGACTATCGCGGTGTCTGGGCGCTCGCGTGGCGGTTGTTGTGTTTGGTGATGATGGTACTGCTAGTCATCGCGGCGGGAGATAGCTACCGAAACGCTTACTGGATCTTCGCGTTTATCCTGACCGCCGAGCGTGGGTTTGAGGTGACTGCGACTGTGATCTTGATCGCGCTGCTGACCCTCACTAGCTATTACAGAATCCGTTTAGAGCCCGCACAAAGGATGGTTGCGCTGGGGCTGTGTTTCTATTCTGTGGTTCAGGTGCTGAACAATAGCTTCAGGCTATGGCTTCCGCAATACTCTCATTTGGCGAGTACCATCCACGCGGTTTCGTTTGACGTGGCATTGGTAATCTGGTGGCTGGCCTTGCGCAAGCCGCTGCCCGTAGCTGGGCCTTCGCCTGCGTTGCTACAAGAAGTCTACAAGGAGTTTTCGCCCCAAGCAAACAACCAGCTGCGTGAGTTGAATCAGAGGCTTCTAGAAATTCTGAAACTTTGAACCGAGACGACATGCAGATAATCTTTAGTTCTGAAAAACAGTTGTTTGTTGACACGGTTCGACCAGTGAAATACCCTCGCGCATTACGCGTGGGGCCAATTAAGGAGGAGAAAAACTGCAATGATTATCGCCGACCGTCTGCGAGCGCTTCGAGAAGAAAGGAAGTTTTCCCAAGGAGACATCGAGAAGCGCACTGGCCTTCTCCGTTGTTACGTCTCCCGCGTCGAGAACGGTCACACGGTTCCGGCGATCGAGACGCTGGAGAAGATGGCCCGTGCACTTGAGGTCCCTCTCTACCAGCTCTTCTACGAAGGAGAAGAGCCGCCTGAGGCGCCCAGTCTCCCCAAGGGCAAGAACCCGGGCGAGATCGCCTGGGGTAGCTCCGGCAAAGACGCCCGTTTTCTTGCCAAGTTCCGCAGGCTGGTGGGTCGCATGGATGAAGGAGACCGAAAGCTGCTGCTACATATGGCGCAGAAGATGGCTAACCGGTAGAGATGACCAAGGTCTATTTCTCAGGCGGCGGCTCTCCATTGCGCGGTTCGTTCGGGACTTCTTTCCCAGCTCGTAATACTACGCAAAAGGTTGGATCTTTTTCCTCTGGAAATATCAGAGCCACTGGACGCACAGATTTGCTTAGAGCGATTTGCGCTCGGCCATTGAGTGAGATGGACGCCGGGACCACGCTTCGCCCCCGGCCTGGGGGCCCAAATCACAATTCTTAATGGAGGAGACGCCATGCCAAAAGCGAAGCAGCTTAGCGTATGGGTAGATGATCGGCCGGGGATGTTGGGTAAAGTGGCCTCCGCCTTGGGCGAAGAAGGTGGACATCATTGGCTTCATGGCACCGCTTGCGGACGGCCGGGATGCGATTCGACTGGTCGTTGATAAACCGGCGGCGGCCAAAGAAGCCTTTGCGGCAGGCGGCTGGGAAACCTCTGAGGAAGACATCGTCCAGGTAGTCCTGGCCGACAAACCCGGCGCTCTCGGGACTGCAGCAAGCAAGCTGGGCGCAGTTGGAATTAACATTGACTATGCCTATAGCGGATCAGCGAAAGGAGTGGGGACCATAGCCGCATTTTGATGCCACCTACATCGGCGAGCGGCGGAGCGGGGATCATGCCTTGCTTGATGGCCCGCTGGAAGTTTGGCTGATGCACGCCCAGCAGCTTGGCGACTTGAACCGTGGAGAGCTTCGGCATTTCGTTATAGACCCATGGTGCACACACAGCCTAGCTTCCGCAAAGAATTTTTGCCCTGCTTGTTATCCGTCTGCTTAGTATCCCGAGCAGGAAATACACTCGTGATGAGGGGGGCGGAAAACACGCGGTGACTCAGCTTCGAGGAAGCTCGGAAACGGCTGTCAATCTTGCGGCAGGTCTACTGTGGGCGACGGATGTTGAGCGTGGTCTCTGCTTTTAGCTTCTTGACCCGTTCCTTCACTTCCTCGCCAGTGAGCACGCCCTTCTCCGTCAGCAGTTCCACCACGGCCTCGATCAAGAGCATATTGTAAACGGCCAGTTCGTCGATAGACGCAGTAACCCGCCCCTCGGAATCTGCCTGCATGGAACCTCTCCTGTTTCGCCGCCAATGGCAGTCTAGTTTTGCTTCTCTAAGACCGCAGCCAGTTTAAGCTCGGAACCTGCGAGGACGGTGATCTCCCTCGTCCACTCCTTGTAGCCCGACAGAGCAACGCGAACTACATGTTTTCCTGGAGACAGCTTGAGCGTCGCAGGTGCATTTCCCATAAAGGCGCCATCGACTGAAATCTCACCACCGTCAGGCGTCGAACTGACTGCGATTGTCCCTGTGGCCGCATCTTTCGGTGGTGCGCTCGTCTCTTTCGACTCAGCCGTTTTCTCGCCTTCAGATTCCTTGACTACCTTAGCCTCAACGCCGGTTGGAACGAACTCTCTGTCCTTCTCGCTGACCGCAACGCGCGCTCCAGTCGCCCCCCTCAGCGCCATGAGAATGGCTCGGTAATTGTCCTTGTGGCCCTGCAACAGAACCCCGGCCCCTTTACCATCTGCCGTCTTGTACTCAATGCCGATGAAATGCAGGCGAGTCTTGTGGAAGAGTCCGAATAGGGCGACAGGCGCGACCAATATGCCTAAGGCTACCATTGTTCCCACTCGGCGGTGAGCCTCCTGTCCGTAGCTCAAGCCCGTGACCGAGGGCGTTGGTATTTCCAGCGTCTGCTTGTCCTTGAGTTGCAGTGTGATCTTGTCGGAAGTTACCGTCAGACGGTTGTCCCAATCCTTGGGATCGACTTTGGTTTGAAGAGTGCCTCCGTTGTATCGAACCTTGTCCCAACTATTGCCTTGCGCATGGAGAACAAGCGCCGAGCAAACGAAGACAGCCAACAGCTTTCGCATGGAGCCTCCCTGGCCTCTTGACTAGAGTACCCAACCAGAGTATGTAGGGCGCAGTAAACACCCTCGGACCGCCTAAGTCAAGGAGTCTGACCATGAAACGAGTGGGGAAATGGCCGCTAATACTGGTTGTTCTTCTGGCAGCCCTCGCGCCTAGCCAAACACGGGCTCAGACCTGTGGGGGAACCGAACGCTGGCCGGTCAAGGTGGGCACCGATCCCAAAGCTGGCACCATCGATTTGACCACTCGAACCCCAATTAGTCTGCAAGACCTGATCAACCTCCCTGAGCCACGGCGACCGCGTCGCGGCGACAACAGCACGCGCCTGGATGAAGAAACGCACGTATATGTGGTCAACGCCCGTCTCGTACAATTCAAATTCGAGACGAACGACAACGACTTCCATTTGGTCATCACGGATGACACACTGAATTTCAGTCCCGGTGGGCCAGGCACTACTGCATCGGGCCATAGCTTTGTCGCCGAGATTCCTGACCCCAACTGCATTGGAGGTACGCAAGGCACCTCAGCACAGAGCGCATTTATTGCCGGCATTCAAAACGCGAGAGGGGAACTACAGGCCCAGTTCCAGAACATCAACACGAGCGGGAAGTTCAATGACGCGAGTGGGATTCCAGTACAGATCGTGGGGATCGGCTTCTTTGATCGCCCGCACAATCAAACGGGTCGCGCCCCCAACAATATCGAGATCCATCCAGTCTTAGACATCAGCTTCAACCCCTCTGCCAGCTTCTCGCTTTCAGCATCACCAGCAGTGTTGTCGGTCGGCCAAGGTGGTTTAGTTAACTCGACAATATCCAGCATCGCGAGCGGGGGGATGAACGCGGCCGTCACTTTGTCAGTTCAGGGCCTGCCAGCGAACACCACCGCGACATTCACCTCGACCTCGATTCCCTCGCCCGGCTCAGGCTCTTCGACTCTTTCTCTCACGGCCGGTTCTGCGACGCCTCCAGGCTCGTATAACC
>QHYQ01000042.1 GCA_003224175.1 Acidobacteriota bacterium
TCGTGCGCCGAAGCGACCGAAACTTAGTGAAATGGAAGTATCAACTTCGCAGTTTCAATGTCCGACAGGATTTTGGCCAACGACAGGTGAAGGAAAACCGGAATACTCTCCTTGCGCCTCGTCAAACTTCTGATGAGGATGGTGATGCTCAAATATGCGATGGAGAAACGATTATGAAACTCACTTTAAAATTCCCCGAGTGGGAGCCACAATATAAAGCCGCCTTACTAGAGGTTGACCGCGCGAAGCTTCTTGAACGAGTTGCCGCCGCAGAGGCAGCCATCCGTCAGAGGATGCGAGCGATATTTGGTCGCACCGACGGAGATACGGAACGGCAGGCGATAGGAAAGGCGCTATCAGCGCTGAGCGTTCTCAAAGAAACTCTCTTTTACTGATTGGCTGCCTGACACCAAAATCCTCAAAGACAGAAGAACTTCTCGGGACCTCTGACTTGCGAGTGTTGGTCTCACTTTTTGGCTCACCCAAGTCGGCTAGCTTGCGGCCCTACATTGCGTACAGCGAGACGAGAGCGTCTTGCATTTGCCCTTTTGTTCCTATTTGACGCCCACCACATAGATATGATATCTCGCATATCGCAATCGCTCTGATGCCAAAAACCTACAGCACGCCCCAAGCCGCCAAGCTGATTAGTGTTTCCCTCATCACCGTGCACCGTTGGCTTGCGGCAGGGAAGATTCAGCCCTATGGAATCGAATTGGGCGATGGACGCAAGCTCTGGCGATGGAATGACCGAGACGTCGCAGAAGGGCGCAAGCTAAAGGCTTCACAGAAACATGGGCCCAAATCCAGGTGGTAGCGGTAAGCGCCCCGCGCCTGTGTTTGACGCAATCGGCAAGAGGAGATCAATGGCGAACGATCAAGCTGACGCGCGGGTAAGCCTCAGAAAGAAACCCTGTGACCGATGCGGCCACCATAAGAGCCAGCATCATTGCCTCGGCAAATGCAAGACGCTCTCGTGTCGCTGCACGCAATTTAGGGCCGCAAGCTAAGCGACTTGGATGGGCCTAAAAGCGAGTCCTATCACCTCCCACGAAATCAGCCCGGGCCCGAGGCAGAAGAGAAGGGGCCCGGCGCCCGAATCATAAACCGCGAGATTCGGGAACCGGGCCTGAACCCTCTAAATCAGGAATTGTCTCCGCTCGGCCGCCCGCCAGACGTCAGTTGCCCGTCCTCACCGACGAGGCTGACCTGGGCTGCCCCCTGGGGACGCTCATGTATCCGACGATTTTGTCTTTCCCGATTTGGTTGACCACGAGCTCCAGAGGCACTCGCGTTCCGCGCGTGTAGAAGTAGATGGGCTCATCGAGCGCGCGGTTCTTTTTCTCCAGACGCAGGTCATCCACATAGAGCGCCACCGTGAACTGATTCTTCTTAACATTCGTGCCGCGGAGCTCGACCATGAAATCGCCGACCTTCGAGCGATTGCCCTTGCCGGTTAGCGTGAACTCGACATAATCGCGCTCGCTCACCCGGCGGAGCTCATCGATCTCATCGTGATTGCGGGCGATCAGGGTGCCAAATTCGGTGCGGGTCATATCGAGATTGCTCCTCGTCGACGCCAGGTCGCTCTTTACGCCATTGATATCACCGCCCAAAGACTTGACATCATCCAGGTTCGCCTTGCCGGCGAGTTTGTCGGCGAACTCTGAGTGCACGCTGCTTAGCTTCTTGGAATAGTCGTCGCGAATCTGGCTGCTCTGGCGACGCGCCGTTGAAACTTCACCTTGAGTCATCTTCATTTTGTCCGTCACCGCCACGAGTTGATTTTGGAGTTGGGTGTTGACCTCTTCGGCCTGCGTCAGGCGCTGGTCCAGGGTCTGGAGATCCTGCCCCACGAGTTTATTCTGACCGGTCTGGCTGGCGAGGGCCTGCTCCGCTCTTTTCGCTTGTATTGTGGCATTCCATCCCACGCCAACGCCCAAAACGGACACTGCCGCAAGAACACCTACGGCCAACCACACCCACCGAGGCGTTCCATCTCCCTCTATGCGGGATTCTTCTGCCTGCATATCTTCTCGGCCGTTGTACTGTTCTTCAGAAGCCTCGCTCATCGAAGGGTCTCCTTCCATTCAAGCTGGAATTAGGCACGTCCCGCGCCAAATAATTTGTGTGGTCTCCGGGAGATCGGCGGGAATGAAGTCCCCCGGTAAATATCGAATCGAGTGACCATATCGCTTTAAAAGGAGAAACACATCTGGCCGGAAGGTCAGGAGTACCCTAAAGGGAAACAGCTTCTACGCACTTGAAAAAAGGCCCGGCGCCCGGGTGACGTGTCACGAGATCAACTCGGGGCAGGCTTCGGGACCCGTCACCATCTAGAGAACAAACACCCTAGGAACGCGTCCGAGTTGAGCATCGCCATCATCAGAAGTTTGACGGGGCGCCAAACTTCCTGCTGATGCCTGCGCGCACGCTGAGGCGGAAACGATGCACCTCGCTGACAAGCACTTGGCGGCCGCGGTCGGCAAGCTCGTGGGAGGTGTTACACCAGGTGATACAGTCCCCGCCGTGCCTCCGACGCGACCGGAATATCTACAATAATTTTCAACGGCTTGGTTGGTGGGCCCGCAAGGATTCGAACCTTGGACCAACGGATTATGAGTCCGCTGCTCTAACTAGCTGAGCTACGGGCCCTTGTGCTCACAACATACTACAAGACAAAAACTTAATGGACAAAAGCCGCCTCCTGTTTAGGAGACTCGTTTTGTTCGGTGGCAGTTGTGGTGGCAGTGGAATTGGTTGTCTCAGGCACGGGAGAAGTGGCTGCCAACCGTTCGACCGCTGCTAATTGATGTTGAGGGGCCAGGTGCGAGTAACGCACCGTCATTGAGATTTGCTTGTGCCCCATTAATTCCTGGACAGTTCTCAAATTCTCGTTCATTACTAACCTGGATGCGAACGTGTGTCGCAAGCAGTGCCACGTAAAATTGCGAACCTTCGCCTTCTTAAGGGCAGGTTCAAACCAATAGCGCGGGCCGGTTAGGCGGTGATCGCGCCAGTTCCCACGAATCGATGTGTCGGCCTTGAAAAACACATTTGGACAATTTCCTCAAGACCCGAACGCACAGAATGCGCTGTGGTATCGCCTGTACAAAGAGCATAGAGGGGACATAACGGTCTCAGAAGCACACCGAATGTACCTGCTGGCTAGGGATATGACCGCGATTTCTGCGCTCATAGCGGTGTTCTTTTCTTTCGGGGTGGTGGCAGCTTCAGCAAATTCGCGAACCGCTGCGTTATACAGCGCTGCTCTCGTGGCTCAGTACGTTCTGATCGCCAGTGCAGCCCGGAATTACGGCACGCGATTTGTCTTGAATGTATTGGCTGAGGTCTCACACAGCTGAGGATCGTGGTCCCTTCATCCCCGCATCGACTCAGATGCTTTCCGCGAAATGAACAGCTTCGACCGTGACAGCAAGTATGGATTGGAAACTCCGATCGCGGTCCGGTCGATGGGCTTGATCCCGGTGCGAACTTCTTTCGAAAGTCCCTGG
>QHYQ01000043.1 GCA_003224175.1 Acidobacteriota bacterium
GTTTTTCATCTGTTGGGGTTTTCTACAAAAAATGTCGCGCCAGGATCGCTTGGGAGCGACGATCTCCAACTCGGTCGACCCACAGTATCCCCGTTTTTGTCCTTCTTCAAACGCATTTCGCATTTTCAGAGTTGCTCGCTGCGGTCAGCGGTTCCAGAGCGGGCCTGTTAATCCAAACTTCGCTGGGAAGAGCCGGTGGTTTGGGAGCGCTTCGTACGAAGCGCTCCGGATGAAGTTGGTAGGCAACATCGAGCACTTCCTGGCGTTGCCGCAGAATGTTTTCCGCTTGGCCATAGTGCACCATCGCCGGCGTAAGCAAGCCCAGGCCGGAGTGGCGATGTTCCTCGTTGTACCAACGAAAAAATCCCTGACAGAAAGCACGGCTATCCTGAATGCACCCGAAACGGTCCGGGAACTCCGGTGTTTACGCTAGCGATCGACAAGGGAGCTAGGGTAGGGTTCCCTGTTGTCTTGAGTGCTGTATTCATGAGTTCTAGTTTTCGTGTTCACCAACGTACCCGGATCAAGTTCACTGCTAACGGCCTGCTTTCTGTGCAGTTGGATGTTTTGGTACGTGGCCATAGATAACCGCGTAGGCAGCCAAATCTCGAATCCAGGGTAGCGAAAGCAGTCCGTAGTCGACACAAGCCATCGCGTTAACGATTGCTCGGCGCAGAAGAGCAGAACGCTCGTAGTTAGAACCTACCAAGATAAAGCGGTCAAGTCTCCCCAATAGCGAGAAACAGCGCATCCGCACGTCCGGCAGAAAACGCCGGACCATCTCCAATTCCGGGCGCTCCAGGGGTCGCTCGTCAGGCGTACCCTCTGTCTTGACCGGTACCATGAATCGAATTCGTCTCAGAGTGTGATTGAGATTTACAGGCTCAGCAAACAGCATCATCGTGCCAGGCTTTGACCACGAGGTGAGCCTCTGCAGAAGTAGTTCGAGATTCTCAATCAGATGATGCAGGATGGTGTCTCCCCAGATCAGATCGAAATAGTTAGCAGGCATTTCCGCTCGCTCCAACGGTGAGCAGACAAATTTCACCGACTCTGTCACTCTGTTGACTTCGGCTCTCCTTTCCGCGAGAGCGATCGACTTCAGGGAAATATCAATGCCCACGACCTGAGCCCCGAGCTTTGCTAATAACACCGAATTGGAGCCGTCCCCACAGCCTACGTCAAGAATCCGCTTGCCAGCTAAACCTCGTAAGACCCGAAACCGAAACTCTTTGTTGAAGCGCCTGCGCAAACACGACGAGCTGTAGCGCCGGATGGCCAAGGGATCCACAGGCGAAATTCTCTCCGCTAGCCGTTCAGCCACGTGATCAAAGAACGTGGCTTCGTCGCGCCAGCGCGCAATGGTCCGATCAATGTTCATCTGAGATGCCTCGGCTGCTCGAAGGGCAGACTGTGTGAGTTGGGCACTGGCTGACTTCGGTAATTCTCTCGCTTTGGGGTTACAGAGGGAGATGTCATGTAGGTCCTTCGTGACTGGATGATCGGCGTTGCGTTCCCAGTCGAGATACGAAAGCCGATGAGCAGAGAGAGGCATAGCAATTCTTAGTTTGGGCCGCAATCTGCCGCCATGCCTCGCTGCCGTGACTCAAAGTTGCCGCTTCATCGGCCAGTTTAGCCCGCAACGATGGGTCCTTGATTAAGCACAGGAGTGATGAGGCCAGCTCAGCAGTATCACCGTACTTGCACAGAAGCGCGCTTTTCCCGTGCTGCAGTATTTCACGAAAAGGAGGCAGGGTGGTGGCGACGATCGCCTTTCGCTGGGTAATACCGGTCATCAGGGCACCGCTCGTGGTAGCAGCTTTGTACGGATAGACGACGATGTCGGCTGCCTGATAGTAAGAGAGCATTTCGTCGACGGATAGGAATCTGAAGAAGAGTTCTACGCTGCTGTCTAGCCCCAGCGAGTACACCTTTTCACGAATGGCATTCAACTGGCTGCGCTCACCATTTCCGGCAATTACTAACCTAGCCGTGGTTCCTGATTTTTGTACTTCGTTCCAGGCATCCAGAAGAAAATCTATGCCTTTATAAGGCTTAATCAGGCCCTGGCAGAGCACGATAGCGTCCGTACTTGCCACTCCCAACTTGCTCCGCACCGCAGGCACGGATGATCCGGAAGAGTCAAAGAAGAATGGTCCGTGAGGAATAACCCAAATTCGCTTGGGTGCGATAGCAAACTGTGTAATCAACTGCTGCTTGATGGCATCGGAATGGCAGATCACGGCGTCCATCATGTTGTAGAGTTTCTGAAAAGTCTGCGCATGCGTCTCGCCGGTATCGGAAGGAAGAATGTCGTGCACTGTGCATATCAGTGCACTGCCTAGACGTCTGCAGTATCGGAGGAACCAGAAATCGACCGGCACATCCCATCGCAACAGTGGCAAATATTGTACGTGAACTGCATCGGGGGGTGACCATACAAACCAAATTGCCAGAGCC
Source organism: Acidobacteriota bacterium (assembly GCA_003224175.1). Taxonomy (GTDB): domain Bacteria; phylum Acidobacteriota; class Terriglobia; order Acidiferrales; family UBA7541; genus Palsa-189. The sequence continues at coordinate 2,461 of QHYQ01000043.1, forward strand.
ATCATGTTGATGCTCATCTCCAGCAATTTAAGAGTACGCCGGAGGACCTTTGGCAGTTTGAACCTTCCGACAAAATCGAGCAGCCCGGGATGATTCTTTACACCCCGTTTGTCGAAGCAAGATGAATCCAGGTGGTAGGTAGTTGCGCACAGGGTGACAGAAACGTCTTCGGATTGAAGAGCCTGACAGAGATATGCATCGTAGTAGGGCACGATGCTAAGAAGATCCATCATGAAGATTCGAACCCGAGGTTTTCGCCGAGCGCATACCTCCGGCACTGCCTTCCGTGGGCTTTCGGCCGCGACGGAGAGTTGCCGCGCAACTATTGTGTCCACTACGCGTTCTGCCATGGGTCCTCGGCCAAGTGACTTGAACTTTCGAAGGTATTTTCTAGCCAATGAGTCAGTGGAGGGGCGATCCCCAACCCAAACGTCATCCATACTAACTTGGCGGATTGGCTATATCTCGTCATTAACATCGGGTCGCGATGGCTCGCGCTGTGGGAGTACCAATGAACGGTCTCCAAGATCCGCTGGTAGAGCTCTGACTCCCCTCCGAGGCTGAGCAACCACTGTGGCGCCGCTAAGGCCAAAGTACTCCCAACGCTTCGGCATGCGGAGGTTAGACAGAATTTGTACAATTCCATCGCGTTGCTGTTAGCCCTGCGTCGGCAGAATTGCGGAATTGTCTGCTAGCTCTTGTCTTGGAACCTGTAGTGCCCTGGCATACAGATCCAAAAGGCGCTGGTCTTGTTTTGCCGGCGAATAATCCTGGACACCTATCTGTGCCTTGCACGCGAGGCGCAATGCTTGGGCAGGGTTTGCAAAGAGATCGTAGATGGCATTCGCCAGGGTTGGGGTATCGGCGGGCGGCACTAAAATGCCGGTCTCTCCATACTGGAGCAGCTCGGGCACTCCTCCGACGCGTGTGGCCACCACGGGGGTTCCAAAGGCCATCGCCTCCAAAATTACATTGGGCATGCCCTCGGTCAGTGACGGACTTACCAGGACATCGCAGGCTTGCATCCAAGGCTTAACGTCGCTTTGGAAAGCACATCTTCTGCTAGAAAGAGGGCCGCGTTGGAAATGACCAAGGGCGCGCGATGCCCTTTCTGCTTCTTTTGCAGCTGGTCAGCTTGAGCCTGCGAGACACAGACCACCCACTCCGTCCAGCGCAGTACCAGGCGGTCTAGGCTGTCATATAGCTTGATTCGCCAGTTTTCTCCCGTCCAACCTCGCGCAAAGGCAACATGGGCACAACGGGCAAGACGACTTGCAGCCCATCCTATGAGGTTAGCCTTGTAGCCGTGAGTACAAATCAGTGAGATCTTTTTCTGTCGGAGTTTCCGCGCCAATTCAAGAATGGTACGCGGATCGAATCGACCCGAACCGAGCTCCAACGTGGGCAGGCCCATTTCTTCGGCACGCTGTAAGAAACCAGTGCGGACCGGCCCATCGCGAAACGATCCTATCCAGATTTCTCGCTTTGCGGATCTGACGGCCACCGCATGATGCAGAATCTGCTTTTCCGGCCCGCCTAAGAATCTGCTGGCCCTCAGCTGGAGAATCCGGACGTTATTATCCTTGATCATCAAGACGGCCTTGATTGAGACCTAGATCGGAACTCAGATGTGCAGTAAACTCTTGCGAAGCCGTGCCCACCGGCGTGGACTGAGGATTTCAGAATGCTTCCCGAAATGCTTCCCGGAATCATCATTCTCACAATTGCCGCAAGCTTGCTGGTATCAGGATGTGGCAAGAATGAAACCATGCGGTCGAGTGCGCTTGACACTGCTGCTGCCCAAACGAGTGGGCCTGAGAGTCCTGCGGCCGGAACCTTGTGCGGGCAGCTGAACGACGGACTCGTTCACATACCGCCCAACTGGGCCACATT
>QHYQ01000142.1 GCA_003224175.1 Acidobacteriota bacterium
CACGCCATCGAGCCTCCGGTCGGTCAAAAATTGCCGTGCCATTCGCACCAGAAAGCGCCGCTTATCCGCGGTGATGGCGTCTTCCGGCAAGCTGGCAGGGGTCGGCTTACTCGTCCTTGTCTTCACTTCTATAAAGGCCAGAACCGGCCCGTCAAAGCCAACAAGATCGATCTCACCTTTAACGCCCGGGGCACGGAAGTTGCGGCAGACCATCACGTAGCCATGTCGCCGCAAATACCAGTAGGCGAAGGTTTCGCCCCTTACGCCCATCAGATGGCGAGCTTGCCGGCGGTTGTCGCTGTCCGTGGATGCGGATTGTGTCGCCAAGCCGTTCCTTGCCGCCCAGTCGACCAGTCCGAAAATAAAGGTCGAGAAGATACGCACTTGCTTTGCCCCGCAGGATCTCGCGGCACGAGAGGCTCTTGATTTGGCCCCTTAAGCTAAGGATTCCGCCTCCCGGATGCAAGCCTCGAGGGTATCGATTGCGAAATCTGCTTGCTCCTCATCGATCACGAGTGGAGGAGCAAGCCTTATGGTATTTGCCCCTGCTCCCAGCACCAAAAGCCCCTTGGCAAATGCTAGATTCTCAATCGCATCGCGTAGTTTGGACGCAGGCTCTTTCGTTTCCCGATCAGCTACAATCTCTACCCCAATCATCAAACCCTTTCCCCGAACATCTCCGACGATGCGGAACTTGTCCCGCCATCCCGAGAGGCGTCCAAAAATGTATTCGCCCATGCGCCGCGCATTCTCCATATATTGGTCCTGAACGAGCCGAAGTGTGACCAACGCCGCGGCCACCGATACGGGATTCGCGCCGAAAGTTGACGCGTGGGCGCCCGGTTTCCAATCCATGACACTGGAACGGGCGATGGTTGCAGAAAGCGGCAGTCCCGAGGCGATACCCTTGGCAACGCACAAAATATCGGGTTCGAGACCAGCATGGTCGCCCGCCCACCATTTGCCCGTCCGGCCCATGCCGCTCTGCACTTCGTCGGTTATGAAGAGTATTCCATGCCGTCGGCAGATGCTTTGGAGGTCCCTCAGGAATTCGGCGGGTCCCGGAACATACCCCCCTTCGCCCTGGATTGGCTCCGCGATAATGGCAGCCACTTCCTGCGGGTCCACGATTTTTTTGAAGAGTTCGCGCTCAATGAACTTAGCGCAATCAGTGCAGCACTCCTGCGGCGGGTGCCCGTAAGGGCAGCGGTAAGGGTTTGCATAAGGAACGTGGAAGACACCGGAAAGCAGGCTTCCAAATCCCGTCCTTTGCACGGCCTTCGAAGCGGTGAGGGAAAGCGAACCCAGAGTCCGCCCGTGAAACGCTCCGTAAAATGCGATGATCTTTTCGCGCCGGGTGTGGTATCGCGCGAGCTTGATGGCCGCCTCGATGGCCTCAGTTCCCGAATTTCCGAAATAGACCTTCTTAGACTCGCCGCCCGGTGATATTGCTTCCAGCTTCCGTGCCAGTTCCACCATGCCTTCGTAGTAAAAATCTGTGCAGGACATATGAATGAGCTCGGCCGCTTGCCGCTGGACTGCGGCAACCACTTCGGGATGACAGTGGCCCGTCGCTACCACTGCTATGCCCGCCGTGAAGTCAAGGAAGGTATTGCCGTCGACATCCTCAACCAAAGCGCCCAGGCCGCGCCGCGCAACCAGGGGATAACTCCGCGTGTAGGATGGCGAGATGTGCCGCCGATCTCCTTCGACTACCCGCCTGGCGTTCGGCCCGGGCAGCGAAGTAATCAGCCGAGGCAGTTTTGCATGCGTTAGGGTCTCGGTCCGAGCAGATTCTTTGGGCATAGAACGATTGTACACGCGCTCGGGACTTATGTAGTCGGGAAGGCTTTAATAAGGTTCTGACCACGAAGCAGGGGCACACAACCGAGGCGCCGCAAGCGATGCTTCCCCGTGCCTTCCGCGGCGACTTCCGCCGCTAGCGAATCATCTGCGGGTCACTTATTTGAAACGAGCTTCTTGTCGGGGTGCAGGAGCAACTTCTGCAGCCGCCAGTTGTTCATGTCCGCCACATAGAGCGTATTCTCATCCGGGCAGGCGATGCCGTGAACCCAGTTGAACTGCCCGATCTCACGGCCGGATTTGCCCAGCACGCTCACAATCTTGCCGTCCGGCAAAGAAAGCTTGTAGATCCGGCCCGGCTCCTCATCTGAAGTGTAGAGATACTGCGGCGTCGTGTTGGTGATGCAGATTGTCCAGGGTCGTGTTTCGTCCGGCCGGGTGGCGGGCATATTCCCGAGCACTGGGTGGCGCGTCTTGTCGTAGGGCACGTTCAGGAAAATGAATTTCTTGAAGTTGCCGTCGGTGTCAAACACTTGAATGCGCCGGTTGCCGCGATCAGCCACGTAGATGTTGTCGGCGCGATCGATCCCGATGTTGTGCGGGTTGCTGAAGTGGCCGGCGTTCTCATTGGCGTGTTCTCCGCCCTTGCCCGGCGCGCCCCAGCGCTTGAGCCAGTATCCGTGCTTGTCGAACTTGGCGATCTCAGAATTGAAGTAGCCGTCGCTGACGTAGATGTTATCGTCCCTGTCCCAGGTGACGTCGGTGGAGCCGTTGAAGTAGCCGTCCACCGGCGTCGGCGGAGGATCGGCGTGCCGGTAGCGCGGCTCGTCCGGGCCTTCATCGCGCCGCCCGAGGTTCATTACCACCATTCCCTGGGGATCAAACTTCATTACGGACATCGTAGCTTTGTCCACCACCCACAGGTTGTCGTACTTGTCGAAGCGCACCGAGTGTGCATAGGCCAGGCCGTAGACGCCGCGCCCGATTTCGCGTACGAAGTTGCCCTTCTCGTCGAACTCCATTATTTGCGTGGTGGACTCGCCGTAGACTGGACCACTGCCGGCGCTGCCGGGGTGGTTCAACACCACGACGTGCCCTTTGGAATTGACTGCCACTCCCAAGACTTCGCCCAGATTGCGGTCGGGCGTCAGCTTCAGGAACGGCACAGACTCAAAAGGAATTTCCGGGGCGTTCTGAACGCTCGGCGCGGGCGGCGCTTCTTGTGCAAATGCCGGGGCCGCGAAAAGCCCGAACAATACCGCCAATGTCGCAATTAGCCCTCTCATGTTGCCTCCTCGAATCTGCGGATACTGATCTGCTATTTGCGCTTCCAGCGAACGATGCCGTCTTTGCTGTCTTCCAGAATGATGCCCTGGTTAGCTAGTTCCTGGCGGATGCGATCGGCCTTGGCAAAATCGCGAGCCTTACGCGCTAATTGCCGCGCGGCGACAAGCTCTTCGATTTTTTCGTTGCTCGCGGCGCTGCCTCGCGTGTCCATACCGACCAAGCGAAGTTTCTCGTCGTCATCATCTTGGAGAACAGCAAAAATAGCGTCAAAGGCCTCCAGCGTCTTTCGCACCGGCGCGACGTCGCCTTGCCGAAATTCACCGTGATCCATAGCCACATTGGCTTCCCAGATCAGATCGAATACCGCCGCCAATGCCTGGGCCGTGTTCAAATCGTCTTCCAGCCCGCGTTCAAAATTCTCCCGCGCCCGCTCGGCGCCTTCACTGAGGGCGGAGGCGCCCTCCGGAAACTTGCTGCTGTTAAGCCGCGTCGCAAAATTCCGCAAGCGTTCGACTGAGCTAGCCGCTTGCTGCAAGCCTTCTTGTGTGAAATTGAGCTGGCGGCGGTAAGGAACCGACGCGAGTAGAAAGCGCAAGATCGATGGCTTGTTTCCTTTCTCCAGCAAATCGCGCAACGTATAGAAGTTGCCAAGGGATTTGGACATCTTCTGCGAGTCGACCAGCAGGTGTTCGGCATGAAGCCAGTAGCGCACAAACGGCTTTCCCGTTGCGGCCTGGGACTGCGCGATCTCATTTTCGTGATGAGGGAAAGCAAGGTCCACGCCGCCGGAATGAATGTCGATGGTTTCTCCCAAATACTTCATCGCCATGGCCGAGCACTCGATGTGCCAGCCCGGGCGGCCCGGACCGATCCGCGTCTTCCAGAAAAATTCGCCCGGCTTGGGCGCTTTCCAAAGAGCGAAATCCCGCGCATCAGCCTTATCGTAACGGTCCACGTCCACGCGTGCTCCGGCCTTAATCCCTGCCGTATCCACATGGGTCAGCTTGCCATAATCAGGAAACTGGGATATCCGAAAGTAGATGGACCCCTCGCTCACATACGTGAAGCCCTTGGCGGTTAGCCGCTCGATGAGTTGAACCATATCCTCGATATGGTCGGTGGCCCGCACCACGTATTCCGGCTTTTTGATATTTAATACTCGCTGATCCGCAAGAAAGGCTTCGATATATTTGTCGGTGAACTCACGTATATCGAGCCCTGCCTCCGCGGCCTTCGCGATGATGCGATCGTCTACGTCGGTGAAGTTCGTGACCTGAATAACCTCGAAGCCACGTGAGCACAGAAAACGCCGCAGAATGTCTTGGAAAACGAAAGTCCGAAAATTGCCGATGTGGGCGAAGTCGTAGACGGTAGGCCCGCAGGTATACATTCTGACTTGGCCGGGATGCAGCGGCACAAAAACCTGGCGCTCCGCTCCTAGCGTATTCTGGAAAACGATATCGCCCATGGATCGTGCAGTATCCCTCAGCCCGCAACATCTTTACTTAAAATGATAATGGTGACAGACGCGCACGGCATCCGCCGGCGCGATGAGGTAGCATTCTAGCCGAGGGTAGCGACACCAGCAACGCGCCCAAGCACGTTGAAATTGTGGCGAATATCATCCAGCTAACAGATACTGGACAATCGTTTGAGAAAACCGCTGCGGGCAATGCTTTACAGCAATAGGATCATATGGTATGGTGCGGCCTGTAACCGCCGATCCAAGCGCCGGACGGCTGGGCCGCTGCTCAACGACCCGCCAGAGTTTTTGTCACCAGCCCCCTCCTCTCGAGGAATCCGAACCCGTATCCGCCGAAGCGGTCTCGCTTTGGCGAAGCGTGGCGGAAGATAAGGGAGCACTTGCTCAAACTCCGCAAAGTCGAACTGATTGGATTTAAGTCCTTTTGTGAGAAGACCCACCTGACCTTTAGCGGCGCCGGTCTGAGCTGCATTGTCGGGCCAAACGGATGCGGCAAATCGAACATCGTTGATGCCGTTTCCTGGGTACTTGGAGAGCAAAGCCATAAACTGCTTCGCGCGGAACGAATGGCTGACTGCATCTTTAACGGCACGGCGAAGCGGCCTCCCATGGGTCTGGCAGAGGTCACGCTGACGCTCGTCGATACCGAATTGGCGGAGGCGGCCCGCCGCGTGCTCGGCGAGTCGGAACCCGCTGCTATTTCCGCCGAGACTGCCGCCGACGCAGCCCAAGGCTGGCCCCCCCTCGCCGATGCGGCAGAGTCTGCAGAGACGTTCGCCGTAGAGACGGAGAGCGGGCCTGCCGCTGTGTCTGATGATAAGACCTCCCGGAAGCCGCGAGTGGCTCAAAAACCTGCGGCACGGTCGCGCCCCGGCGAAGTCATCGTTGGCCGCCGGCTCTATCGCTCCGGCCAAAGCGAATATCTCATCAATGGCCGCGCCGCTCGATTGCGCGACATTCAGGAACTGTTTATGGGCATCGGCCTCGGACCCGATTCCTACGCCATCATCGAACAGGGGCGCATTGGACAGGTTCTGAGCTCCAAGCCGTCTGACCGCCGGGCGATCATCGAAGAAGCCGCTGGAATTACCAAGTTTAAAACCAAGAAGCGTCTGGCCGAGGCCAAGCTCGAGTCCTCCAAGGTCAATCTCTCGCGCGTCAACGATATTTTTGTGGAAGTCGAAAAACAGCTTGCATCCCTCAAGCGGCAAGCCTCTAAAGCGCGGCGGTACGCGGAGATCCGCGAACAGATGCGAAGCCTGCTTCGCGCGGTGCTCGCCAGTAAGGCGCGCCGCTTGGAGTCTGAGGCCGAGCGCCTGGCCGTTTCTCTAACAGACATCACACAAATGGAGGAGAAACACTCCCAATCTCTCGCGGAACTGGAAGCGGAGCAGGAGCGGCTGGACCGTCACGTCTATGACCTGGATGCCGAATTGCGCCAGAACCAAAATCTCATCGGCCAGGCTGCGCTGGAGCTGGACCGCGCAGAGAACCGCATCTTGTTCAATCGTCAGCGCCAGGAGGAGCTCGCCGAGCGCGCACGCCAATTGGCAAGCGAGCGCGAGCAAGCCTCCGCACAATTGGCTCAGATCGAGTCGCGAGTCGCGGAGCAGAATGCCGTTGTAGCGCACCTGCGGCAGGAGGGCAGGCAATTAGAAAGCGCCCTGGCGGAACTCGCAATCCGCTCCTCAGAGCTCTCCGCCATCAACCATTCTGCCGAGGCGCGCATTGCCGAATCGCGCGGCCGAATCCGCGAGTTCGACCAAGCCCTGGCCGATGTCCAGGACACCCAGGCGCAAGCCGGGCAGTTGCTGGCGCATCATTCGGGTGCGCTGGAAAGGCTGGAACAATCCGAGCAGGCATTGTTGGAAGAGTCTTTACATTACCGGGAGGCTTCGCAGGCCGCTGATCTGCGCTGGCAAGCAACAACCGAGAAGGCGCGCACTCTCGACCGCTCCGTGACGGATGCACAGCAACAGCTCTCAAGTTATCGCCGGGATCAGGCCGAGATGGCTTCGCGCTGCGACGGGCAACGTAATTCCCTAGCCACAGTGCGCGCTCGCCGCCACGCGCTCGGGCAGGTCCTGAGCGACCGTTCCTACAGCACGGAAACCGTCCAAAAACTATTCGCCTCCAATGGCCACGGAACTTGTGATTTTCGGGCTGTCGGCTTGCTCGCCGACTACGCCGAAGTAGAACCTCAATACGAAACTGCGGTGGAGCAGTTTCTGCGGGACGAGCTCGAATATGTCGTCGTGGAAACTTTCGATCATGCGCGCGCCGGCATCGCCCTCTTGCGCGAAGAATTTGGGGGCCGCGCCACGTTCTTCGTCGATTCCCTGCGCACCCTGGATCTCGTCCATCAGGACATTGTCGCCCCGTTCCCGCAGGGATCTGGCGTATCTCGCCTGGATCGTTTGGTCGAATTTCGAGATCCCCTCGGGCCTGCGGCAAAGCAGTTTTTGCCCCGGCTGCGCTCTGCCTTCCTCGTGGAGGAGCCCGAGGCCGCAGAGCACCTCGCACGCGAGAATCCCTCCTACATTTTTTTGACTGCGGATGGAACCTGCTATCACGGGCGCGCGGTCACGGGCGGCCGCCCGACGGAGGCCGGCCCGCTGGCGACCAAGCGCGAGTTGCGGGCGCTGGAGGCTGAGACTTCGCGCCTGGAGAGCAGCTTGGCCGAATTACAGTCGGCCCTCGAACGGCTGGAATCCGAACGACAGCAAGCGCAACGTTCTCTCGAAGAACTGATGTTGGACCAGGTCGAGGCAGGGAAAAGAGTGGTCGCTGCCACGCTCGAACGCGATCAGGCACGCGCCGAATTGGCCCGGCTCAGTACAGAATTAGCCGCTTGCCAGTCTGAGGTTGAACACCTTCGGCGCGACGCTAATGCCGCCAAGCAGAAAGCCGAGCACGCCATCGCGGAACGCGAGGCGATCCTTAAGACGCGAGAAGCAGCGGAATGCGATATGGCCGAGGCCACGGCGCTCATCAGTGAGGTCCGCCAGTCCGAGCAAGCGCATCATGACGAGGTTGCCATCAAGCGTGCCGAAAAGGCTGCCGCGGCGGAACGGCTTTCCGGCGCGATGGCTATTGCGATGCGTATCGAAGAGGAACATGAGGAGCTTCTTGCACGGTTCGCGCCCGCAACGATGCGGAGCGAGAGCATCTCCGGGCCACGTGCCTGAACGAACTGAACGCTCATCCCGAAGATCTCATTGCCGAGCGGGATACGGTGCTCGAAGCCGGCGATCTGGCCGCCTCCGAAGCGCACTATCAAGAGATGAAGTCGCGCGTCGAAGCGATGGGCCCGGTGAACATGATGGCGCTCGAAGAGTACAACGAATGCGAACAGCGCTTCACATTCCTCGAACGTGAGCGCGCCGATCTGCTGCAGTCCATCGCCGATACGCAAAAGACCATCGGCGAGCTGGACCAGATTTCCCGGCAGAAATTCGAGGAAGCCTTTGCCATTATCAATGCGCATTTCGCGAATGCCTTCCAAACGCTGTTCGGGGGCGGCACCGGTCAAATGCGCCTCTCTGAGCCGGATAGTTCCGGGGAGGCGGGGATTGATATCGCTACGCAGCCGCCGGGGAAGCGTCTCCAAAACGTTCTGCTGCTTTCCGGCGGCGAAAAGGCGCTCGCGGCCCTCGCTCTCTTGATCGCGGTGTTCCGTTACCAGCCCAGCCCATTCTGCATTCTGGACGAAGTCGATGCCCCTCTTGACGAGACCAACGTCGGCCGCTTCGCTCAGATGTTAGGGGAGATGAGCGCCGAGGCCCAGTTCATCGTCGTGACACACAACCGGCGCACGATGGAGAAGGCTTCCGTCCTCTATGGCGTAACCATGCAGGAGCCTGGCGTCTCGAAGCTTGTTTCCGTGAATTGGGAACAAGTTCGCTCCAGTGCAAGCCACGCCGCGTGAAATCTTCACAGATCGAAATTTTCAGCTTGACTCTGCTGCACTTTTCTTGATAGTCGCCGGCATTCTCCAGCGTAATTTTCCTCTTTCAATTTTTCTTCACTGTTGACATGGCCTAGCGCTGCGCTAGAATACCGGCCTCTTCGACAGGATAAAAATTCACTCGTGGCATCTCCTTACATGAGCGTTGTTGTTTGGGAAACGAATTTTCCCGGCCTGAAACTGGTATCGCGGGGCAAAGTTCGCGACCTCTATGAGCTGGGCGGCGACTTGCTTCTTGTGGCCACGGACCGTCTTTCCGCTTTTGACGTCGTGCTTCCCACCCCGATTCCCGACAAAGGCCGCGTGCTCACCCAGCTCTCGCTGTTTTGGTTTAACACGCTCGGCGACATTGTTCCCCATCACGTCTTGAGCGCGACGGAATTTCCCGCCCCGGCTAGCGCCTATTGCGAGCACCTTGCTGGGCGATCCATGTTATGCCGCAAGACTCGGCCGCTGCCGATTGAATGCGTGGTGAGGGGATACTTGGCAGGATCGGGCTGGAAAGACTACCGGGCCACAGGAAGAGTGTGCGGCGTGGCGCTGCCGCCCGGGCTGCGCGAATCCGATCGTTTGCCCGCCCCCATTTTTACTCCATCGACGAAAGCCACGGCCGGCCACGATGAGAACATCTCCTTTGATGACGTGGTTGCGCGTGTGGGAGGCGATCAGGCCGAGCAGCTCAGATCCATTAGCTTGCAGATCTATCGCCGCGCCGCGGCTTACGCTGAGCCGCGGGGAATCCTCATAGCGGACACGAAATTTGAATTTGGGCTCGTCGGCGACGAACTCATCTGGATTGACGAGGCGCTCACGCCCGATTCTTCTCGCTTCTGGCCGGCGCGAGGCTATCAGCCGGGCTGTTCGCAGCCTTCTTTTGATAAGCAATACGTCCGAGATTACCTGGAGAGCATTGGTTGGAATAAACAGCCGCCCGGCCCCCAATTGCCCCCAGACGTAGTGGAACGAACTCGGGCCAAGTACCGCGAAGCATATCGCATGTTGGCGGGTTTTGAACTGCCTTGATTCGTAAAATCGAAACAATCAGAAGAGTCTTGCGGAGCAAAAGACCGTGAAAGATCAACTCGAAGCGTTAGTGGGTCAGATGGTCGAGCGAGGCATTCTGTTTGAAGAAGCGGTGAACGAGTTTGAGAAAAAGTTCATCAAGCGCGTCCTCGATCGCTCCAATGGCAATCAATCCCGCGCCGCGCGCTTGCTAGGCATTCATCGCAATACGCTGAGCCGCAAGATCGGTCTCTACAAGCTGGACCATCGGCATCACCGGCGCGCCTGACGCCTCGACGGGCTTGCCATAAAATGCGAACGGTCCCGAATTATGGGGCCGTCCTCGAACTCCCGGTTTCTCTTCTTTCTAGTTCATTACGCGCCAGGACGTTTGGGTGCCGCAGGCCGGGCGGGACGCTTCCCGCCGGTGGGCGCCGGTTGCAAATCCTCCGGATTAACTTTGGCATTGTCCCAGGTCAGTAAAAAAGGCGACTGGTGATAATCCTTAAGTGTTCCGGTGAAGCGCACGGCATCATCTTTCATCAGGCGCTTGGCGTCGGGTTGGCTAGCAATGTGGACTTCCATATTGGGCATGGTTGCCGCGTCCATCTCTTTGGCGGCCGCATCGGGATCTGCGGCGGCCGGCCGGTAAACCTTCAACGTCAGATTATCGTTGTCGCCAGGCATAATGTCGAGAATCTTTACGCCAACGTCGGGATATTCCAAGCCGCAGGTGGCCAGCCACATAACTCTACCGTGCTCGCCGCCCTCCTGGAGCCAGGGCAGGAAATTCGCCGTATCGTCGCGAGCTTTCTGCAATTCGTCGGCGCTAGGAATCGTCATTGAGGCCGGACGATCTGCGCTGGTGCCGGCGAGCGTGATCATCTGGTTCATCTCGTCGTCAGCCAGCTTATCGCAGGAGGGCTGCTGATAGTGCAGCACCTGGTTTCGTAGATAAGTCCGCACCTGCGCTTCGCCCGGTCCCTTCAAGGCAATCGAACGCGACAGTTCCCAAAATCCATTCGGCGCATCCGGCGGCATCTCTTGCAGGTAGGCAACGCCTAGCCGGAAGTGCGTCACCGCATCGTTGGGATCAAGCGCCAGAACAGCCTTATAGGAATCGGCGGCGGACTTGTAGTCCTTCAACCCAGACTCGGCGATACCCGCCACGGAATTGAAGAGGACCCCCAGTGCTTTCTTGTTGTTTGCAAACTGGTCATCGCTCATATTCTGCGGCTTCTGCCATTGATTTAATGTCTGCACCCCCTGCGTAGCGGCATCCCTGGCCTTCGTATAAGCTTCGGGAGTCTGCAACTCTTTCTCGCCGGAACCGTAGAGCGACGCTTGGGCACGATATCCGAAGGTCTGCAGCCGTGTCCCGATTTGTTCCGGCTTCGAGATATCGGGCAGTGCCAATAGCTTGTCCACGTACTCGATTGTCTTCGGATAATTCTTGAGGCTGAAATAGGTGGCGTCGTAGTCCCCATAGATGTACATCATCAAGGCGGAACCCGGAAACTTCATGGCAAAATCGTCAAGCTTTTTGAGTTTTGCCTGCGGATCTTTCTCACCGTGTGCATCCTGGTAGGCGTTGTACTCGGCCAAGGTATAATTCGGCTTCTGCTGTTGCTCTTGAGGAGCCGCCCAGGTCACGGCTGCGGCGCTTATCACCCACGCCGCTGCGATAATCGCCACGGAGACCCATTTGCACGCTGGTTTCATCAACCTGCCTCCTCGGCAAATTTCTACTGCTGAGCGTCCACTTGTAACTTGCCGACTATCACGAACTGCCGACCAGGTCCAAGATCAGGGGATTATAGGGGAAATTTCTCCGACGGCGCAAGCGCGTTCCCTGTCCTTACAATGAGTCGGGCGAATTCCAGCTCCGGCCGGCCTTCAAATCTCTAACTGCTATGATGAATTTCCACCCCAAAAGGATTGTCGCCGGAAGTCGAAGATGCTGGCCAGACTTCCATACGAACATGCCTCCGAACTAAGACGGGCCCCTGCAGCTCATTTTAATTCTACCTGAATCTCGATGGCTTCGCGGTCGCCGATGTTCTCAGTGACGTGTTTCAGGGGATCGCGCCAGGCCACTTCCCCGGGCCGCCTGGGATTATCGACGGCCTTGCCATCGGCCATGGTCATGGTGGTGTGCAAGTCGGTCAGATAGACAACGACGTAGTGCGGGTGCTCGTGTAGGGGACCCTTCAAGTGCGGCTCGAGCACGGTGCGCAATACCCTCACGCGATCATTCTCAAAGAGAACGCTGTGGTGGGGGCGATCCAGTTTCATCGGATCCAAGGGGAGGGGCCAGGGCGCCGAATCCGAACCGGGAGGAGCGGGCTTGAGTTCGATGATGACCGCTTCGAGCGGCCGATCGGCGAGATTTTCTTCCGTATGTCTGAGGCCATCGAAATGGGTAACCTCCCCTGCTCTTCGCGCAATCTCCTGCGCGGGCTTGCCGGGAGAGGTGAGCCGCTCATGGGCGCCGGTAAGAAAGACCACCACCGACTCAGGCTGTTCGTGCAGCGGCGAACTTTCGTGCGCGCCCAGCGTCAGGCGCAGGACACGAACCCAGCGATTCTCGATTTCGAGGTGATAATCCTTAGGAACGATGCCAACGGGGTCTTGAGCAGCCACACCGGGGGCGCCGAAGGTCGCCAGCAGACCAAGCCATAACAAGGGCATTCGATTTCTCACGATCCCTCACAAGCGAGCCTTCGGGCATACTTAGGCGGCCGTACCCGGCTCGTGACCCTTGAATTGACGCGCAGCGCCCAATGCTACCTTAGCGGCTGCGGCATGGAAAGCCTGCCGAGACTTGCCAAGCCGGCTCTTTTCTGGGATTTCCTTGTGCAATCGTGACGGGTATCTCTTGGTAAGCCTAGAGAAGTGGTCAGCTTAGAGAAAAAGTCGGGGGGAAGATCGCGCCGGCCCAGCCCTCAATCCCCTAAAGGGATCCTCGGCTCGTCTTCCCCCTTCGGGTAATCATTAGGGCACGCGGCGCGCCAAACTTAAGCTCCTGAAATTGCAAGCCTTTCTGAAGCGTCTCCTGGTAAAAAGGAATACGTCCGGGGAAAAAATTCTGGTCATCCACCAGCCCCGAAATTCGCGCGTGAGATGGCTCTGTATTTGCACGCAGTTACTGCCTTCCGATTCGCGGTTCTAGGGACTAAAGACTCTGATATCAACCGCCGTCGCGAGTCAATTTCGAACTAAAATTGAAAATTACGCAATCAGGTGTACCCGCGTTCGCCTTGACCTCTGTGGAAGAGCTTGTTAACGTTCAGTATTACGCTGGCCCTATTCTGCCCACCGTCCGCCCACATTCGCTGTGTGCGCGGCCGGCATGGCCGTTTTCCATATGACACTGAAGAGCATCACGGTTCGCGGCGCCCGCCAGCACAATCTCAAGAACATCAGCCTGGAAATCCCTCGTAACTCGCTCTCGGTCATCACCGGATTATCCGGATCGGGAAAATCGTCCCTGGCATTTGACACGATTTATGCCGAGGGGCAGCGCCGCTATGTAGAATCCCTTTCCGCCTATGCCCGCCAGTTTCTCGACCAGATGGAGCGCCCCGAGGTCGATTCCATAGACGGTCTTTCCCCCTCGATTGCCATCGAGCAGAAGACGACCACGCGTTCGCCGCGTTCCACGGTGGGCACGATCACGGAAATTTACGATTATCTCCGAGTCGTCTATAGCTCCATCGGCATACCGCATTGTCCAAACTGCGGTCGCGCCATTGCCCGGCAGTCCAGCGAACAGATCGTTCAGTCTGTGCTCAGCGGCGAACTGGCGCGCGAGGGCGATCGCATCATGGTGCTCGCGCCCATCGTTCGCGGCCGTAAGGGCGAATACCGGGAAGAGCTCGACAAAATGGCGCACGCCGGGTTTACACGTGTACGGATCGACGGCGTCCTCTATCCTCTCGACGAACCTCCCCGGCTCGACCGGCGCAAGAACCACGATATCGAAATTGTCGTCGATCGCCTGCTGGTCAAACCCGGCATCGCCGAACGCCTGACGCAATCGCTAAACACCGCACTCAAACTAGCTCAGGGCCTGGTAACCGTCTCGGTAGTCGACGGTGCCGAGCAAGTTTTTTCGGAAAAGTTGGCCTGCCCGGAATGCGGTATTTCCGTGCCGCTGCTCGAGCCCCGTTCCTTCAGCTTCAATTCACCATATGGCGCTTGCCCCGCGTGTAATGGCTTAGGTTCAAAATACGATTTTGATCCCGCCAAAGTAATCGTGGATTGGTCCCGCCCGCTTTTCGAAGGTGGATTGGGACCAGGTTCGGGCTCCGTCTATCTAAAGCGCACATTGGATATCGCCGCCGTCGCTCACGGTTTTGATCTGTCCCAGCCCTTTGAAAAATTGTCCCGGCGCGAGCAGAACCTGATCCTTTACGGCAATCCACCTATGCACAGTCGCTTCGCGGGTAATGGCCAAAATGGAAACGAAGCGGCTCAGGCCTCCCGAGGCCGCGAGCGAAAAAACGTCCGGGGATTGCGGTTTCCGGGCGTTTTCGGATTTCTCGAGGAAAACCTTGCCGAAACCAATTCCGACGGACATCGCGAGTGGTTGACGCAATACATGTCTGCCGTCCCCTGTAGCGTTTGCGGCGGAAGACGCCTGCGCCCCGAAAGTTTGGCGGTCAAAGTGGGCGATCTGTCCATTTCCGATTTCACGGCACTGGCCTTGAGCGATGCGCGCCCCGCGGTCGATCGCGTTCGCAACGGACTCACCTTGCGCCAACGCAAAGTCGCCGGCCGCCCCCTGGCTGAAGTGGCCGAGCGGCTTGATTTCTTGCTCGCCGTCGGCCTCGGCTATCTCAGCCTCGACCGTTCCGCCGCCACGCTCTCCGGCGGCGAGGCGCAGCGCATTCGCCTGGCCACTCAGATCGGCTCGCGGCTTCGCGGTGTGCTCTATGTGCTCGACGAGCCTTCCATCGGCCTGCACGCCCGCGATAATCATCGGCTGCTCTTTTCCCTGGAGCAGCTTCGCAATCTTGGCAATACCGTGCTCATCGTGGAACACGATGAGGAGACCATCCGGCGCGCTGATTTCGTCGTTGACCTCGGCCCCGGCGCCGGTAATTCTGGCGGCCATTTGGTGGCTCTGGGAACGCCTGCAGCCATCGCCGCCAGTGAACACTCTCTTACCGGTCAGTATCTCTCCGGAAAACTGCAGATTCCCGTACCGCACCGCCGGCGCACTCCCGGCGCAAAGACGCTCTCGCTCGTGGGCTGCCAGGCCAACAACCTGAAGAACATCGATGTCGACTTCCCATTGGGCTTGCTGATCGTTGTTACCGGCGTTTCAGGTTCGGGAAAATCCACGCTGGTCAATGACATCCTTTACCGCGCTTTGGCCCAGAAACTCTATCGGGCCATGGAGCGCCCCGGGGAATTCCGCGAAATCCGCGGAGCCGTACACATCGACAAGGTCGTCGAAATCGATCAGGCCCCCATCGGCCGCTCGCCGCGATCCAATCCGGCCACCTATACCGGTGTCTTTGCGCCCATTCGTGAACTCTTCGCTATGTTGCCCGAGTCGCGTGAGCGTGGTTATCGTCCCGGTCGCTTCAGCTTCAACGTCAAAGGCGGCCGTTGCGAAGCCTGCCAGGGAGACGGCCTCAAGCGAATTGAAATGAATTTTCTCCCCGACGTTTACGTGACCTGTGATGTTTGCCGTGGCCGCCGCTACAATTCCGAAACACTGGCTGTGCGCTACAAGAACTACTCCATCTCTGACCTGCTGGACATGCCCATCGAGGAAGCCCTCAAGGCGCTGGAAAATATCCCGCACGTCAGCCAGAAGCTGCAAACCCTGGTCGACGTGGGACTCGGTTACGTCGAACTCGGCCAGTCCTCAACCACCCTTTCCGGCGGTGAGGCGCAGAGAATCAAGCTGGCCCGAGAGTTATCGCGCCGTCAAACCGGCCGCACACTCTACATCCTGGACGAGCCCACCACCGGCCTGCACTTTGACGACGTTAAGAAACTTCTGAACGTCCTGAATCGCCTCGTGGACCTTGGTAATACTGTGCTCATCATTGAGCACCACCTGGACGTGATTAAGCAGGCGGATTGGATTATCGATCTCGGCCCCGAAGGTGGCGAAGCCGGAGGCCGCATCGTGGCTCAGGGCACGCCGGAACAGGTGGCCCGCAACAAGAAATCCTATACCGGACAGGCTCTCGCCCGCGTTCTCGATCTGAATGGTTCGACAAGGCAGTTGACCCGCCCGGACGTGGCCGGCGATTCGGCTGGCGAATCGTCTCCCGCAAACGGCCTCGATTCCGCCGCCACGTAGCCCGCCCGAGACCAATCCAGCCGTGAAAAGCTTGCGCGGGAACCTCGACTCCATTTACAGTGCTAATAGAGACGGGATGCACCCGTGGCACCAGGCCGATCATCCAACCACCATCATCGAACGAATTGTAAGGTCACATGAATTCCTTCCCTCCTGATAACATACCGGCGCCTCACGAAGGGCAACCCGACCGATTCGCCGCAACTCCGCTGCCCGGAGCGGGGCCCGCGGAGCCTCTGCCCGAATTCAGCAGTCGGCCGGAATTTGAGACCCAGCAACTGACCGGCCGCCCCCTGCGGGCCAACTCGCGCACGCCTTTCCGGGGGATCGATTTGGTTTATCTGGTGCTTTTCTATTTCATCGCGGGCGGCGTCCTCACGGTGATTGTCGCTGCGGGCGCTTTCGTCTTTTTTGGAATATCGCCTGCGGCATTGAGAAGCTCCACCGCCGACTGGGCTTCTGTGCTGATCATTAGCCAGGCCTTGCTCTCTGGCGCCACACTGATATTTCTTTACACAGTGGTTCGCGGCCGCAGCGCCGCGCCGTTCTGGCAAACGATGGGCTGGCGCGGTTTCCGCAACATGGCTTCGAGTGGCTCGGTCATGCTGCGTTATGTTTTTGGCGGCTTTGCTTTGGCCGTTGTGGTGGGTTGGTTGGGAAATTTTGTCGGCCGCGAATCCGGCATCCCCATGGAGGAGCTCTTCCGCAGCCGGCAAAGCGTCTTGATGCTGATGGCCCTGGGGATTCTGGTGGCTCCTGTCGTCGAAGAAACCATTTTTCGCGGCTGCATCTATCCCGTGATCGCCCGCAAATTTGGCATCACTACAGGCATTTTGGCCACTGGCGCGCTTTTTGGGCTCGCCCATGCACAGCAGCTCGGGGGTGCCTGGGGACAAATCGGCCTGCTCGTCTGCGTCGGCATCGTTCTCACTTATGTGCGCGCCCGCGCCGGGACCGTCGCCGCGAGCTACTTCGTGCACCTTGGCTATAACACCATTCTCTTCGCTGGCTTTTACATCGCCACGGGTGGCCTTCGCCAACTGCCCGGCGCCTGAACGTGCTGGCTTCCCTCGCAGCTTTGGTTCGCCAATGACCGGAGCCTTCCCTCCATGCGCGTAGTGCAGCCCATCGAGTGGACCCCGGCCGGCGTGGTCATGATTGACCAGCGCCGCCTGCCCGCCGAACTCGTGCGTCATACTTATACCGACTACCGCGACGTCGCCGCCGCCATCCGCGACATGGTCATTCGCGGCGCCCCGGCCATTGGCGTCGCCGCCGCAATGGGCATCGCCCTCGGCGTTTTGCATTCGGAAGCGCGGTCTATCGCCGAGTTGCGTAACGAATTTCCGTTGATCTGCGAAGCCATGGCCTGCACCCGCCCCACCGCCGTCGACCTTTTTTGGGCCATCGATCGCATGAAGCGCCGCTTCGAGGAACTCGCCGCGGCTCCAAATCTGCATGCCATCCGCGACGCCCTCGTCTCCGAGGCCCTCCGCATTCATGAAGAGAAGCACGCCATTGACGAAGCCATCGGCCGATTCGGCGCTGCCCTGATGCCCGAAAGCGGCCAGGTCATGACACAATGCAATGCTGGCGCGTTGGCCACCGCCGGCATCGGTACGGCGCTGGGAGTAATCCGCATCGCCGTAGAACAGGGACGAAAGCTGCGCGTATTCGTTCCGGAGACGCGTCCCTATCTTCAGGGCGCGCGTCTCACCGCCTGGGAGCTTGCCGAAGGCGGCATTCCGCTCACGCTCATTACCGATAATATGGTGGGGCACTTCCTCAAGACGGGAAAAATCGGCGCTGTCGTCGTCGGTGCGGACCGCATTGCCGCCAATGGCGATACGGCGAACAAGATCGGCACGTATCAGATTGCCGTGTTGGCGCACGAAAATGGCGTACCTTTCTACGTGGCCGCGCCCATCTCCACTTTGGATCTTTCCATTTCCACGGGCGAGAGCATACCCATCGAAGAGCGACCCGCAGAGGAAGTCACCCACATCCGAGGTATCCAGATCGCGCCCGACGTCGAGGCGGCCAATCCCGCCTTCGACGTCACGCCCGCGCGCCTGATCACCGCGATTATCACCGAACGCGGCGTGGCTTCGCCTCCCTACCGCGATTCGCTCGCCCGTCTTTTTTCGGAATCCGCTTTGCAACAGGAGAAGGGCTTGGCCGTAGCGCGCGAGCGCCCCGCGCCCGCGCGCTAGCAAGCGCCTCCCGCTTACGTCACTTGTTCGGAGCCGGCTGGGTCTGCGGCGCGTTCGACGGCGCTCCCGGAACTTCCGTCGACTTCCCCAACTGGATGGTGGACCCGAAGCGTTTGTAGTTCTTGTAGCGCACCGTCATGCGCATGCGCACGTCGCCCTGCCGGAAGTGCAGCGTATCGTCGGCGTGCGTATAGGTCGGAAACCAAAAAGCGCCTTCGATATTTTCGCGGTAAGTCACGAATCGCGGAAAAAGGTTCTGGTTATCGCCCTTAAGAACATCCGGCACGGCCTTGCCATCCGTCTTCACCACAGCTAGATCGTGACCGTCTACCCATATGGTGCCCTGGAAATAGCGCTGGTTCTTTTCGATGCGCTTCGGACCAACGCAAAACTTATACGTATTTAGCTCATCGAGTTTCTCGCTACCCGCGAACTGAATGTCATACTTCGGCAGATCTTCTGCCGTGAGGACAAACGGCTGGATGTTTTCGAGATCCTTCATATCTTCGGGCGACAGCGTGAAGTCGTGCAGGCTCGGTTGAGGAGCAAAGGTAATCTGTTCGTAGCGCCGGCCCTGCGGTGTGAAAACAACCTCGCTCTGCAAACGGTACTCGCCCGGATTTGGCGCCATGTCTTCCACTAGCACCTCTTGCGAGTAGGTATAGTTGTCGCGGGCCAGTTTGAAGTCGGATTCGTGCTGCGCGAATTGCCGGATGACATCATCGGTGGAAACCGACGTGGGTTTCGCGACCGCTCCGGCGGCCTCGCCTGTTCCGGGTGCGCACTGTGCGCCCGTCTGCGAGATCTCCTGATCTTTGTCCTTATCTTTATCTTTGTTCTTCTGTGACCGCTGCGCCGCAAACCCCGTCTGAATCGCCAGCAAAAATCCCGCTACGAGTAGTCCCGCGGCCGCGAGCCGGCCCACATTGCTTCGATTTCTATCAATCCTCATCGCCGTTCCTTCCGGTATTTCTCTTTAGTAGAATCCACGCTGCGAGGCGAGGTTGCCTTGGCCGTACACCTGTCCCAATGTCGCCTCTAATTATATCGCTCACGCGCAATGGGCGCCTCTTCCCGCGGGAGAGAGCAGGCGGCAGAGTTCGGCTGCATCAACGTGTTCGCCGCAATTACCCACTGTGGAAAGCACTTTCTTCGCCTTGACATCCTCGCTTCCGGTGTTACAATGTTTGAATCCGCAGTCGCTTTCCTGCCTGACAGGAAGCTTGTTCTTTGATAACTGAATGAGACATGCCAGAACCCGTTCGGTTTATGAGTGAACCGAGCGACATTTTCAAAAGTTCGTTCTGAAATCACTTCCCGGCCTTCCAGGCCGGATCTCGATTGCAGAACAACCAGTTTCAAATGAGAGTTTGATCCTGGCTCAGAGCGAACGCTGGCGGCGTGCTTAACACATGCAAGTCGAGTGCGCAGTTTGCTGTAGCAATACAGCAGGCCGGCGCACGGCGCACGGGTGCGTAACACGTGGGCAACCTGCCCTCCAAAGGGGGATAACCCGTCGAAAGGCGGGCTAATACCGCATGACATTCCGGTGGCCTCGGCCGCCGGAATCAAAGCTCGTAAGGGCGTTGGAGGAGGGGCCCGCGGCCGATTAGCTTGTTGGCGAGGTAACGGCTCACCAAGGCTTTGATCGGTAGCCGGTCTGAGAGGATGGCCGGCCACACTGGAACTGAGACACGGTCCAGACTCCTACGGGAGGCAGCA
>QHYQ01000044.1 GCA_003224175.1 Acidobacteriota bacterium
GGACGTTCCGGGCAGGTTTCAGCACGAACATACGTCATGTTATCTGATTAGTGAATAATAGTCAAGACCTATTTACTGAGGAATTCATTCGAATGAATTCTATCGCTGGCGTTTGGGGATCGTTCGAATGAAGGGGAAAGCTAAGGCTTCAACAACACAGAGGCACACAGGCGGAGACAGAACTAGGAGCGATTCGGCGGGAACCACGTAGGCGCCGAATTGTCGGCCCGAGGACGGGCGTTATGCTGCGCCACCACCGGGAACGTCGGGGCGAGCAGCCTGAGAACCAAGCAGAAAGCAGAGCGCGGAGGGATTCTTCGACTGGGCGTGCAACCGGAAAATCGCAAGAGTGAGATTCCCGAAGAATAGGCGTCGGACACTCCGCTCAGAATGAGGAAGAGAAAAATCCTCAGCTCGTCCCAGCGATGTTCGGCGGGACGACCTGAGCTAACAAGACCATAGGCCGCGGCTTTGGGCGCGGCGCGGGCTGAATCAGAACAGGAGCTTCAGCGCAAACTGGATTTGCCGCGACGGGTTGGCCGTTTGCGTGATGACCCCCGCCGAGGAGCTGTAATTGCTGCCCGAGAAAGTCACCGGGTTGGGCTCCGCAAAGTTGGTGCGATTGAACACGTTGAAGGCCTCCACCCGGAACTGCAACCTGTACTGCTCATTGAAGGCGAAGTTCTTGAACAGTGATGTGTCAAAATCGGCGAACCTCGGTCCGATGAACGATCCGCGGGCCACGTTTCCAAAGGTCCCTGCAAGCGGCAGCGAGAAAGCGCTGGGCTCGAAATAGCGGCCGGTCGTCCGGAAGCCGTCGGTACCCAAAACCACCGGTCCGCTAAAGGCTGGATTCCGGTTGGGCACATCGGGATTTTGGGTGTCCCCGGTTCCAGACATATTGGAGCCAACCGTGGGCGTGAAGGGAAATCCGCTTTGAGCGGTGATGCTGCCATTCCATTGCCAGCCGCCGATCAGCTTGTCCGCCACCCCGTTGGCTCCTGCTCCGAAGTGCTGGCCGCGCCCGAACGGCAGTTGATACGTAAAGTTGGCGTTGAACTGGTGCTTGAGGTTGTAAGCCGCCAGTCCCCTATTGAAACTCATGTCAAAAGGATCCAAGACGGTCGGAGGCTCATTCGCGCCGGAGGTAGCCAGGAAAGCGGACTCGATATCCAGAAGTTTCGAAAAGGTGTAATTGGCCTTGAAAGCGAGTCCGCGGGTGGCGCGTTTGGTCAGCGAGACAGACCCCGAATGGTAACTGCTGTTGGTGTTATAGAACCAGCTCTGCATGGGGCCTACAAAGGGATTCGGACGCATTGTGAGCGTTTTAGTGCCCGTCGTGAGGAAGTTAATCGGGGGGGTGGAAGGGAGGTACTTCGTGCCCTGCGGGACAGTAGCGGTTGCCGTGCCAACTCCCCCGCTGAGGCAGCCGGCCGGGTTGGAACAGACCTGAGGGTGCGGCATATTCAGGTCCTCTGCGGCCACGACGTGGTAGGCCTGGCTGCCCACATAGCTCAGTTCCACCATGAGGTTTTGCGTGATTTCCCGTTGTACCGTAAGCGACCATTGCTCGAGGGTGGGCGTGTGCATGATCGGATCGAGACCTCCGGGAGAAAAGATCGAGCAGTTCGTACCGGCATCGGCGAACGTATGGCAACTGGGCGGAGGCTGCGTTCCATAGGGGATGGTACCAACAATAGAGAGCAGTGGTACGCCCGTTATCGTTAGCCGCGAGTTGAAAGGCGGATCGGCGTTGAGCCGGTGAGCGAGATTATCCTGGAGGTCATTGTAAATCCCAAAGCCAGCCCGCACCGACCATTTCCCTGCGCCGCTGGGGTCCCAGGCCAAACCAATGCGCGGCTGCCAGAGCGATTTCGCGTTATTTTGAAGGAACGCCGAAGGACCGATTTGCGGGTCCGTTTGGACGATCCCGTTCGCATCGTATACGTAATTGGCAGCGTGTCCGTGCGCCTCGTTCCAGCCGCTCGTTATCTCGTCCCTCAATCCCAAGCGTAGGGTAAGGTTCCGTTTGAGCTTGATTTCGTCCTGAACATACCAGGCTACTTCGGTGGAGCGGAAGTAGAGGGGCTGCGGGTTCGAGGCGGCAAGAAACTGGGTTGGGGAATCCTGGAGAAACTTCAGCAACGTACTGTAATTGGCAGTTCCTGCCGTAAACTGAGCGTTCCCGAGCTGGTTTTGCTGGATTCGCTGAATCCACGCACCCGTGCTCCAAGAGTGGTTGCCTTTGGTGAAGTGCAGGTCATCGGCCCAGGTGGTGTGATTTCTCGTATCGCGACCGGGGGAGTTGCCCGTCGGCTGTGCCAAGGCTGCCGCGACGACGGTGGCCGTCCCGCCTCCAATGGTGATCGAACCGGGATTGGTCCCCGGCAGAAATATCAAGTTCGCCGGGATGGTGTAGCCGGGAGCAGGAACGTTTACTTGAGTTCCCCAGGCGCGCGAAAACCCTAACGTCGCGACATTTACGACCGTAGAGGAGAAAATATGCGTTTCTTGCAAGCTCGCCAAATAAGCGCGTTGTGTGGTGAGGGTGGCGAAAACCGGGTCGGCAGGGGGCGCGCCTCTGCGCCCATCGTCCCCGTTGAAATTGGCCGAGAAGGAATCCTTGCTGGAAATCGTGCTGTCAAAGCGCACCAGCCCAAAATCTTCCCGGACGCTCCGCAGGGGATTGCCGAGCGACTGGGCGGTTCCGGTGGGCAGGTTGGTCGAGGGATCGAGCAATTCCGGCCCATTGGCGGCGGGCCAGAAGTAGTTGGCGTAAGGCAGCATCCCGGGCGCCGCCTTGGCGGAGACGTAAGCACCAGGATTTGGGCAGGCACCGGCCTTGGTATTGACGATGTAGCAAGGCAGATTGCCCAGGCGAGCCTGCGCGTCCGGCACGTTCGCCACGTTGGGCACGTTCCAGCGCTCCCGAAATCCCTCATAGTTTACGAAGAGGAACGCCTTGTCCTTCTTCAGCGGACCTCCCACTTCTCCTCCGAATTGATTCCTCTTGAACGGACCCTTGGCGTTTTCAAAGTAGTTCCGTGCGTCCAAGGCGCCGTTGCGCAGATATTCGAACACAGCTCCATGCAGCTGGTTCGTCCCCGACGAGGAGACAACCACGACCTGCGCACCGGCGCGTTTTCCGTACTCCGCGCCATACGTGTGCTGGATCACGTTGTATTCCCGGACAGCGTCCACCCCGAGTAACTGCCCGCTGGACCCTGACGGTGTGATGAACTGGCCGGTGGAGTTAGCGCCGATGTAGTCGACTCCGTTCATTAAAAATCGGTTGGTTTCCGGCCGCTTGCCCGCCACGGAAAACGAGGTCCAGGCGCCGTTGTTGATATTGGAACGGTTATCGACCGTGCCGACGTTCAGCGTCAAGAGCTGGTCAAAGCTGCGCCCGTTCAACGGCAACTCCTTGATCTGTTGCTCGCTGATGACTCCGGAGGTGGAGGTGGTGGTGGTGTTCACCAGGGGAGCGGCCTCGGTGACCGTGACCTGCTGCACGATGCTGCCCACTTGTAGGGTCAAATTCACGACGGCTTCCTGAGCCACCAGCAGATTAATTCCGCGCCGCACTTCGCGCTGGAAGCCCATCTTTTCGGCAGTGAGCTCGTACTCGCCGACCGGCAGCGACGGAATAGCGTAATTACCAGTGGCGTCCGCCTCCACCGCGCGCGTCAGGCCGGTCTCCAGGTGTTTGACGGTAACCATGGCTCCCGGCACTGCGGCTCCTGAAGTGTCCTTAACCGCGCCCGTAATGGAGTTTGCAAAAGGAGGGATGTACGAACTCCCAAGGTCTCTCAGAAATCGGCCGGCCGGGAGTAATCCTCATCGCGCACCCCGCTCGGTGATGCCATTGGAAAATTCGAAGAGAGCCTGGCCCTGTGTTGCCAGTGCGTTCGTCTCCGACTATTTGATCGGATTTCTACGCTCGTTTGCTGGGCTTGTCAAGGGATGATCGTGTCGGGAAAACCTTAGAAAGTGGCGTCGCGTCCAGGAAAGGGTGTTCGGGAAAATTTATGGGACCAGCCACTCGTTAAAGCGTCGGAGACAAAGTTAGTTCACACGGCGGGGAGGCGGGTGTATAAGGTGCGAGAGCGAGGTTGAGGAATCATGAGCTATTTTCGAAATGCAAAGATTATTTATCTTCGATATGGCAACTGCGTGCTTCGATACGACAAGTGTGTGACGTTGGCCCTTAGATACGGCAAATACGTGGGTTTGGCGGCGGCGGTGTGCTTGTTTCTTGGCGGCTCGGCCATGGCGCAGACGACGGGGGCTGGGGCCGCGGGCAGGGCGCAGACGGCGCAGCCGCTCGTTTCGGAGCAAACGCTGAAGCAAGTTTCCGACCACGTCTACGCGCTGGTGGGATTTCCCAACATCGCGATTGTGGTGGGAAACCGCGGGACGCTGGTGATCGATACGGGGCTCGGCGTGCGCAACGGGGCAACGGTGATGCGGGCGGTGGAAAAGGTGGCCAAGGGCCAGAATCTCTACCTGACGACCACGCACTATCATTCCGAGCACACCACCGGGGAGCAGGCATTCCCGCCGCATACCGTGCTGATTCGGCCCGTGGTCCAGCAGGAGGAGCTGATTCAGCGCCTCCCGCAACACATGGCGCGCTTCCGCGACATGTCGCAGCAAAACAAAGAACTGCTGCAGGATGTGAAGCTGCGCACGCCGGACATTCTGCTTGACGGCGAGATGAAACTCGATCTCGGCGGCGTGAGCGCGCGGCTCTTCTGCCTGGGAGCGGCACACACCAAGGGAGACATGCTGATCTTTGTCGAAGAGGATAGCGTGCTGATTCCCGGAGATATCGTGCAGAGCAAGCTTTTTCCGATCATGCCTGATGGCGAGGCGACGATGAAAGGATGGCTTGCCGTCCTGGATAAGCTCGAGCCCCTGAAGCCGCGCCTTATCGTGCCGGATCATGGGGAACTGGGAGACGGCTCGCTGATCGGGAAGCAACGTGCGATGCTGCAAGAGCTTCAGGGGCGAGCCCTCCAACTCAAGGGGGAGGGCAAGTCCGCGGAAGAAGCCGGGAAGCTGCTGACGGCGGAGCTTCATGCGAAGCATCCGGATTTTGCGAACGTGGAGCGGATTGCGGCCGACGTGAATCTGGTCTACGCGGAGGCTCAGTAGCCCTTTCGAAGCGTGCTTACAGAACGGGCCTGGCTCGAGCACCTACAGTTTAACGAACGTACTTATCTCTAAATAATAGAGCTCCGTAGTGGGCTAATGTTGTGTGGCTCGATGTGTCACCCCTGCCGGGGTTTTCTGCTCCACTTGAACTCATTTTTCCCAGCGCTTCCGCGCTGGGCTAAGCTGTCGCGTCCCTTCGGGACTTCCCGTAACACCGAACTAGCCCACCGC
>QHYQ01000045.1 GCA_003224175.1 Acidobacteriota bacterium
CCCGCAGCTTCGCGTCGTCAACGCCAGCAAGGACGAATTCTTCGGCGGCCTGGTGAGCTTCGAGCCCGCTACCCCGATACCGCCGGGCTCGACAACCGGCGGCCTGCAGCGTGTGGCCGAGGAATGCGCCGCGCGCAACATTCGCATCGCCGGCGGCGCCGAACGCATCCGCATCGCCACCCACATCTTCACGCAGCCCACCGAACTCCACGCGTTTTTCGACGCGCTCGACGCCGGTCTGCGCTGACCCCGCGGCGCGGGAGACATCCTGGCGCCGTTTCCAATCGCGGCGAGCGGGCTGGTCGAAGCCGGGGGTATCCCCCTACCTTTTTTGTAAGTGTTGATTCCAGGAGCTTTTAAGTCCAATGATTTTGCAAGTGCGCATTCCACGGGACTTACAGACGAACTTTTCATATCTGCGCATTCCAAAGGACTTGCGGACTGGACCAGCGCCAGAACATTGCACCTCCAAAGGGCCATGAGCCCCGATCAGAAGCAGGATTATCCCTCGGCTGTTCATGCGCCGTTGCGTGTTCTTCGCGTTTCTTGGGACGCCGAGACAAACTGGGACCCTCCCCACCCCGGCCGGCTTGGCTAACGACCGCGACCCCGTGATGAGCCGCGCCGCCGAATTGCCAGGCGCACGGCTCGGCCCGGCCCGGAGAAAGCCGGGAAGCTTTTCCCATTAGAATGGCCCAACCCGTAGCGCCACCCCGCGTGTGCTCTGTACCTCTGGAACGAGTTTCAGGGCAGCCGGAGAAGATAACTGGAAAAGTCCATGGCGCGCCCTAGGGGACGATTTTAGAACTTTTGGGGTCAGTCAGACCCCGGTAGACATTCCCAATTTTTAGCTATCGGCTGGTTGAACCGCAAGCAAAGAGGCGCTGCCTGAGAGTATGAGGCATCGTGTCATTGTCGGGATGCAGAGGCCTTCCTTAGTTCAGAGGCTCGTGATCTCGCCGGCCTGCTTATTGGTGCGCGGGTACAGAAACTTCTGGTTGATCTTGCGAGGCAGCGGCAGGTAGACGTCCCAGCTTCGTGCCGTCAGCAGTTATGGCCTCGATGATGCGCCCGATTGGCTTGCCATTCCTGGCTTGGCTCGCAGTGACCGTAACTTCTTCCCCGGGTTTGAAAGAGTCCTTACGATAGCCAGTAGGGTACATGACCGTCGGAGACTGCGACTCCAGGACCCAGTGCGTTACTTCGCCGTTCTCACCCTTCACGTCAAGCATCAGCAAAAGATGGGGGCTGGCGTAAAGCCATCTCGTGACGGTCCCCTTTAAGACAACTTGCTTATCGGTTGCGTACGAAGCGCTGCCGTGATGTGCGAACAGAGGAATCGAAATCAAAAGCCCCAGGGTCAAAGTCAACGCGGTGAGAAGCCTCTTGCTCATAGAGCATCCTCCGTTTTTACGAGCCCATCTTCTCCTTTATGGGCAGCTGTAACAATGTGAAAGACAAGTTCCCTCTCCCTCGCCTGTCACTTTTTGCTGGCGTCATCGCCAAAAACGTCGAGATAGAGCTGGTAGTTTTTTGGCGAGCATATGTTTTCGTTTTCCTCCGTATGGGGATCTTGCAGCCTAAACGCCATCTTCAAGGCGTCAAAGGGTTTACTATACATTATCGGATCATTGATCGTCTCTGACCATTCCAGAGTGTCATAGTCCAAGCGCCGGAATGTCTCCGTTATGCGAGCCTGATCACTGATGGGCCTGCCAGTATTATCGAGCCAAACCCGGTCTTCAGGCATGGTTCCGACCGTTTGGACATCGAGGGTGTAATCGTCCAGCCACTTGCCGACGGAGTAGCCCATCCACCGCTGTTCCCTGAACTGGCCGTCTATTTCCACGCCGCCGTCCAGCAATTTGGGAAGGGGACGACCGTCGATCCAAATGATGCGCCATCGGTCGTCGTAGTGATACAAAATCGCTATCTTCGCCTCGTCCTGAAAGATTTGGGTAAATCTGAGGCTGTAATGATTCCAGCGCGGAAATCCTAGGGGTTCGCAGAAATTCCTGGGATCATTGTGTTCGTTCGGCGGGACCGCGTCGATCCCCTCGGTTGGCTTATGAGTCTTGTACACCTCCATTGCATGGGGCGTGTATAGTAGCGCATTCTCCGGTTTCCCATTGTTTGGCTTTAACTGCACGCCGCCTGCCTGAGTTCCTGCGTCCGGCCCCCCGGCCGTACTCCACGACCCGGAGATGTTGCGCCGTGGAGCTGGTTTCCGATTTTGTGCTGTTATCCGCGGTTTATGCCAATCCACCTCAGGCCAAGTCGGCTTAGAGTTGTTCTGAGCGGATGTGTCAATGGAAATTGTTAGCGCGGCAGCCGACAGAACAACCATTGAAACCCAAAAGCGATTTCGCATTTTCGGTCCCTCCAGCGTACTGATGCCCTGCTAGTTTGCTCGAGACATTTTCATCGAAGCACGACTCCCGGTGCAAAAAATCTAAACCACCCACGCGCCGGATAAGCAAACGCCTGCAGAAAAAGCCCAACTCCTCAAAATGGTGCTTTGGAACTGCTCGATAGATGCAACAAGTATTTATCCCTTTCACCCTTTTTGATCTTCAGGGCACGATCCGAGCCGCGCTTCCCCGTAACAGTTGTCCTCGGGTGCTCATTTTTTAAGTCCAATCAGCTATCGGGCCGGGTGATGAACAGTTCTAAACCAACGAGAGGCTATCGCTGCAATTCCCTGAATGTAAAGATGAAAGAAACTGGCGCGCCCGGAGGGATTCGAACCCGACCCTCTGCTTAGAGGGCAGACGCTCGTTTGGCACCGCGATGGCGTTATTTGCCGGCTTGACGTCCGGCAGGGGCCAGGCCGATGAATGGCGCGTGTGTGCCGTGCGTTAGACTCGCCGGTTTGACCTAGCGTCTCTCGTTCAAGTATTGTTGATCACCTCGGCCCGGCAGTTTTTTCGAGCCAGGGGCCAGGAACAACTTCCACGGAAATTCAGCTCGATTTCTCATCTCATCAAAGGAGCGTTATGCCAAAAAAGATCGATCCACTCAATAAGAAGGTGTACGGTGCGGTGACGGCAATGCTGACCGTAAGCGACGTTAAGGCGGCAGCGGCTTTTTATCAAAAGGCATTCGGTTTTGCTAAAAGGGCAATCATGGATGGACCAGACGGCAAAGCGATACATGCCGAGCTGACCCTCCGGGGTACGACATTGATGTTGGGGCCGGAAATTTCACAGATGGGTTCCCGCAGTGCAAAGACAATCGGCGCCTCGCCGGCGAGTTTGTATCTGCTGACGGAGAACGCAGATAAGGCGGTGGCAAAAGCCGTAAAGCTCGGAGCCACGGCCAAGGGACCGGTGATGGATATGTTTTGGGGCGACCGCTGTGGGACGGTTGTGGATCCCGAGGGCTACAGTTGGATGGTTGCCACGCACATCGCAGAACCCACCCCTGCGGAGATGAGAAAGCGCATGAAGGAGCAAATGGCCAGCCAAGCAGCCAGCGCAGCTGCAGGTGGCGCCTGAGAATTATCTTTCGGGAATTCGGACTTTATAGTGGGCGAAAGAACTGGAATGAACCGCCTTTCCTTCCTGTCGTGATTGTCTCTGAGCGGTCCTCGCCGTCAAGTGTACGCTGCGCCGCGCCCGCAAAGCGGCGCGCACTTGACTGCTGCGGGCCGCTCCGAGCACGTTCCACTATGGAAGAAAG
>QHYQ01000143.1 GCA_003224175.1 Acidobacteriota bacterium
CCCCCCATCGCTCCCGGCTCCGGGTATTGAAACCGGTCGACGTGCCATGACCATTGTCGCTGCTCAGTCCGAAAGAAACGCGCCCTATAATGCTCTCTCTCTGGTGACAAGCCGCCGCAGAATGGTCTTGGCATGTTCGATTTCGTCCTGATTGATCGTGTGCGGCAGACCGGCACCTTTGGCGGAATCAAGCGCTCGTCCGCGCTGCAGAACGGACTGATTGCCGTGCGGATCATCCGCATTGGATTTTCATCACGCTTCCTTTATGGGTTTGTGGAGTTGAATCGGCGGAAGAACCTGCTCGATTCTCTTTCTGCTTGGTTCGAGCCATGACGGAAGCTTGAGCGCTTCACCAAGTTTTTCCATCGGCTCGTCGATGGCGAAACCCGGCGGATCGGTAGCCAATTCAAATAACACGCCACCCGGCTCGCGAAAATAGATGGAATGGAAGTAGCAGCGATCAATCACCGGAGTGACATTCAGATGTCTATCGACGAGCCGCTTACGCCAGGACTGCTGCGAATTGTCATCCACCACCATATAGGGCAACGCGACGTTGGCGATGCTGGTGTCGAGCACCTCCATGAAGGCCGCCATGGCGACTACCACCGCGATCAGCCATGGGTTGAATTTCGGCCGCCAGGGTTCGGCCGGCAGGGAGAGTGCCGCGTCACTCGCACCGGAATCGTCCGGTCGCGAACTCGAAAGACCTTCAGCGTCGTTTGCCACCTTTGTTGCTCCGGGTTGGTGGTTGATGTTCTTCGCACTTCTTGGTTACGAATTCTCCGCCGCAGAGCAGCAGGAGCTGCGCCAGGAGCGGGCCATTTTCTCGCGCCGCTCGATTTATGTGGTCGCTGACCCAGAAAAGAGAGCTACCACAGAACGTGGCCCAGCCAAGTAGACGCGACCTATGACGGCTGGCGCAATCCGCCATTCGACAATATCGTCAGGTGAGACCAGGCTAGTATCGATCCATCGATGCCAGGAATCATGGTCGCCCATCGATGGCAGCTCGAATGCTAGGGACTCCCAGTAGGCATTCAGAATCAGGTAGAGGCGTAGATTCTCGTTTTGACACGCAACGCTGGCCGCCAGGCTGTGCGAATGGATGCTCCAATCGGGTTCACTAAGTTTCACTCCATGCCAGGTTCTACTTGCCTCGCGTAACAGCTGATTCAGAGTTTGGCGCTGAAGCTCCGGCTGGAGGTCTGACATCAGGCGGTGTGCGTTGAGCAATTTTACGAATCGAAATAGGTCGGAGTGCCTTGGGACGAGCGTCCAATCAAACCAACTGATTTCGTTGTCCTGACACCAGGGATTGTTGTTGCCGTGCTGAGTGCGCCGCACTTCATCACCCATAAGAATCATGGGCAGCCCCAACGCAACCATCGTCACTGTCAAAAGGTTCTTCACTTGGCGATTTCGCAGCTTCTCCACGGCAGGATCATCGGTGGGACCCTCAATGCCCCAGTTATAGCTCTTGTTGTCCTCAACACCATCGCGATTACCTTCAGCGTTCGCCTCGTTATGCTTCTGGTTATAGGAGACGAGGTCGTTGAGCGTGAAGCCGTCATGGCACGTCACAAAATTCACACTCGCCTCAGCTTCCCGTTCCTTATGACCGTAAATCTGAGGGCTGCCGAGCAGTCGGTCGGCAAGGGGAGCCACCAACCCCTCGTCGCCACGGAAAAAACTGCGCACATCATCGCGAAATCGCGCGTTCCACTCTCTCCAACTGTCGCCAAGGAAGCTGCCCACTTGATACAGGCCGGCTGCATCCCAAGCTTCGGCGATTAGCTTTGTACCGGCAAGCGCCGGATCCAAATCGATATCCCAAAGCACCGGTGGATTCGGGAGCAAATTGCCCGACTCGTCTCGCTCGAGGATCGATGCGAGGTCGAAGCGAAAACCATCGACGTGCATTTGCTCCACCCAATAGTGGAGGCTATCGACGATCATCCGGCGGACTATGGGATGATTCGCGCTAAGGGTATTGCCCGTGCCGCTGTAATTCGCATAACGCGAACGGTCCTGTCCAAGAATGTAGTAGGCGCTGTTCTCCAGCCCGCGAAAGCTCAGTGTTGGCCCGTCTTGACCGCCTTCGGCAGTGTGGTTGAAAACAACGTCGAGAATGACTTCGATTCCCGCATGGTGCAGTGCCTTCACCATGTCGCGAAATTCATCCAGTGGGCCGAGCCGATCCTGACGTGAACTGTAGCCCTGGTGCGGCGAGAAAAATGAGATCGGTGAGTACCCCCAATAGTTAACGAGCCCGCGTGGGGCATCCTGCGGGTCGAACTGGAACACTGGCAGGAGTTCGACGGCCGTGATGCCGAGTTGCTGAAGATAAGGAATCTTCTCCACCAAACCGGCATAAGTGCCGCGCTTTGCTTCCGAAACTCCGGAGCTCGGATGCTGCGTGAAGCCTCGGACGTGCATCTCGTAAATGATGGTTCGAGAGGCGGGCCGCTGGAGCGGGGCGTCGCCCTCCCAATCGTATGCCGTGGGGTCCACCACAACACTTTTCATCGCCGTGGCAGCATTGTCGCCGGCGACGTGCACCGCCTCACGGCTGTAGCTCTTGGGAACAAGGACGCTGCGACCGTACGGGTCCAGCAGGACCTTGGTGGAATCAAAGCGCATTCCACTCGAGGGATCGAACCGCCCCTGGACCCGATACCCGTAAAGCTGACCTGCCTTTACATCCCGGACAAATACGTGCCAGTAACTGTCGGTGCGGTTGGTCGCCCCATCCATCGTTATCACGCGTGCTGGATGCGGATCATCTTCCCGGTCAAAGAACAACAACTCGACGCCCGAAGCGCTTCGCGAAAAGATGCTGAAATTGGCGCCCCCAGGAACAATCGTGGCGCCGAGAGGGGCGCTTCGCCCGCAAAGCACATCACCGTCGGTATCGGAGGGCCTCTCTCTAACGACAAGGGGCCGATCAAGGCGAACAGTGCTCATACCCTAGTTCCTTCCGAGCAATTCTTTCGACGCCGCGACGATGTTTACTCCTGCCTACAGAACATCTCGCACAGCCAGGGCGAGCAGCATTATCCTTTCGTGCGTCCAAGAGCCACCATGGGTCCCACAAGTTTTCAAGATGTCTCCCTGGTCTTTCGATATCTTCGGATCAAGCTGTTCGTCGAACTGTCATGGCTAAGCGAGGGCTCCCCGTCGCTCTCGAGTTCCGGAATGATGCGCTGTGCCAGCGCTTTGCCAAGTTCCACTCCCCACTGGTCGAACGAATTGATCTGCCAAATGGCGCCTTGCGTGAAGACGGAATGTTCGTAGAGAGCGACGAGCTTGCCGACAGTCTCCGGCGTGAGCCGGGCGGCCAGGATCGTGTTCGATGGACGATTGCCCTCGAAGACCCGATGAGGGACGAGCGAATCAGGTGTGCCCTCGGCTTTGACTTGCTCCGGCGTCTTTCCAAACGCCAGCGCTTCGGTCTGGGCGAAGACGTTTGCCAGGAGCATGTCATGTTGGCGCCCGAGCGGATTGAGTGGTTCTACAAAAGCAATAAAGTCACACGGAATGAGCCGAGTTCCTTGGTGGATCAACTGATAGAAGGAGTGCTGGCCGTTGGTTCCCGGCTCTCCCCAATAAATTGGGCCCGTTGCATAGGTGACATCGGCCCCGTCGATCGTGACGTGCTTTCCGTTGCTCTCCATCGTCAACTGCTGCAGGTAGGCTGGGAATCGTTTCAAATACTGCTCATAAGGGAGCACCGCAACGGTCTGGGCGCTGAAGAAATCGTTGTACCAGATGCTAAGAAGACCCATGAGAACCGGGAGGTTTTGCTCAAACGGCGCGGTTCGGAAATGTTCATCCATCTGGTGGAAGCCATCTAACATGGCCCGGAAATTCTCCGGACCGATGGCCAGCATGGTCGACAGACCGATCGCCGAATCCATCGAGTAGCGTCCTCCAACCCAATCCCAGAAACCGAACATGTTGGCCGTATCGATGCCGAACTTCGCCACTTCCGCTGCATTCGTCGAAACCGCGACGAAGTGCTTGGCCACCGATTCTTCGTTACCGCCCAGGCCCGCCAAGGACCACCGCCGAGCTGAGTAGGCGTTTGTCATCGTCTCCAGCGTTGTGAACGTTTTCGAGGAGATGATGAAGAGCGTCTCCGCCGCGTCGAGATCGCGTACAGCTTCCGCAAAGTCGGTGCTATCGACATTCGAAACGAAGCGGAAGGTCATCGTGCGGTCGCTGTAATGCTTCAGCGCCTCATAGGCCATCACGGGACCAAGATCGGAGCCCCCGATGCCAATGTTGATCACGTTGCGAAGGCGTTTGCCCGTGTGCCCCTTCCATTCGCCGCTCCGGACGCGATTCGAAAATTGCGTCATCTTGTCGAGGACGGCATGGACCTGAGGCACAACGTTCTCACAGTCTGCGAGGATGGATGTCCCTT
Source organism: Acidobacteriota bacterium (assembly GCA_003224175.1). GTDB lineage: Bacteria > Acidobacteriota > Terriglobia > Acidiferrales > UBA7541 > Palsa-189. The sequence goes on from QHYQ01000143.1 coordinate 4,430, forward strand.
TGGGTGCCCGCAGGGCTACGTGCAGGACTGCGCGATTCTCCGTGAAGTTAATTTTGTCTCCTCGAAACATCGCGTCGATTTGCGCTCGCAGGCCGGATTCCTCGGCCAGTTGAATGAGGAGCTTGACGGTTTCGTCCGTGATGCGGTTCTTCGAATAGTCGAGGAAGATGCCCGCAGCCTCGGCCGTCAATCGCTCACCGCGTTTGGGATCCTCTGCGAATAGTCCGCGCAAATGTAATCCGCGAACTCCTTCGTAGTGTGCTTGGAGCGCCTTCCAAGCCTTTCGCCTCGTCAGCGGCTCAACGACCTTAGGTGTGGCGCTTGGTCTTGGACCCATCGCCATTTTCATGTTCTTCTCTTTTCTCTTGCTGTTTATTGGGCCGCTGCCCGCTTGAGCGCAGCACTTTTGGCAGTGATCACGGCCATCAGGTCATTCCAAGATTGGACGAACGACTTCGCGCCTTCATCCTGGAGTTGGGTCGCCAAGGCGTCGATGTCGATTCCCGCCTTGCCAACCTGCGCCAACACTTCCTCGCAGTCACCACCGTCTGCGGGGAGGATTGCGCCGATTTCGCCGTGATCAGCGAGGGCCTTCAAGGTGGCGTCCGGCATAGTGTTCACTGTGAACGGGGCAGCGAGGGCCTTGACGTAAAGGATGTCGGATGCCTTGGGGTCCTTGGTTCCGGTGCTGGCCCAAAGGAGCCGTTGAGGACGAGCCCCGGCATTGAAGGCGCGCTGCCAGCGCGGGGAATCGAGCAAGGTCCGATATGCCCTGTAGGTACGCTTGGCAACCGCGATCCCGAGTTGGTCACGCAGCGAGTCCGGTACCTTGCCCATGACGGCAACATCCCAGCGGCTGATGAACAGCGAGGCGACAGAACCAACTGCGGGTTTCAGCCCGGCATCGATGCGCCGCTCGATGCCGCGCAGGAATGCGTTGGCAGCCGCCAGATACTGCTCGCGGGAGAACAACAGGGTGACGTTGATCGGGATGCCGGCAAAGATTGCCTCTTCGATTGCAGGCAGACCTTCTTTCGTGCCGGGTATCTTGATGAATACGTTCGGTTGCACGGCACGCGTATATAGATCCTTGGCTGCGGTGAGGGTCTTGGACGTGTCGTGTGCCAGCAACGGTGAAACTTCCAAAGACACCCACCCGTCCACACGATCCGTTTGGTCATGGACTGGTCGAAATAGCGCAGCAGCCCGGGCAATGTCGTCCAACGCCAGCTCGAAAAATAGCGTCTCAGCCGATTTAGCCCTGCCCAGCTTGTCGCGGATCGCGGCGTCGTAAGCACCGCCGTTCTTGATTGCGTGATCGAAGATCGTCGGGTTTGAGGTCAGACCCGTCACGGACAATTCCTCGATGTAGCGTTTGAGGATCCCGCTGTCCAGCAGATCTCGAGTGATGTTGTCGAGCCAGATGCTCTGGCCCAAGTTATGAAGCAGTTGCGTCGCTTTCATACTTTCACCTCTGCCTTAGGTCTCAGCCGGACGGATTGCCGAGCCGCAAAACGATCACGTTCAGTTTGCTCTTGAAGCGGCCTCGCAGATTTCTGATTCTGAAGCCATCGGCGTTCTCGATCGGTTCGCGTGTTTGGTCAAATCGCGCAGCCATTCGAACGACGGACCGGACAGCATGTCCTCCGTACAGCGCCAGCGCCAATTACCTTGTGGATGGCCGGGGACGTTCATTCGAGCCTCACTGCCCAGGTTCAGCAAATCTTGCAGCGGAGCCATCGCCAAGGCGGCGACCGAAGACCAAGCCAATTCCATCAAGGCGTGTGCCTCCACGCCGTTCTTGACTCCTCGGCCCGTTAGGTACCTCCAGACTCTATCTCGTTGGTCGCTCGTCAAATCTTCAAACCAGCCACGAGCCGTAGAATTGTCGTGTGTACCGGTGTACACCACGGTGTTTGTAACAAAATTGTCGGGAAGATATGGATTGTCAGAATGACCGTCGAAGGCGAACTGCAGGATGCGCATGCCCGGGAGATGAAATTGATCCCGTAGGGCATACACGTCCGGCGTGATCATTCCCAAATCCTCAGCGATGAAAGGCAGATCGCCCAACTCTTTCTGCACGGCCCGGAAAAATTCGACACCCGGACCCGGCACCCAGCTTCCAGACTGGGCGGTCAGCGCGCCTGCGGGCACGTGCCAGGCCGCCGCGAATGCGCGGAAATGATCCAGGCGAATCACGCCGACGTGGACTAGCAGGGAACGCAAACGAGCTATCCACCACTGATAACCGGACTGGCGCAGGACATCCCAGTTGTAGAGTGGATTGCCCCAGAGTTGTCCCTGCACACTGAAATAATCGGGAGGCACACCAGCGACAAAGCGCGGCCGACGCTGTTCGTCAAGAAGAAACAGTTCTGGCTTGGACCACACGTCGCTCGAATCGTCAGAAACAAAAAACGGCAAGTCGCCGATCAACCTCAGACCCTTCTTGTGAGCATGCGCCTTCAGCCTCTCGGCCTGGCGGAACAATAGGAACTGCGCAAAGGTCACTTGACCGATCTGATCGGCAAGCTCACGCCGCTCCCGGCCAAGCGTTGCTGGCTTGCGCTGGAGCAACTCGGTTGGCCATTCAAGGTAATGTGCGTTATCGAACTTCGCCTTGAGCACCCGGAAAAGGGCATAGTCATCGAGCCAGTGGTTCTGGTCGTGACAGAATTGCTCATACGCTGCTCGCAAGTCAGAGCGGGTGCCAGCTCTAAAATGTTTCCACGCGTTTTGCAGCAGCCGATGCTTAAACGGAACGATCGCATCGTAATCAACGACTGCTGCGGGAAACGGGTCGTGCGCGCAATCGCTTGTCCGCAAAAGTTCATCTTCGATCAGCCAATCGGGACTGATCAACAACACATTGCCGGCGAAAGACGATAATGGTTGATATGGTGAGTTGCCGTATCCCGTGGGACCGAGTGGCAGAGCTTGCCACCAGCATTGACCAGCCTCGACAAGCCGGTTGACCCACGACGTTGCAGCTCCGAAATCGCCGATACCGTAGGAGGACGGCAGCGACGTGACGTGCAGCAGTATCCCAGATCCGCGGTAGTCAAAAGGAAAGCTCGGCACCTTGATATTCTCCTGGCTCATGCCTACCTTTTCGAGTTTTGAAGCACCGTTCGCTCGCCGAGCATCAGAGTCTGGTTCGATGGCTATCCCGGATCGACGCGGTCTCTCATCGCCACGAAGGCGAGTTGTGCCACAAAATGAACGGAGCTTCGATCGGCACGAAGGCTCCGCTGTGCTGGGGAATAACGCGCGGAGTGTAATCGGCTGCGGCACGATTCGCGGGAATACGCACCGTATAAATGAAGCCGTTTACAGAACCGACCAGGCGCTCGCCGCGGTTCATGGGATGGCGCACGGGCATTTTGTCGTTCTGCCCTTCGGCATAAAGCTCTACGTTAACGGCGTCAGGATCGAGATCGTCAAGATAGACCTGGACCTCAAAGAGGAATTGCCCGTCCTGCTGTTCAACTGTTGCGGAACCGAATCGCGCCGCTGACCAGTGCCTTGCGAGCTGACTCTGCCAATTGAGCAAATCGGCCCCCATTGCGCCCCGGTCCTTGGAACGCGCCTTAAAGGCCGATGCAGCCGAAAGGTAATGTTCCTCGGTATACTGGCGCACAACGCGGTTCGTGGAAAAAAGGGGCGTCAATCGCGCCATGCTTTCCCGCATGCGAGCCACCCAGCCGCGCGGAATTCCATGGTCATCGCGCTTATAGAACTCGGGAACGATTTCTCGTTCGAGCAGCCCATAAAGAGCTTCTGCTTCTGATGCGTCCCAAGCGGGATCATCGCCATGTTCCCTCATGTCACCAAGGGCCCAGCCAACTTCCGGAGAATATGCTTCTGCCCACCAGCCATCGAGCTCCGAAAAATTCAGTCCGCCGTTGACGAGCACCTTCATGCCGCTAGTGCCGCTGGCCTCCCAAGGTCGTCGCGGCGTGTTCACCCAGAGATCGACGCCCTGCACAAGCTGCTCTGCCATGAGCACATCATAGTCACTCAGGAAGATCACGCGAGAGCGCACTTCGGGGCGGCGGGAGAACTCGACCCATTGGCGGATCATATCTTGCCCTGCCATGTCCTGTGGATGGGCCTTACCTGCGAGCACGAGTTGAACGGGATGATCTCGATTCGTTAGGACCCGCACCAGCCGCTGCGTATCATGCAGGAGAAGGTTGGGACGCTTGTACGTCGCAAAACGCCGCGCGAAGCCGAGAGTGAGAGTGTCGGTGTCCAGCGCTTGGGCGGCTTGCGCCAGATCCTCGATAGCAGCTCCCTGCTCACCCAGTTGGCGGGCGTAGCGTTTGCGAACATACTGTACCAGAGACTTGCGTCCACGTGCCCGCAGCTGCCAGAAATCGGAGTCGCTACCCCTGCGAAGACATTCCTCCACGCCTGCCATGCTTTCGCGCCAGCGCTCCTTTCCGCAGGTGCGTTCCCACAGGGAGTCTGCTTCGGCCGAATCCCAGGTAGGTGTGTGCACGCCGTTGGTCACGTGAGTCACTGGCACTTCGGCCTCCGGCCATCTCGGAAACAACGGCTGAAAAATTCGCCGGCTGACCTCACCGTGCAACTGGCTCACGCCATTGACGGCTCCGCTGCCGCGGACAGCGAGGTAAGCCATATTAAATGGCTCGGACAAATCTCCGCTGTCGCGCCGTCCGAGAGCGAGCAGTTCCTGGAACGGAATCGAAAGCTCGTTCTCTGCGTACCTCTTAAAGTACTTTTCCATTAGGTCGGGAGCGAAGCGGTCGAAGCCGGCATCAACGGGTGTATGGGTAGTAAAAAGATTCCCGGCACGAGTTATCGTCAGCGCCAAATCGAAAGATACCTTGTTGTTGGCCATATACGACCGGGCTCGCTCAAGCACTGCAAATGCCGCATGACCCTCATTCAAATGACAGACCTCCGGATGCAAATCCAGAGCATTCAGAAGCCGCCATCCTCCCACTCCCAGGACCAACTCTTGCTTCAGACGCAGCTCCGGGCCGCCGCCATAGAGTTCGCTCGTGATGCCGCGGTACGCCGGGACATTCGCGGGATCGTTGGTGTCCAACAGGTACAATTTCGTCCGGCCGACCTGGACCTGCCAGGTGCGGATCCACAGTTTGGCGCCGGGAAGATTCAGGGAGAGTCGCAGCCACTCACCATTGGGCTCGCGCAACGGTTTGATAGGCAATTGACCCGGGTCATTGAACGGATACAAGGCCTGCTGCTGCCCGGCTCCATCGATTTCCTGACGAAAATAGCCTCGCTGATAGAGGAGACCGATGCCGGTCGCGGGGACACCGAGGTTACTTGCCGCCTTGAGTTGGTCACCAGCAACGTTTCCGAGCCCGCCCGAATAGATGGGCAAGGCTTCGCTTAGCATGAACTCCATCGAGAAGTATGCAACTCCTGTAAGACCGGAATGAGGATGCGCCTGCTGAAACCAGGCAGCCGATTGCTCAGCGGACTTTCGCTCGCGATTGACGTCAGCCAACAGTCTTTGAAACGCCGGCTCCGTGCTAACGGCCTGCAGTCTCTCCCGAGACACCGTTTGCAACACCACCCATGGGTTGTGGGTCAGGTCCCAGAGTTCCGGGTCGAGTCGTTCCCAGAGCTGATCGGCCGAGTGGTTAAACGACCATCTAAGGTCTAAAGCCAAGTCGGTGAGAGCGTCCGAAATAGCCGTTGGAGAGGGACGAGTGCGGTGTGCAGGACTGCTCATAACTGACTCCTCCCTGCGGCTCAGTTGCCAGCCGCTGCTCGGGTGCTCCGTGCGAGCGTCTCCGAAACGATTGTCTGGGCTTCCTCTTCGATCCGTCGCAGATGGTCTTGGCCGAGGAAGCTCTCGGCATAAATCTTATAGATGTCTTCCGTACCCGAGGGTCGCGCCGCAAACCAGCCATTCTTTGCGATTACTTTAATTCCGCCGATCGGGTGGCCGTCTCCAGGAGCTGCAGTCAGAATCTGCTGCACCTCTTCGCCTGCAACCTCAGTGACGTTGATATCGGACGGGGACAATCTCTCAAGGGTGGCTTTTTGTTCTGCCGTCGCGGGAGCTTCAATACGTTCGTAAACTGGATCTCCAAGGTCCCGGGTGAGGCCACGATAGATTTCGCCTGGATCTCGCCCCGCACGCGAGGTGATTTCTGCCGAGAGCAGGCACGGGATGATTCCGTCCTTATCGGTGGCCCAAACGCCACCGTCACGCCGGAGAAAGGATGCGCCCGCGCTCTCTTCGCCTCCAAAGCCCAGTCGGCCGGCGAGCAGGCCTTCGACAAACCACTTGAAACCTACGGGCACTTCGTACAGCCGACGTTGCAGCCTTTCGCAGACGCGATCGATGATGCTGCTGCTCACCACAGTTTTACCGACGGCCACGTCCTTGCCCCAATTCGTCCGGCTTGCAAACAAATAATGGATGCAGACGGATAGATAGTGGTTAGGAGGCAACAAGCCACTTCTCTTGGTCACGATGCCGTGGCGGTCGTGGTCGGTATCGCTGGCAAACGCAATATCGAATTTGTCCTTCAGCCCAATCAATCTTTGCATGGCGTAAGGCGAGGAGGGATCCATGCGAATTTTGCCGTCCCAATCGACGGTCATAAATCGAAACGTTGGATCAACCGATTGATTCACAACCGTCAGATTGAGACCGTATCGCTCGGCAAGTAGCGGCCAATAATCGATACCTGCGCCTCCGAGCGGGTCTACGCCAAGTACAATCTTGGAATCGCGAATCGCCGTCATATCGATCACGCTTTCGAGATCGCCGACGTAGGTATGCAGGTAGTCGTAGCGATGTGTGGTCGAGGCCCGAAGTGCTCGCGCGAACATGGCTCGCTTGACGCCCTGCAGCGTGCCCCGCAGAAATTCATTGGCTCTCGATTCAATCCAGGACGTTACGTGTGAATCGGCCGGTCCGCCGTGCGGGGGATCGTACTTGAACCCACCGTCATCAGGGGGATTGTGAGAAGGCGTGATCACGATGCCGTCGGCGAGACCCGTGCCCCGCCCATGGTTGTAACGCAAAATCGCGTGAGAGACGGCGGGAGTCGGCGTGTAGGCAGTACCCTCCGAAAGCATCACTTCGACGTCGTTCGCCGCAAGCACCTCCAGCGCACTTGAAAATGCAGGCTCGGACAACGCGTGAGTGTCCATTCCGAGGAAAAGTGGTCCGTCAATCTTCTGTAGCTTCCGGTAATCGCAGATCGCCTGAGTGATTGCGAGTATGTGCCACTCATTGAACGCCTGATCAAAAGCCGACCCACGATGACCGGACGTACCGAAGACGACGCGCTCGCTTGGGTCCGTTGGATCGGGCCGCAAAGCGTAGTAAGCCGTGACGAGTTTCGGAACATTCACCAGGCTCGAGGGATCAGCCAGTTTTCCAGCCGCTGGATTAATTTTCACCTGTCATCTCGTTTGAGGGACGTCCTCAAGCACGGCTTCCAATTGGTAGACTCGTGACTCCGGTTACGCGAGCAGCCTGGCTGCCCGGACATCGGGAAGTTCGCGTGAACCAAGATCATAGGGATGTCGGTCCTAGTTTTCGTTCGCCTCTAACGAAAGGGCTCCGAACGGCGGTTTCGCCGGATCCAGAAGCTCCACAATTTGTTCAGCCATCAACCAATCTCTCTCAGCTGAGCCGGCGGGCCGCCCGCTTCTTTCCCAAAGTTCATAAGCAAGCCTTGCAACCTGCTCGTGACGAATGTTTGACGAGGATTCGTACATGATTCTTTCGCTCTTCCGTCCATCGATTTACTAGCGCATGACCCCATAGGAAACATTTGATGCTCCATCCTCAAGACTCTGTACACCGCCGGCAAGAATTATCCTGAACCGGCATATGATCCCACGCGACTTCGCGCCCGACCACGGACTGAGAGGCGCCGCTGCTTGGCTGGAGAGTCCACATCACGCATGCGGAACGAGGAGCATGGCGCGGGCGTCTTCAACGGTGTCTTGCTTGCATGCGTTGACTCCACCGATCCGAGACTACGATACTAAGAGCCGAGGTTTAGAAATTGAGCCGCGATCTCCTGCTAAAGCGCGGTCTCCTGCTAAAGATTGAGTTGCTCAGCGATCCCAAGGCGCTTTACGTCGTGCGCGGAGCCGTGGAGCGTCTAGCAGAGACTGTGGGCTTTGCTGCCGCGGAGTGCAGATCGGTTGTTCGAGCCGTGGACGAGGCTCTGACCAACGTCATGCGCCACTGTTATCGTGGCCGTCCCGATCAACCGATCGAACTGTACTTTCGGCGACCTCGTCGTAGATCAAAGGGCAGGCTGGAGAAAGGGCTTGAGGTTTTGCTGTGTCACCGAGGACCGGCCGTCGATCAGGCCCAGCTGCGCGGCCAAAAGCCAGGCGAACTGCGACCGGGCGGATTAGGGCTGCATTTCATTAGCGAGGCAATGGATGCGGTTGATTACGAACGGGTGGGTCATACCAACCGGCTGAGACTGGTCAAGTACTTGCCGTCAGAAAAGGGTTCATCGCGAGGTAGGAGGAGCGAACGCAATGCGGATTTCCATTCGGCGCGTGGACAACGCCACGATTTTTGACATATCGGGAGACATTGATCTAGCGAACTCGCCCGAGGTGCGGAAGGCCCTCTTGCACGAGGTGCGCGACAATCGCAGGCCCCGCGTGGTGTTGAACCTGAGCGACGTAAGGTACATTGATAGCTCGGGCGTGGCCTCTTTGGTGGAAAGCCTCAAGGCTTCTCGCGATATCGGCTCACGTTTCATCCTGGTTGGATTGAGCGGTCCCGCCCGCGAAGTCTTGCAGCTTTCGCGTCTGGTGAAGGTTTTCGAAATCTACGATACAGAAGTAGAAGCACTGACGGGGTGAGTTTCAAAAGATGGAGCTCGTTTCTCAAATCGGCGGTAGCGTAACGGAGGGACTCGCGTATATCGGCTCTCTCGCGTCGCTCGGAGGCCGCGCGGCCTTAGACTTGTTCATAGGGCCGTTTCATGGGAAGCCGGTTCGACTGCGGCGCGCTGTATCGCAAGCGATGGATGTTGGCGTTCGGGCTCTGCCCATCCTTTCTCTGATTACCTTTTTCATTGGCTTGATTCTGGCGCTCCAGAGCGCCTATGAGCTGCGCCGATTTGGGGCGGTGAACTACGTCGCTGCAACTGTGGCCATTTCCATGACGCGTGAGCTTGGACCTCTGATCACTGCGATCGTGGTAATTGGGCGTTCGGGTTCCTCGTTTGCCGCGGAAATCGGGACTATGAGGGTCACCGAGGAAATTGACGCACTGGAAACTATGGCCATCAGTCCTGTGGACTTCCTGGTCGCACCGAAACTCGTCGCCATGATCGTGATGCTGCCTTGTCTCACGATCTGGGCCAACGCTATGGGAATATTGGGAGGCTCGGTGTTTGGCGTGTGGCAGGCGGGGTTTACTTTTGTGCGGTATCTGCAAGTTTCGGTGGATGCCCTCATTCTGCGTGACATCACTACCGGGTTGATTAAGAGCCTGATGTTTGGCGCAACAATTACCGCGGTGGGATGTTTAGAGGGTCTCTCTACGGGAGTGGGAGCGGAGCAGGTGGGTCGTTCCACGACCGCAGCCGTGGTGAAATCGATTTTTCTGGTGATCATGGAGGATCTTGTGTTCACGGCGCTGTTCTTTTTTGTTGGGGCGCAATAAAGCCGCGGGGCTCCGCCGAATGGAAAGGGACGATCCAGGCTTAGTCAGCTCGGAACCAATGATCTCTGTGCGGGATCTCCACGTAAAATACGGAGCAACGGAGATTCTTCATGGCGTAAGCTTTGACGTCAAACGCGGCGAGACGCTGGTGATCATGGGAGGCTCGGGCTCTGGAAAGAGCACACTAGTCCGAACACTGATCGGCCTTGAAAAACCCAGTTCGGGACACGTCTTGATCAAGGGCAAGGATGTCGCGGCGATCCGCGAGGCCGAGCTAGAAGAGGTCCGGAAGAAGATTGGCATGTCGTTTCAAGGAGGGGCGCTGTTTGGCTCGATGACCGTTGGCGAGAATGTAGCTCTGCCTCTTCGAGAGCATACTAAGCTAGAAGACTCTACGATCGAAATCATGGTGCGACTCAAGCTGGAACAGGTGGGCCTGGAGGGCTTCGAATACTACATGCCCTCCCAGCTCAGCGGGGGCATGAGGAAGCGCGCCGCTGTGGCACGGGCTCTGGCGATGGATCCGGAATTGCTATTCTTTGACGAACCGTCCGCCGGATTGGATCCGATTATTGCAGCGGGCATCGACCAGTTGATTTTAGAGTTGAAGCGCGCGTTCCACATGACGATCCTTGTAGTCACACACGAGTTGGCGAGCGCCTTTCTAATAGCCGATCGCATCGTTTTGATCGACAGGGGCAAGATCGTGGCGATCGGGACAACTACGGAAATGCAGTCGAGCATCCAGCCGCGCGTCCGGCAGTTTCTGGACCGTGTGCCGGAATCTGAGACGGCGCAAGAATCGGACTATCTCCGTGCACTCACCGAGGAACGCAGGTTCGGACGGGCCTAGCCGTCCAGGCAAGGAACACGATGGAGTCCAAGACGGAACAGACCTTGGTGGGCCTCTTTGTTCTGATTTGCGCTGTGTTGTTGATTGGTACGATCTTTGCCATCAACGGCGCGTTTGGCCGCGACACAAAAACGTACCATGCCTACTTTGCTTTCGCCGGCTGGATCGAGCCGGGTATGAGCGTTCGCTATTCGGGCGGTCCCAAAGTAGGCCGGGTCGAAAAGGTCCGAATCGATCCGCAGAACGCGTCGCGGCTGGACATTACGTTCAGTGTGCAATCCGATCTGCCCGTCAAGACCGACAGTCTCGTGAAGATCATGAGCACAACGCCGCTTGGAGACAACCACTTGGAGATCTTCCCGGGAACGCCGCAGGCTGCCGATGCCCCTCAAGAGGCCCTACTCCCGTCTCAGGCCTACATTGACTTGAGTTCGCTCCTAGCACAGCTCAACAAAATCGCTCCGCAGGCGCAGCAACTTCTCGTCGAGCTCTCTGATCGCGCGGGCGAGCTTAAAGTTACGGTGGCGCGCGTAAACGATTTGTTCAGCGCCCCGAACCGAGCGAATTTGTCCGCGACGCTCGCTAATACTCGCGGGCTGATCGAAGAAAACCGGCCTCAAATCAAGTCTACTTTGCAAAACCTGAATGGTAGCAGCCAAAAGCTGGAACCCCTGCTCGAGGATTTGCGCAGGACCTCCGCAGAGACCAACAAAGCGCTAAATAATGTGGACTCACTGATTGGAGAGAATCGTCCCGATCTACGGCAGGCCATCGCACAGCTTAGGCGCTCGCTGACGACCGTTACGGACGTCACTGGCCGGCTCGACCAAACGCTAGATGTCAATGCCGAAAACATCGACGAACTTCTCGACAATCTGCGGCAGGCGACGGAAAACCTGAATGAATTTACGGCCACCATCAAGAATCGGCCGTCGTCCCTGATTCGTTCGACGAATCCTCCGGAACACAAACCCGGTGAAAACAGATGAAGAGCGAAATCCTTTTCTGCGGGCTGCTGCTGTGTATCAGTGTTGGCGGTGGATGCGGCGCGGCTCGGCCCAGCAAGTACTATCAGCTGACGGTGCCCGGCGACGCGACACCAGCTACCGGTTCGAACCCGTATCACGTCACTCTCATGCTGGCGCCGATAACGTCGTCCCACCTCTACCGCGAGGACCATATTGTGTATACGGACAACGGACAGTATATGGGCGTTTACCAATACCAGCGTTGGGCAGAGCCTCCCACGGAAATGATTGGTGATGTATTGCTTCGAGAACTCCGCGCCTCGGCTCACTTTCAGGGGGTCTACTCATGGGGCAGCAACGTTCGGGGCGACTATATCCTTCGCGGACACCTTTATGATTTCCGGGAGATTTCCGCGAGCGCTCTGTTGGCCCGCGTCACTCTCGAACTAGAATTGCACGACGCGCGAACAGGCGCGACGGTATGGACGCACTTCTACACCCACGATGAGCCCGTGACAAGCAAGGACGTATCAGCAGTGGTCGCCGCTCTCGACCACGATGTCCAGCAAGGGATCGCAGAGTTCAGCGGCAGTCTTGATCAGTATTTTTCGACGCATCCCGAGGCCAACGCGTCAAGCCAGTAGATCGGAGCAAGACTGTCCGAGCCTGTAGACTCGACGAGTACGACTGAAATAACTGTTGCCTTCAGAAGATACCTATGTCGGCCCCGCCGAGAGGAGGGGGAAGCATGGTCAGGAAGATCGTGAGGAAAAGTGCTGTGAGCGGAGGGGTCGTATTTCTGTTGACCGGACTTTGTTTGCTGGGAGAATCACTAGGACAAAAGCGCCCGGCAAACTCTCCTTCGGCGGGGATTGCATCCCAGACTCCTGCGTCTCAGCGGGACGCTTGCGCCGCTTCACCTTCGAGCCCAACGAAGCCGGACGAAGCACGAACCGCGGCGTGGGCATGCTTGCGGGAAGGGTTGAAGAATAAGGAAGCCGATCACCGCATACAGGCAGTTTACGCGCTGGGGACACTCGGCGTTCAGTCCGATACCGTTCCACTGATCGAGGCGAGGCTGGAAGACAAAGACAGTTTGGTACGTCAGGCAGCGGCGAAGAGCCTGGGCGACATCCAGGCGTCCCAATCAATTCCGAAACTACATACGGCGCTCGACGACAAGTCCGCGGCAGTTAGCTTCGCAGCGGCGCAAGCTCTTTGGCGCATGGGCGATCAAAGCGGCACGAGCATACTCGCGCAAGTGCTGGCGGGAGACCGTGGCGTTTCACCGGGCCTGATTCATTCGGAATGGCATGACATGCACGAGAAGCTGCACAATCCAACTTCAATCGTGGAGTTTGGCGCGGTGCAAGCAGCGGGCGCTTTCCTGGGTCCAGCCGGATTCGGCGTGGCGGCGGTGGAGGAACTAGCTAAGGACAAGACCGCGGGCGTGCGGGCCGTTTCAGCAGGGTTACTCGGCAGTGGCACCGACTCGGGGGATCGAGTCGTTTTGGAACAGGCGCTTAACGATAAGAGCTGGCTGGTGCGGGCGGCGGCGGCGGAAGCTCTGGGGCACGCGGGCGGCCAGAGTGATGTTGAGAAACTCATGCCCATGATGGACAACAGCCATCCGGCGGAGAGATACAAAGCTGCGGCGGCCATTGTGCGACTAACTACTCAGTGAGTGCACCGATCGTGCGTGATTAAAAGGCGAGACGAGATAGATTGTGGCCGATCCCTTCAATGTCGCCATAGGACAATCGAGCCGCAAATCTCATGCCAAGCCATCAAGAGCGAGACGGTCCAGCCCTAGACTTCGACCAATATGAGTGAAATGTCGTCGGCTGGTGGGCCTTCGCGCCATTCTGCGACGCGGTCTAAAATGGCCTCTTTCATTTCGTGTAACGGCAGCATCGCGGTCTCGCGAACAAATCTTTGCACGCCGGCAACGCCCAGCATTTTACCTTGCGAATTGAACACATCGGTGATCCCGTCGGTGTACAGGACGATCCGGTCGCCGGGGGCTAGTTGGACTTCGAGCGTAGCTTGCGCATCCACTGCCTCAGGCAGCGCGCCTAGCACGGCGCTGCGCGATTCCAACAGTCGGGGCTCTTCTCCCGGATGGACGATCATCGCCGGGGGGTGGCCTGCCCCGGCGAAGACCATACGCCTTCCGCTGCGATCCACACGAGCGACGAACAGCGTAAAAAAGAACAGCGAGCTTCCGATATTCTGCATCACGAGGTGGTTCAGTTGATGCAGCATGTCGCCCAACGGCGCGCAATTATTTAACTGTGAGATCGTTTCGGAGTAAATGCGGTTGGCAATCAGCGCTGAGCTAATGCCGTGACCGGAAACATCGCAAACCAGGACATTGAGGTGATCTTCGTCGAGCGGACTGACCAGGCCGAAGTCGCCGCCAATCGTGCGCACTGGGTGATAGAACGTTTCGACCCGTATGCCACCCCATACCGTGGACTTCGGCGCAAGACTCTGCTGAACGCGCGCCGCGAGGACCAAATCTTCTTCGATCTCCTTTTGGCGCTTTTCGAGCTGCGTGTTCGCCGTGCGAAGATCCTGTTCGGCAGCCTTTTGTTCAGAAATATCGATGAGTGACACGATCGCGAACGATCGTCCATCGGGGTCCTCGATTGAGCGGACGCTGGCGACGATCGGCAAGCGTCCGCCTTCTTTTGTCGGCAAATAGAATTCATTTCTGCTGCGACCCATCTGCCGGGTCTTCCTGCGTAGCTCTTGAAGGACCACGTAATCTTCGGGGCTGTAGAGTTCCGCGGGGTCTCGACCCACGATATCCGCGCGCGATATTCCGGTCATCTCTTCGAAAACCGAATTGACGAAGAGAACGTGATCGCAATCGTCGGAAATCAAGACGCCCTCATTCAGCGTCTCGAGAACGAACTCCATCTGCTCAAGCCATTCCGGCTTCGCGATCTCCATCGTCTATGCGCCTCACGCTTGGACGCAGCGACCTATCTTATCGAATCGCCGCGAGTCCACCAATCCTTCGTCAGGACTGGATTTACGTGGTCCGGGAGGTCAGATCTGGAAGCCAATGGAATGCATCGGGAAAATCGGCGGATCGACTGAATTGTGAGAAGAGGCGAAGATGTCGACGGCGTCGCGCAGCAGACTTTTTGAAGCCGTTCTGCTCGCTGAAGCGCCGTTGTTCACCAGTTGAGTCAATGATAGACTGCGCGCATGCCTAAGAAGAAATCCGTCCGGCGAAAAGACACTAAGAGCAAGAAAAGGGCGAAGCCACCACACGCGAAGGCCGCGACGCGTGCCCGAATGACAGCGCCCAGGCGAAGACCAGCCCGCAGCAAGAGGCGAAGCAAAATTCGCGGCAAGGGCGGCCGTGCCACTCCGGTCGGTTCGATAGCGCTCCAGCGGAAGGGGCCGGGGGCAGAAGCCGGAGGTCAGTCAGGCGACGACGAACGGTTGTCGAGCGTGGCGCGCGCCAATTCGGAAAGCGTCAAAGAACTGGCGGAAGAAGGACAGTCCTTCGAGGCTGGAGTACTGGCCGGTGTCGAGGAAGCAGAAGACGCGGATGAATCAGAAGTCATCACGCACGAGGTTCTGGAAGACGATGTTCCTTCCGAATACGACGGCGAGCGCTAGGCCGGTACGTTCCCCAATGAACTCCGCGAACTAACATTTTGCTGAAAATAACTGAGCTAAAGCGGTGCGTCACTCACACACATTCGTTGTGGCCCGGGGCAGCAGCAGCGTACGATGCGTGAACAAAATCGACCTCTCGATGGTTGCGCCCCAGCATCGGACTGGAAGAAGTTTATGCCGATCACTATACGGGACATCGATCATGAACGTAACGAAACCTATGCAGTTGCTTCGTCTCCTCCGGGGAACCGCCTTGCCGGCCTACTTCAAATCCAGTCAATACGTTGTTCGTGGCGTCGGGTTGGCTGAAGAGCGAGTGGTCAAAATAGTAGTTCACATTCAAGTTGTCTTTGTTCGAGATCTTGATGTCGCCCCTGCCGGCGCCATAATTCTCGCGCACCACCTGCTGACCTGCGAAGGCAAAGAAGCCCGCATCACCGTTGCCAATCAACCCGGCGTTGAGCAGTTGATAGAGGTGAGAAACCTCGCAATCTGATTGTCAACGCAAGTGTTCGACACAGCGGGGTGCAATATCGATGATCCGGCCGGGCACGAGGTCACCACGG
>QHYQ01000144.1 GCA_003224175.1 Acidobacteriota bacterium
TTTCGGTTGGTTCCGAGCAAAATTAGGTCGCGGCGATTCAAAGGACTATGCCAAGAATAGGTGAAACGCAGTCTCTATGCGCGTGTCGCAAGCGCCAGCACAGTGCGGCGAACCAGCGCTTTCGTCATCGGCACTTTGTAGGCATTCTTCGCGAGCGGCTGCGCTCCCGCGACGGCGGCTTCGCCGGCCTTTGCCGCCAGGTCCGGTGTGATGCGCTGGCCGGCGAGCAGGCGTTCGACGTTGGGCACCCGCCAGGGAATCGGCGCGACGCCGCCCAACACAACGCTCGCCCTGCGGCAGATTTCCTTGTCCATATCCAGCACGACCGCGGCGCTGACCACCGCGTGCGTCCATGCTTCGCGGTCGAGGACCTTGTTATAAGTACTCCGCCTGACTGGAGGGGTCGGCGCCAACTGTACCCCAGACAAGACTTCGCCGGGAGCGAGAATGTTTTCTCGCGCGGCGTCTTGTCGTGGCAGAACGAAGAAGTCAGTTGCAGGCACCATGCGCTCGCCCGACGGTCCCACGACGCGGAATTTCGCGTCGAGCGCGACCAGGGCGGTCGCTGTGTCCGATGGATGGACGATGTAACTCGGCCCGCCGCCGAAGATCGCATGGAACTGGTTTTCGCCTCCTACGGAAAAGCACGTTGAGCCGCCATTCTTCAGGCACGGGAAGCCGTTGCGGAAATACCAACACCATGGGCGTTGGCAAACGTTGCCCGCCAGCGTACCGACATTGCGAATCTGCGGCGTCGCCACCGTTTCGGCCGCTTCGGCCAGAACGGTGTACTGGCTTCGGATCATAGGATGACTGCCAAGAGCGTCGAGCGTGATAAGACCGCCGATGTCCACGCCGCCTGCCCCTGGAACCACCTGGTCGAGCCCTTTGATGGTCTTGAGGTTGACGAGCACGTCGGGCTTGACGATGAAGTCTTTCACCAGCGCCAGTAGATCGCTGCCACCGCCGACGAGTGAGGCCGTCTGTCCGTCGGTGCGCGCCTGCTGGACGAGCGCAACCGCCTGATCGAGCGTTTGCGCGTTCGTATTGGTGAAGGTTTTCATACCAGCGCCCCCAGAATTTTGTCGCGCGTGATCGGCAGGTCTTTCATGCGGCGCCCGATGGCATTGAAGACGGCGTTGGCGACGGCGGCGACCGCGTGAACAATCCCGGCCTCACCGATGCACTTGGCGCCAAAGGGACCATATCCGTCGTCGCTCTCGACGAAGATCACCTCGATCTCGGGCGCGTCGAGATGAGTCATGATCCGCGTACCGTAATAGCCGGCTGTCAGGGGCTGTCCCGTCTGCCGGTCGTACAACAAGTCTTCGTGCAAGGCCATCCCGATGCCCTGGGTCGCGCCGCCTTTGACCTGACTTGTTGCCGTGAGCGGATTGAGGATGCGGCCGGAATCCTGGACGGCAAGATACTTGAGGACCCGAACACGGCCGAGCTCCGTATCGACTTCTACTTCCACAAAGTGCGCGCCGAACGCTTTGCGCACCTTGCCCTCCGATGTCGGATTCGGGCTGGCGGAGGTGATCAGCGCGTTATCGCCCTTCGGCAAACCCTTCGCCGCAATTTGGCGCTTGAGATCGCGTGCAGCCTCGATCACGGCATACCCGGTCATGTCTGTGGTGCGGCTGCCTGACTCGCCCACCGAGTACGGGCACCGGTCCGTGTCGCCCCACACGATCTCGATATTCGACAGCGGCACGCCCAGCGCCTCAGCCGCAATCAGGGCCATGGTTGTCTTGGCTCCGGCCCCTATGTCCGTAACGCCCACGAAAACGGTGTACCGGCCATTCGAATCGAGACGGATCACGGCGCTGCTCTGGCCTGTCGGAGATCGCAGGGCCATGAAGGCCATGCCTACGCCGCGCTTGATCGGTCCCGGGTCCGCTCCCGGCGGATGCCAGCGCTTTTTCCACTCGAAGGCTTCCGCGCCGCGGCGAATGCACTCCTCGAGCGTGTAATTCGAATAAGGCACCGCGTCGTCGGACTTTCGGGTCATGTTCTTCAGGACGAACTCGACGGGGTCCATCTTCATCTTATAGGCCACGTCGTCCATCATGGACTCGATACCGAAAAAGCCCTGAGGGAATTCGGGCGCGCGGTAGTTTCCGGAAACCGCCCTGTTGGTATACACAGGATAGGTGACGCTTTCGACGTTGGGGCATTGATAGAGCTCGATTCCGCCGATGCCTCCCGTATTCTTGCGGTACGGCCCCATGCCACTATAGCCGCGCAACTGAAGCGCCTGCAGCACGCCGTCATGGCTGACGCCAACCTTGTAGTATTGCGTGGTCGGCCAGCGGCCGTGGACCCCGATGAAATCCTCTTTGCGCGACAGTTCCAACTTCACCGGCGCGCCCGTTTCCTTCGCCAGCACCGCGGCGATCAGGTCGGCATCCTGATTCTGGTTCTTATTGCCGAACCCGCCGCCCATGTACTTGCAGATGACGCGCACCTTCTCGTCGGGGATTCCCAAATCTCTTGCCATGTCGTGGCGGCAATTCGACGTGCCCTGGGTCGGGGTATACAACGTCAGCTTGTCACCCTCCCAGTTGGCGACGCACAGACGTGGCTCCATCTGCGCGTTGTGCACATAGGTGGTGGTGTAGCGATCCTCGAAGACGAAGTCTGCCGTACGGAAGCCTTCCTCGACGTTACCGCGGCGATAGACTTCCGGTTCCACCTCGTTCTTCACGTTAGGCGAGATGTTGCCCTCTGGCCAGATCTGCACGCTTTCAGGGCGGAGTGCCGCTTCCTGATCCAGCACGAACGGCAGAACCTCGTAATCAACGGTGATGAGCCGAAGAGCCTCTTCCGCGAGATGGCGGTTGGTCGCGGCTACGGCCGCCACCGGTTCGCCGAAAAAGCGCACCGGATTGTTGAAGAGAAAGCGTTTGTGGCGGGTGATTTTTTTGATGTCGTCAACGTATTGCCTCCCGCCTGAAATCGAGCCGGCCCCCCAGACCACACTGCAGTTCTCGTGCGTCAGAACAAACTTGACACCGGGGAGAGCCAGGGCCTTGGAGACGTCAATCTGTCGGATACGCGCGTGGGCATGCGGGCTGCGCAATACGCGCGCGTACAGCATCCCGGGAAGATGAACGTCTCCGGTATAGGTGGCTTTCCCCGTGACGCGTTCCACGGCGTCAATGCGGGGGGTGGGATGGCCGATTGTCTTCAACGCGGTGAGTCTGGATGGCCGGCTCATCACGCACCTCCTGCACTAGCCGAGGCCTTTGCACCCCGCTTCGCTGGCGTCGAACGGCCTGCGCCACGGTCGGACGTCTTGGCATCCCCGGTTGCAGCCGCGGCCATCACAGCCTCAACGTAGCGGTTATAGTTGGAGCAGCGGCAGATGTTGCCCGTCATCGCCGCGCGGACCTCCTGCGCTGTCGGATGAGGGTTGCGAGCGAGCAGCCCCTTGGCGCTCATGAGCTGTCCCGACGTGCAAAACCCACACTGCGGTCCATCGTGCGCTACGAACGCCCGTTGAAGCGGGTCGAGTTGGTCGCCATGCGCGAGGCCCTCGACGGTTCGAATCTCTCGCCCATCGGCCCACACCGCTAGATTGCTGCACGAGTAGATGGGCTTGCCGTCCAGCAGCACTGTGCAGGCTCCGCATTCCCCGCGGTCGCAACCGATCTTTGTGCCCGTCAGGCCGAGATGATCGCGCAGCAGTTCGGCGAGAGTCCAACGATCTTCCACTTCGAGGCGATGTTCGGCGCCGTTTACCACGATCCGGATGGCCGTGCTAGGCACCCCCGCCGCCGCACCACCCGTTTCGGGTTGGGTGGAAAGCTGCGCTCTGAGCTTGGGCGCTGCGGTCGCCGCGACGAGAACGGCGCCACTGCCTTCGAGAAATTGCCTGCGGGAAATATCCCGCTTGCGTTTGCCCATGGCACCTTCCCCAGAAAGGTAAAGAGCAGAATCTCGCAGAGAATGTTTGTAGTCTACCCCGGCGCCTCGCCGAAATTCAATCCAGTCTCGAAAGTGTGCAATTCACGAACACAGCTGGAATTGTTGCTCGCCACAACACCTACATCTTAGGCCGTATTGTTCGCCGGTCAAGAAATCCTATATTCTATAAATACCCAAGAGTCGGGCGCCTCCTGCAAAAGCGCTCGGCCACCAAGCGGGATAAGGAACATTATGAATGTCAACAATGTCACCCTCTATCGCCGCATTCGACCTTAGTCACGAGCGCGGCTTTCTTCCCCTTCTCGATCCTCTGACCCGTCTTCCCAGGGCTTTTGACGCATGGGAAAGCGTCGCTCAGGGTTTACCGAAACTCCTCGTTTCGGACCAGGTTCGCCGCACGATCGCCGATCTCCCTCCGTTCCCGATCGAAGCGATAAACGATTGTCGTGAACGCGAGCGAGCTATGGTTCTCTTAAGCTATTTGGGGCATGCCTACGTCTGGGGTGGCCCTCGGCCCGAATTGATCTTGCCGGCGGTGCTTGCTGTGCCCTGGCACCAGATTGCCGATAGCCTGGGCCGGCCACCGGTGCTCAGCTATAGCAGTTACGCTCTTCAGAACTTCTTCCGTTTCGATACCTCACGCGAGATCGAATGCGGCAACCTCGGCCTGATCCAAAACTTTCTCGGCGGGATCGACGAGGAATGGTTCATCCTGATTCACGTCGAGATCGAGCGGAAAGCCGCTCCGGCGATAGCCGTTCTGGATGCCTGTCTCAATGCAGCGGAAGCGCGCGAGGCGGAGCAACTGGAAGTTCTCCTCTCCCGAGTTGAATCGTCGCTGCATTCAATGTACGCATCCCTTCGGAGAATGCCGGAACACTGCGAGCCGTTCATCTACTACCATCGGGTCCGCCCTTATATTCACGGATGGAAGGATCATCCCGATATCCCGGATGGCGTCATATACGAGGGGGTGGAAGCCTACGGAGGACATCCGCAACAGTTCCGTGGCGAGACCGGGGCCCAGAGTGCGATCGTCCCAGCACTGGATGCGATGCTCGGCGTGAGACACAAGGAAGATGTGCTCAGCTCTTACCTCCGGGAGATGCGCACCTACATGCCCCCGACACATCGCGCCTTCCTCGAATCGTTGGAGAGCCGAGTTCCCGTGCGGCGGTTTGTCCAACGTGCCGGCCGGCGACCATTGACCTCGAAGTACAATGCGTGTGTGGAAGCTCTCGAGGCCTTTCGTTCACTGCATTTCGAATATGCTGCGGCTTACATATTTCGGCAAACTCAGACCGACGCGAAGAACCCGCATGCGGTCGGAACTGGTGGGACACCGTTCATGCAGTATCTGAAGAAGCACTGCGACGAAACCGCCGAGAGCCGTCTGGAGTAAGCCCGCGTGCAGCTGTGCGCCCCAGCTTCCACTCGCTGGCCTGACCTGCCTTTCGGCTGTCAAGAGCGACTCGTCGACTCACCTCGATCCCTTCTTCGCGGCTTCTTCCGCGGCCTTCTCTTCGGCGCGGGCTCCAGCGAGGATGCCTGTCATGGCGTAATTCCCCTCGTGACAGCCGTATTCGTAGATCGGATCCTCACTCTTCGTCATAGGAACTACTGCGGTCCAGGGTCTCGTCCAAATGGTCGGATCGTCGACCGTGAATTCGTAGAGGAGCGTGTTCACGTCGGTGCGGGTGAAGCGTTCGATCAGGTGCGTATTCGCGCCGGAGCCTTCGAGGCTCGTCTCGCGTTTGAAATTAGTGGTGTCGACCACCAGAGTATTGCCCTCCCAGTGGCCCACCGAGTCTCCCTTCCACTGACGAATGCTTCCATGCGGACGCCCATCCAAGGGAACGATGCGAGCGCTGTGCACCATTTCGTTGAGAATCACCACGTATCCAGGAATCTGCAACAGCTGAACATTATTGTTGTAGGCGCCTGGAGTCATCGGCGGTCCGGCGTTGAGGCCCACGATGCAACGTTCCTGCAGAGGCCGGTCCTCCCACGAATCGGCGTGGGGATGTCCGAGCTGTGTGCTGCGCTGTTCGGCCGCACGCAGATCCGCTTGTTTCTGCCCCTCCGGCGTCCAGGCAGGAAGCCGGCCGTTGGGTGGATCCACAATCAACGAAGTGCGCTTTGTCCCCACGATCTTGTTACCCCGGTCGTACCAAAATTCGTTGTAGGGGACAACGCCGCCCGGCGGGTAAAATAAACCACCTTGCTCGGGATCGATTAGATCGCGATTCTGGCGTTGATTTTCTTCCTTTTCATAATTCGCGGCTTCCTCGGCGGTAAAAAACGCCTTCGTTCCCAGCTCCTTGGGTCGCTCCAATGGAGTGATGGTGCGGAAGTCCCAGACTCCCTGCAGATCCGGCTGGCCATCGGGCGTACGTGGCGGAGTCCAAGTCTTCGCTGCGGCTGTAGCTTTAGCTGGTGTCGCCTTCGCCGCAGACCCGGCCTGGCCCGCGGCGCGTACCGGCGCCAGCAACGCGACCGTGATCGCAATCGCCGTAACACCCATTGAAGCGAGCAATCGAGGGCTCATCTTAAAACCTCCTTCTCACTTGCTCGGCTGCTTGCGAAGAGGCCCATACAGAAGCTCTTCCGCGAACTCGACGCACGTGTATTCCAACAGCTGTGCATCCTTTTCCAGCCGGCGATAAAGCGGCATCCTCATCTTCCAGGGTCGCGAAAACACCTTTGGGTCCTCGATGATGACTTCGTAATCGAGGGCGTCTGGGCTGATGGGAGTGTAGCGTTCGATTACATGTAAGGCGTCACTATGGAAGTTGCCGGCCCTGTCAAACCATGTCTGGTCGTTGAAACTCGTCACGTCGACGACCAGCGTATCCCCCTCCCAGTGGCCGGCCGACCACCCCATCCAGGTATCGTTGGGACTCTTCTGCTGGCTATTCATGTAGATGGTTCGAGTTGCACCCGCAAACTCGTAGGCTATCAGAATGTACTGCGGAGTTTGAAATATTTGAAAGGGATACGGCATGTAAGTGGCGCGTGGCACGCCCGGCATATAACACTTGATTTCCGGGTCGGCGGTCAACCAGTTCTCGGAATTCTCTTTCTTTTTCGCCGCCGCCGCCGGCAGATAAGGGATATCGTTGCCTTCCACTACGCCTCGTCCTGGGGGAACGCTGAAGGCCGCGCCGAGGGGGACCACTGGTCCCATTCGCGCCGCGTGATCCTGGATATCCCAATTTGCCGTGTTGAGAGCTTCCCAAATTCCGCTTAAGTCCGGTTTGCCGTCTGCTGTATGTGGCGCTTTGTAAGCCTGGGCCTGACCGATAGTCGGCACTGCGCCCATCCAGAGGGCGCTTATCAAGGCGGCCTTAGCACTCGCCAATATCGCGCCTCTTAACCGATTTTGCATCTGCATATCCCCTGTAAACTTTAGCTATTCTGCTTCCGGGAGTATAGGGCCATTAGGGCTGGCTTCGCATCCTGAAAGCGGCGCATTTAGCTTGTCGGTTCATTCAGCTTCGCACGAATCTTCGCCGCGAGGGTGCGGTGCGCCGGGCAGCCGATCGTGTCAACAGGGGGAGCATCGGTTTTCTCGATTTGGCGCAATTGCTGCCGGAGCTGTTCGATGCGGGATCGGCTTTTGGCCGTGAGCTGAGCCGCCATTCTGGCGTCGCGTCCGCTCCCAGGCCTTCGGTCCGAAATCGCTTGCGCAACGGCTTCCAGTGCCGGGGCTACGGCGGCCCAGTCGTGGCATAACATGGCGATGTCGGTGCCCGCTTCGAGCGTCCTGACTGCGCTCTCGCCATTTTCATAACGGCGAGCAATCGCGCCCATGCCGAGATCGTCGGCCAGGATGATGCCATTGAAAGCTAATTGCTCGCGAAGAATCGATTGCAGCAACGCGCGTGATAACGAGGCAGGCCAGGCTGAATCGATCCGGTGCGCGAGAATGTGCGCGGTCATGATCAGCGGCACACCCGTTTTGATGGCCGCCGCGAAGGGGACGAGTTCCTGAGCCATCAGGCGCTCGCGCGTGCCGTCGAAAAACGGCAGATCGAGGTGCGGATCTACAGCGGTATCACCGTGGCCAGGGAAGTGCTTGGCACACGCAAGCACGCCCTCGGCCTGCAAACCGCGCAGGAACGCGCAGCCCATTTGCGCGACGTGTTGAGGATCGCTGCCGAAGCTGCGACCCAAAGTGACGGGACTGTCGGGATTAGTGGCCAGATCGAGCATAGGAGCAAAATTCAGGTTCATCCCGGCCGCGCGCAGTTCGCGGGCCATAGCGCGAGCGATTTGCTCGATGAGGCTGATATCGCCCAAGCGACCGAATTCAGCCGGGGACGGCCAGGGAGTGAAGGGTTCGCCGAGAGAGAATTTCGTCCCGCCTTCCTGATCGATGCCAATCAGGACGGGACGCCCGGCGGCCTCCCGAATTGCATGTGTTAACCGGCGGAGCTCCGCGACGTCGCGAAAATTGCGCGGATAGATGGCCACGCCGGCCAAACCGCCGGCTAACAGGCCGGTGAGTTCGGCGGAAAGCTCCTGACCGGGAAAGCCCAGCAGAAATCGCTCCAGCACCCCTTGCGACTTGGGCCCCTGGCCGGCAATTGTTATCTTTCGCGTCGTTGCACGGATGATATCATTCGCCGTTATCGAATCGCTCGACGATACCCGCTTGAGCCGCCAAGCTAACCGACAGAAGGGAAGCACTTAAAGTTGCGAATAGAATCGCGTGCTCCGACGCGCATCGATTTGGCCGGAGGCACGCTGGACATCTGGCCGCTCTACCTCTTCCATCCAGGCGCGCTGACGGTGAATTGTGCGATCACGCGCTACGCATCGTGCGTGGTTGAGACGCAATCCGGGCGAGGCGGGATTCGACTCGTCTCCCGTGACACAAAGCGCCAGGAGACGTTCCCGTCTCTGGCGGCTCTGGAACGTGCGCGGAGCTATCGTCTCCCTTTACTGGCTCATCTGGTGCGTTTCTTTCGCCCTCGCATGGGGCTGACTTTGACGACGGATTCGCAGGCCCCCGCGGGCGCTGGCATCGGTGGCTCCAGCGCAATGGCGGTGGCCATCTGCGCGGCGCTCGATCGGCTCACGGGCGCGGCCTTGCGTCTGGAAGATTGGATCCACATCAGCCGCGACGCGGAAGCCATCGTCATTCGCGTACCCACGGGAACGCAGGATCACTATCCGCCGGCCTTTGGCGGCGCCAGCGCGATTCATCTGGAACCGGGTGGCGAACGCCGTGAAGAGATCGGGTGCGATCTCGACGAACTCGAGCGCCGTCTGGTTCTTTGCTACACCGGAAAGCCCAGGCAGCACGGCATAAACAACTGGGAAGTATTCGAGCGGCACATTCGTGGCGATAAGCGAATCTGGCGCAATCTCGCGCGCATCGCGGCCGTGGCGCGGCGGCTCTTTGGCGCTCTAAATCGAAACGAGTGGGAGGAAACCGGCAAGCTCATCCGGGAAGAATGGGAGTTTCGCCGGCGGAATTTGCCCACGATTTCCACACCTGTGATTGACCGTATTATTGCTGCTTCGCGACGCCAAGGTGCGCTGGCCGGCAAAGTCTGCGGCGCGGGAGGAGGCGGATGCGTGGCCTTGCTCATCGATCCTACAGCGCGCGCGCGAGTGGAAGCTGCCGTCTCGGAGGCTGGAGGCGAGCTTTTGCCGCATGGCATCGATCGGGAAGGAGTGCGAATCAGCGTAGGTGTCAAGGGACGATTCCGAGAGCCATAGGTCCCGATAAGCCGGGAGAATCGCTTCGAGAAACGCGGATTTCCCGTAGCTGTCCCCAGCGTGCCGGGCAAACAAGCGCTCCTCCCGCGTGCTACTGCCCAGGACACCGCTGTGCGGGCCCGGTCAACTGCTTTTATCGAACTCACCAGTTCCTGGGCGCATTGCTCGCCCAGACCGAACTCTCTCACCATTGGACGCCGGGATAGAGGCTCGGAATGCGGAGTCCTCGATATGCCACTTGCCCGGCAATGTTCATTTGCCACAGGAGCTGAGGCGTCTGTTCTTGGGTTACTTCCTGTATGTAGGAGATACCTGGGGTTTGCTGATCGAAAGCCACATCGAACTCCATATCTCCATTCGGAAGCACCAACGTGTCCCCGCAACAGGTAGAGTACAACTTGTCTTCCGAGAGAACTTGCGCCGTTTTTGTGTATTCGTTGAGTTCCATGATGGATACGCTGCTATAGCAGCTAATGGCGGTCGGAGAGCCGCAGATCGTATTGTTCGCATCCACCAGACGGTTATTGCCGTTGTCAAAAAACATCAAAGGAAAGATTCCCGCGGTATTAGGACCCAACAGGGTGGGGTAGTGCTGGCCATAATTCCATTCAATGGGCGCCTCGCCGCTGGGTAACGTGAAGTCGCCACCGGGCCCAAGCCGCCACAGGATGCTGCCGTCGCCCGCACCGTCGCGGTAGCCGATTTTTACGATCCAGTTTTGATTGCGCATGGACAGTATCAGGTTTCCGTCATCAGGGGAGTAAACGATCGCGTTGGCGTGCGTCCAGTCTGGATAACCAAAAGGGGCATGTGTGATGTCGATGTGGTCAAAGCTCGACCAGGTCCACACGGGTAGTCGTTGCTTAGGATCCCAGTCCACAAGGGCATCCCCGATGATCGGAGTGCCTGGTGCCAATCCAGGAAGGTTGAAAGGCTTTGTGTATTGGCCGAGAAGAATTACGTGCCCATTAGGCAATTGCAAAACATCATGGTGGAAATTGCCCTCTTGAACCGAAGCTCCTATCGAAGTGAGTGCTGAGTTCACTTCGTTTGGGGAAATTCTATTTATGACTGTCCCTGCGAGGTCGATCTCTCGCACTTCGCTCATGCCGGTTCCATTATCGGTGGCCACCAATAGCATATGGCCATTCGGCAGCAACTTGATCGGGAAGGGCCACTCTCCCGGTTCCAGGTCGTAATACCAGATGACGTTTCCGGACAAATCCGTGGCCACGGCTGTGAGCTGATTTCCTGTACCTGGATATACCAAAGAGAGCAATTCAATGCCGGAAGGCGCTGCCGGACCAGCCACCTGGTTCACCGTAATGGTTGGGAGTCGATTTGCAGGAACCGCTCCCGTGGTGAAAACATGATCGGCATCGAGGGCTTGGGTCCCATCCTCGAGTTGCACCACAGCGCGCATGTGATAAATCGAACTGGAACGTATTCCGGCGACGAGAAGGGTTACGGCACCCCCTGCATCGGGGGCTGGTTGGGACCAGGTGGTGCGGCCGTAATTGGTGTCTGGACCAAACTCCACTTGTACCGATGCTCCCTCCGGCGCGGCAATCGTATAAGAGGCCACGAGCGGATTGGCCGTCGAAGAGATAGTTCCAGGCGTGATCTTGTCAGGCAGGAACAAGGAAACAGGGACGGGACGTGATGGCGCGCCGTTTACGACGACGCTCACCTGGACAGGAGCATCGAGGGATGCCGGGTTGACCGCGGAAGGCGCTGTGAACAGGCCGTGGTTCGTAATTGTGCCGGTAGCCGGACTCCCTTCGAGCATCCCGTTAACGAACCACACTCGGTGCCCCTTGGCGCCTCTGGCCCTGAACTTTAATGCTTGGCCAGGCGAAAGGAGGGCTTCCGAGGGAGTAATCACCGGCAGGCCACTGCCACCGGCACAACCTGCGAGGAGAGTCACAGTGACGAGCAGAAAATGCAACTTCAAGGGTTCTCTCTTGACGCCTAGCATTTTATTTTCCAATGAGTTCACGGGCATTCACACCCTCGCTCGCCAACCGCTAGCATCGCGGCGCAGGATTGACCTCAGGCTGTAGCAACACGGGAACGCACTTAAAGTTGCGGAGTTAGGTGTCAAAGTCCGCCGAAAACGTGATTTGCGGCAAGGGATTAAAGACCAGGGGTCGAAACTGGCCCCGATACCTGGTCATCGGGGTGGTTTCCTTAGCATCTAATTGAGCGTAGAATGGCAGTACTGATTGCTTCAACTATGTTGCGTTTCGGCCCCATCGCCTTCGCGAGCGCGCTCCTCCTGGGCCCCGCAGTTTACGCGGGATCGCCCCGCGCGGGGCAGAATGCGCCGCAGTCTGCCACGGTTCAGTCACAGCCGTCCGGCGATCAGGGCCCTGTTCCTACCTTGCGGCATGTCGCGCCCGATTCCCAAACGGACGAAAAGCCTCCGGTCCAGAACGGGTCAGCGAGTCCGTCGGGAGCGGCAGTTCAGCCCGAGCCTCCCAGCCAAGCCTCGACTGGGGTGGCGAGCAGCGAACCCACAGTCCCCCCTGCGAATGCTCCGGCGCTGCGGGAAGAATCCAG
>QHYQ01000350.1 GCA_003224175.1 Acidobacteriota bacterium
CAGGACCTCGTCAAATTCATCACCCGGATAAAAGTAGGTATGGCGGAAAGGCTGCCCTTCGTCGTCGCGCCAGGCACCCACCGCCGCAGGGTACTCGCGGCACCATTTTTCCAGATGCTGCCTCTGTTCACAGTGATCAGCGCGCCTTTCCGGGTGGTCTGGGTCGAACGAAGGTTCAAAGTGATCGGCCACACCTATTATCAGATGGATAGGGCGGACACGTGACAGGCGTCGAACGCAACGTTGCCACACATAGGCAGGGAGCCAAACCAAGACAGATCTGACTCTCTCCAAATCCCTCATTTTCTGCGCCTCAAAGGATCATGGCGCCAAGCCAGCGGTGTCGATTGCACCCTGGAGCGGGGTCCAAGTTTCCGACCCTTCCTGACTCACAGATTCGCGCTCTTTGGAATGAGAAGCAGACTTCTTAGCGATCTGGAAAAGCACTGTGGTATACGCGACCAAGAAGTAAGGGAAAAACTGATAAGCCACACTCAAAAACAAGGACCCAACTAAGTATCCGACCAAACTTGCGTGAAGGGCCCTAGCCAGAAGGCTTAATTCTGTCCTTCCGCGTGCTATTCGTTTGCTTGCTCTCAAGTTTTTGAAACCACTCCACAGAATCAACACATACAAGACGAATGCCAGCACTCCCCCCTCTGAGCTCATTTCGGTGAAGGAATTGTGTGTGGCATGCCAACTGCCAGACAGTTCCCCAAAATTGCCGGGGCCGACACCGAAGAGAGGATGTCTCTTCGTGACCTCGACGCTACGCCAGAATAGCTGTTGACGCCCCTCCGCCGAGCTTTCTGTTCCGTTGAGCGCTCCCTTGAAACGCTCAGCCAACGTCCCGCTGGAGAACTGCCAAAGGACAAAACTCACTAGCACTGCGAGCACCAAGAGATAGCGCCGGCGTCCTCGAATGGCAAATTCCCAGAGGAAAATCGCCGCGGTAGCAATCAGAGTAACCAGCCCTCCTCGCGAAGCTGTCAGGAATACCGCATAGAGCATCACCAGCATTACCAGTGCCCAAGCAGCTTTCCAAATCCCACTCCTATTCAGTAGCAGTAACGCGAAGCACAGAGGAAGTGAGATGATGATTGCGAGTGCCAAATCATTGGGATCGGAGTAATTCCCCCCGAGTGTTCCTGCCAATCGCCCCACGATCAGATGACCTTTCAAAACAGCTACCATGGCGATCACCGCAACTGACGCAGCCTGGACGAAGATCAATCGCCTCAAACGCCCTGCTGTGTTGACTGCCATTGTTATCACGATGACCAGGAGCAGGACCTTTGCAAAGTCGAGCGTTTTCTGCAACGCCCCCCCTCGCCACACCGGAGACATCATCGAAGCAAGGAACAACTGTCCGATAAGAAAAACCAGATAAATGACCTCCTGAGGCCAACGCTGGCGGATGTACCGAACATAAAAGACCAAACCGAGCAAAGCCAAAATGGCCGTAATCTTGGCCAGTGGCACAACAGACAAACCGGGGATCCAGTCCTCCGGCCGGGCGCAGTAGACCACCATGAAAAGCAACAGGGACACGTACGCTCCAACGAGTGGTCTTTGCCGCGAAATACGTTGCCGCACCGAGGTGGCATCTTTGGCCCCTGCGTTTGCCGCATCACGAGCGTCACGGTGGGTGACGCTCGTCAGCGTGCCCATACGGCCTTCCTGCCTGTAACAAAATAGATGAATGCAACCGCAGCCGCAGTGTTCAAAACAAGGAAGGCCAGCGAGATATCCGACAACCGTGCAACAATGCCAACCTTCGCACGGAATATGCTTAGTGCTGCCAGCGCGTAGAAAGTAACCTGAAGCGCTAAAGCGAGCTCATAGACGCCTTTTCGAAGCCAAAGCGTCGAGACCATCAGGCCCACCAGAGCAAAGGGGACCAGAAGGCGCAGCAGTTTGTGACAAACGAATTGAAGACGGAGAGAGTTCGCACGCGTCAGAACCCAGGGGGCCAGTTGCAACAACTGGTAGTTTCCGAGCAAGGTTCTTACCTTCCGGCGAAATTCCCGTTTCGGACCAGCCTTGAGATCATCCCAAGCTAGCGCCATGGGCTCGAAGATAACCCGCTGGCCCTGCCGCACAACCTGAAACGGAATGTATACGTCGTCCAGAATTGTTTCTTGGGGAAGGGGTAACAGCAGATTCCTTCGCACCGCATAGAGAGCTCCGGTTGCCCCGACCGTCGATCCGGCGAGTCCCTCCCAATACCGGATTTTCTTCTCTAGTCGCCAATACAGGCCGACGCCCTGAGAAGATCGGATGATGAGTTCGCCGCTCACGCAGCCCACAGATGGATCAGCAAAGTTCGCGACCAGATTCCTCAAGGCACCGGAAGCGATGGTCTGCCTTGCGTCGGTAAAAACAACGATTTCCCCCTTGGCTTCAGCCACTCCGTAGTTCAACGCGGTCGCCTTGCCGCGATTATTTGGCAGAATCACGGTTCGGCGGTTAGAAGCCTCCCAAGCGGCGAGAATCCTGTTTGTCTCATCAGTCGAGCCGTCGGAGATGATAATTACTTCGAGGCGGTCGGGCGGATAATCCAGTGCCGCCAGGTTGTGAAGTTTTCCTGGTAAGGTCTTCTCCTCGCAATGGACAGCAAGGAGAATCGTGACGCTGGGGGAGAGGCTGGCCCGCCGAACCGGCCGGGGCCGGAACCGCGCTCGAAAGTAAAGCCAAATCGGGTAGCCCGCGTAAGCAAAGACGATAAGGGACAAAGATAACCAGAACAGCATCTTCATTTTGCGCCCCGCCCCAGGAGTATCGTCTTGACGGTGTCGAAAAAGATCAGGAAATCAAGCCCCGGGGATAAGTTTTTAATGTAGAAGAGGTCATACCGAAGTTTTTCCTTTGATGCTTCGACGGAACTTCCATATTCGTAGCGAACTTGAGCCCACCCAGTAATCCCAGGCCGAACAGTATGCCGGAGGTAGTAGTAAGGAATTTCGCGAGTGAGCCAGTCAACAAATTCGGGTCTCTCCGGGCGCGGACCGACTATGTTCATGTCGCCCTTGAGTACGTTCCAAAGCTGAGGAATTTCATCGAGTCGCGACATGCGGAGGAATCGCCCCACAGGCGTGATCCTAGGATCGTCATCACTAGCCCAAGTAGGCCCCTGATCCGCCTCAGCATCGGCGCGCATGGTGCGGAACTTGTAACAATCGAAAACCGTGCCGGCGCGCCCGACACGCTTCTGCCTATAGAAGACTGCTCCGGGGGACGTCAGCCCGATCGCCAGCGCTACGAAAGGAAGCAACGGCAGGCTCAGCAGTAAGCCCAGAATTGAAATCAGCACCGCGGCGACCCGCTTATAAATCAAGAGGAAGCGGGAGGCGCGAAAGCCCGGCGAAAAAAGAAGCCAGCCCAAGCGGAGTGATTCGATGGGGACTTTGCCAGTGATGGCTTCATAGACGTCAGCCCCGTCTTGGACAAGCACGCCACGGCTCTTGAGCGATAGCAAAAGTTCGACGGGCAGCTTCCCAACTATTAATGGCCGAGAACAGCTGCCGCCAGAGCAACAGCGCTACCGCAACGAGTAAGAAACCAATCAGGAAAATCCCTCGACCCAACTCTAAGGCCGGATAAACGTAGTAAAGTAAGGCCAAGAAGATACACACAGTGCCTAATACGCTAATCAAACGAGCAAGCACCTCGCGCCGATTGCTCAAGACCGAAGAATCGTAGAGATCGAAATAGTACATGCAAGTAATAAAGGCCGCCGAAACCACCAAGATCTTGACGGCTCCCCGTTCGTAACCGAGCACTAGCGTGGCATCGTTCGGACCTAACCGCGCAATGGTGCCAGTCACGAAGGCGAGGGCCACCAGGCACGCCTCCGAAATACCCAGGAAGAGCGTGCGTGCCGGAAAATAGGCGTTTAGAAGGCGGATCAAAATGCGACCGCGGGCCTGATCGTCGGACCGGTGTAAGCCCGGTGGGATTGTGGAATTGGCGTCACCCAGGCATCTTCGACTTGGACAGCAATGGAGCGCTGGAGAAGTGTGACCGACAACACCAGGCGGTGATGCCCTCTGAAATCCAACAAGATTCCCTCCAACCCACAAAGAGGCCCATGCTCGATTCTCACCATCTGTCCAATTTGCAGGAACGGCCAGGGTTGGCTTGGGAGCCCTGACTTGACCGCCGCCCGTATCGCAGCAATTTCGGGCTCGTCAATGGGGATAGGAGTTCTCCCCACTCCAGCGATGCGAACAACGCCGGGGGTGGTAAGAATTGGGAGTCGATCTAACGGCTTGAGCCGGCAAAAAATATAACCGGGGAAAAGCGGGCACTCGATTTCCTTGAACCGGTCAGACCACCGGCGTCGGCACTTATACAGAGGCAGGAACCATTCGTAGCCCTTGCCGCCCAAGTGTGCCGTGACGATGTTCTCGTACCGACTTCTGACCTGTAGCGCAAACCACGGGTAGCTCATCTTGCGATGTCCGTCGTCCTCTCTAAACTGTTCCGCAGCATCCTTTTATTCCCCAAGAGTTGTCTTATGACCAAGCTACCGCCCTCAGAGTCCCAATGTCTTAAGGAACCCAAGAACGCGGGCTGTCAGACGGAGCCCACTCCCCCCGTCACAAACTCAAACCGCTGCCGCAACCGCGTGCTTTGATTGCGACGCCTGCTGTCCCACGATAGCCGCTTCCATTATCAAGGACGCCTCCCTCCCTGATCGGAAAATACACGTGGAACAATCGAATCGTTGCCCGCCAGTTTTTCTTTCGATTGCTTCGGTACCGAAGCCGTCTCGGCCTTTTCTACCGCTCGCGACCGCTCTGACAGATCGTAATGGGCGTAGGGAGAACCAGTGCTGGCGTTGAGCACCAGCCCGACGACAAAGGCTTTTTCGAGCGCGACCAAGCTTTTTTCTGCTAATTCCTTT
>QHYQ01000351.1 GCA_003224175.1 Acidobacteriota bacterium
GCTCGTCCCAAAGAAAATGCCCGTGCGCACGCCCACCGCTGAGGGGATATTTGCGGACAGAGAATAATGATCCGGGTCATTCTGCTGGACCACGCTGATAAATCCTTCGCCGCCGAGCGCATAGATACGCTTTCGCTCCACGTCGAAATAGACATCGTCGCACGATCCGCCTACTGGAACTCTGGCAACTTCCTTACCATTATCGGTATTAAGGATCATTACGAACGGAGGTCTGCGAGTGACGACGAAGAGGCGATGATTGTCTTCATCGAGTGCCATGGGATAGTTCGCTTTGACGCCGTTGAGGCCCCATTTGGTCAACTCGCCGGTTTTCCGGTCGATGACATTGACCACGCTCTCATCGTCTGGAACGTTTACGAAAACGCGAGATCCCTTCTTTTCCAACTGGAACGACTCGGAGTGACCACCACTGCCCTTTAGGTCCCCCACATGGGCTTCCGTTACGGCGTCGATCATGGCTAGGCCGCCCACGATGCCGACAAACACGCGCTTGGAATCTTCATCCCAGCGAAGGTTGTCAGTATCGGACTCTTCGCCCAAGGCGATACTCTTGCGCAGAGCGTAGGTCTTGCCGTCATAAACTTTAACCGTGCCGTTTCCTGCGTTGGCCACAAAGATCTTGTCTAAGCCGGGAACGTAGAGTACGCCCTGGGGTTCGTCCAATCCCTTGGTACTCTGGACGACCTTGGCCTCGAAGGTATTCACAATCTCCATCGAATTGTTGCCCAGGCCGGCAAAAATCAAGAGGCGGCGTTTCGGGAATGCTGTGAAATGATCGATGCGACCCGTGACTCCCGGCACGGGTATTCGCTGAATGAGTTGCAGCGGCGGAAGTTCGCGTGGCGGCGCCGGAACTGGTGCTGCGGATGGCGCAGTGCTGCGCAAGCCAAAGAAAACCGCGGCGGCAACGGCGAAGAGACCCAGCATAGCGTAGACATTCCTCATATATTTCCTCCGCTAACATACAGCTTTCGTGGACTCGATTCAGAGTTCTTAGGTTGCACTTCGTAAACCACGATACAGCTGTGTTCGATTTTCCCCGGATCCCTGGCCCCCCTCACGGCTGCGGCTGGAAAACCAAGATTGCGGCATCCTCCTTGTCATGAGCGGGAGCTGCCACGTAATAGCGATCGAATTGTGCTACCCAAATGGAGGTGCCCGCACCTGGTGAGGTGGAAACCTTTCCGATTAACTCATATTGGTCGGCGTCGCGCTGCTGGTAAACGTAAACGAAGCCCACTTCAAATCCTCTGCCTCCCGACGCGTAAATGCGCTGATGCGCTCCGTCGTACCAGAGGTCGTCGATGCCAGGGACACCTTCGAGCTGCGTAATTGTTCTGCCGGTCTCGGTGTCCAGCACTGTAAGTATCGCTGGCATGCGAGAGCCGGCAAAAAGACGATGATTCTTTTCGTCCAGTGCGAGGGCGACATTTCCCGGCACTCCGGCCACGGGCCAGGTTTTGACCTGTTCGCGCTTCTTCCGATCCACGACGCCGAGCTTGTCGCTTCCGGCAAGCGTCACAAAGATCTGTAGGCTCGATCTATCGAACTTGATGCCACCGGGGCGGGCATCCGTCTTGATATCCCACACATGCTTGTTAGTGCGCGTGTCGATAACCGAAAGAGCCCCAGATTTCGCATCGCCGATTCCAACGTAAAGGTATTTCGCTTCGGGGTCGTATCCTACGTGGTCCGCATCCGTTCCAATCGCGAGGTTATCAATTAGCTTGAACGTGTCCCCAGCGAAAACCTTGCAGGTGCCGTCCGTTCCGTTGGCTACAAATAGCTTTTTGAAATCCGGCGAATAGAATACGCCCTGGGGCTTGCTTTGACCCGGAATGCTCGATATTCGCTTGTTGGATTTGAGATCGACGACCTCTACGGTGTTTTGTTTGTCACCCAGCGCGGCGATAAACAGACGTTTGCCCGTGGCGTCCACTCCTAGATGATCCAATCGGTCCTGCACGTTAGGCATGGGGATCTTTTGGACCAGTTTCAGAGCTGACGCGCCTTGACCGCGGGCGCTGAGTACGGGCGTACACACAAAACTCATCATGGCCAACAACAACCGACGGTTACGCATGATTCCCTCCAGAGCAGACTTTGCGCGCCGACTTGCGGTCCTTACGGAGGACCCCGATATTAGGTCAGACATCTGAAAATTCCCTGAAGATGCAACGTAAATTCTGTTTGCGCTCTTTAGGTCCGGCGACTTCCATCGACCAAAGGAAGTCGCAGTTTAAAGATCGAGCCGCCGCCCAGCGAACTGCGAACTTCAATCGTCCCCCCATGAGCTTCCGCGATCCAGCGGCCAATCGAGAGACCTAAGCCGACCCCTCCCGACTCGCGAGATCGGGCTTTATCGGCGCTCAGCATATAATGATCACCCTGCTTGCGGTGGCGTGGTGTTATGAATATGGCTGCTATGGCTCGTTCGGCTAGATCGGCGGCTTACTTTGCCCCAAGAATTTCTATCCAAAGATCGATAGACCTCGTCGGCCGCGCGATTTTGTCGCTGGGCCTGGTCGCCGCAGTTACTTTTTTGTGTATTCGCCTCGTGCCGGTCAATGAAATAACCGCGGGATTTCTCTACTTGGTTGCAATCCTTCTGATCGCCACGGCAGGAGGCCTCGTCGAGTCAACTATAGCCTCCATCGCGGCGATGTTGTGCTTCAATTATTTTTTCCTCCCCCCGGTCGGCACGCTCACAATTTCCGATCCGCGAAACTGGGTAGCTCTTTTTGCCTTTCTGGCCACGTCCCTTACGGCCAGCCAACTCTCGGCCCGAGCAAAGCGCCGCACCCGGGAAGCCGTAGACCGGCAAAACGAGATCGAGAAGCTCTATTCCCTCAGCCGTGCTCTGCTGCTTACGGATGCGACGCGCCCTATAGCCAAGCAAATCGTTGAGCAGATCGTCCAGGCCTTTGAATTTCCTGCCGTCGCTCTTTACGACCGCGGCAGTGGTGAGATCTACCGCGCTGGATTTGACGATCTGCCCGCCATAGACACTGAACTGCGCGGCGCGGCCGTTCGTTCTCAATTCTCGCGGGATGAAAGCAGCATGCTCATCATTACCCCCATCCGCCTGGGGAGAGAGCCCATCGGCAGCTTGGCTGTGCGTGGGGCATTTCTATCGGACGCGGCCCTGCAATCGCTCGTGAATCTGGCGGCCATTTGGCTGGAACGCGCACGTTCCGAAGAGACGGTCAATCGCGCCGAAGTGGTCAGACGAAGCGAGGAGCTGAAGTCCACGCTTCTCGATGCCATCGCTCACGAGTTCAAGACCCCGCTTACGTCGATCAAGGCCGTCACCACCGGTTTGCTCTCCGATCCAGCCGCCCCGCTCGAGCCGCGTCAGCGCGAATTGGTTTCCATTGCGGACGAGGGCGCGGACCGCTTGTCAACCCTGGTGACCCAGGCAATTCAGCTCGCGCGAATCGAAGGAGGTAAATTTCAACTCAATCTCGGAATTCACTTTCCGAGTTCCTTGATTTCGGCGGCTCTTCGGCAAATGAAATCTTCGACGGATGGGCGAAAAATAGAGCTTCGTATTGCGGATGATCTTCCTCTCGTGTCAGTTGACGCTGAACTCGTGCAGATGGTGATCTCTCACCTGATCGATAATGCATTGAAATATTCTCCCCCGGGCGCCCCCATTTTGATCGGTGCGCGCGTGAACCAGGCGAGTGTGGTCATTTACGTCGTGGATCGAGGTGCCGGAATCACGGATCCGTCGCGCCATGAGGACAACCTTAAGCGCCCGCGGCTACGAGGTCGGCGATGCGCGCACCGGCGAAGAGGGCCTCGACGAGCTAAGGTCCGGAGCATACGATCTGGTGCTCTTGGACATGAACATGCCCGGGATGGGGGGGATCGAAACATGCCGGCTGATTCGTTCCGGCTCTGAAATCGCCATTATCATGCTCACCGTCAGCAGCGCGGAAAAGGACAAGGTAGAAGCGCTGGATGCCGGAGCCGACGATTACATCACCAAGCCCTTCAGCACGCCGGAGCTGCTTGCACGCATTCGCGCCACTCTGCGACGCCTGCCGCATTCGCCCGACGACGCCGACTTGAGGCAACTGGGCCAGCGAGGCGTCGAAATCGACCTTGCTTCACGACAGGCTACGGTGCATGGACGCACCTCTCGCCTGACGGCAAAGGAATTTGACTTGCTCTCCTACTTGCTCGCTCGTCCTAATAAGACCCTCTCTCATCGCGAACTTCTGCAGGCGGTCTGGGGGCCGGACTACGGCGATGAATTGGAATACTTGCGCGTTTTTATCAATCGCCTGCGCAAGAAGATCGAGCCCGACCCCTCCAAGCCGCAATTCCTCGTCACTGACGCCTGGGCCGGCTACCGCTTTCAGCTTCCCCAATAAAGTTCACCTGCGGCGGCCGCGTTAGTTTTGATTTACGCCGTTCTTAGGCGGCGTTTATGCGTTGTTTATCCCCCTGGGAGCAACATGGACACCGGATACAGTCAATGATCAACCGACACCACGAAATTTTGACAAGCCTTTCTGGCAAAGCCATCACGGGGAAGTCGGCACTGACGTTCGCTTCAGGTCCCCTGGAACTAGAC
>QHYQ01000352.1 GCA_003224175.1 Acidobacteriota bacterium
GCCAACTTGGCGGCGCCGGCGTCGTTCACGTCCAGGAAGGCTAGCATGCCACCATCACGCTGGTTGTCGGTCGACAAATCCAGGGAGCGATCGGAAATGGCGTAGGTGGCAGAGTTGTAGTTCGTTCCGGTTTGCGGTGGGCTTACGAGTACGTCGAACACTTTGCCCGCAGCCTGGAACACCTCGTCCTGGAGCCGCAGGCCGGCAGCCGCCGTAGCCGGAGCCGCCGCACCGTTCTTTGCTGTCAGTGTCTTGTTCTGACCGAGAGCCAGCGCGATGTCCGGAAGAACATAACCGTCTTCCGCGACCAGCAAAGTATGCAGCCCGTCCACGGAAGGAACGTGCATGTGCGAGCCGGCGTTCACGAGACGTACCAGAATATTTCCTGTGGTACCCGCCGCGGGAACCGAGAGAGCTGAGGCTGGTCGATTATCCTTATTGAATGCCACACCGTTTACAAAGAAGTACAGCGGAGTGTAGTCCACCGCCGGTGGGTAGCATGTAGGTGCTGCTCCGCTGGATGTTAGTCCGTTCGCACCTGCACCGCAGCCGGGATTCCATTTCAGCGTCTCATCGAAGCCCGCGTTTGCCGTTGCGCTGCCCGCCGCGCCGCCTGTCGGGAAGAGAGCCGCGACCATTTTGTTCTGCCGGGGGTCCATCTCGCTCTCGAGGGCGACTACATCAGCGTCGTAAGTAACTCCCCCCGCGGTAGAACCCGTAACTGGATATGCTAGCCCTGCCGCTCCTGCAGCAGGAGGCTTCGTCACGACCAGAACTCCGTAAAGGCCCATTGGACCCTGAATCGACGGGTAGGTCCCAGTCCGGATGAGATAAGTTCCCGGCTGTAGACCCGTCCAACTGTAAGTCCCCACGGCGGCCGCCGTGCCGACGGTGGGAACCCCTGCAACCTCCGTGACAAAAGAGCGGGCGCGTGCGCCTTGCGTGGGTGGAGTAAACGAGCCGGGATTGACTATGGTCCAAGTCGTAGAGGTCTGACCGGCATGAGCGCCATCCGTTCGAGGCCCAGCCTCGCGGACCGGACTTCCCAGAAAGCCGCCTGATACTTGGCCGATGATGACGATGGATGTCTCCACCGGCAGAGTGTTCGTGAGACTGATAGTGAGGCTAGCGCCGGCGGTGGTCGCCGCGGAGGGAACGACGATCAACGGCGGCTGCCAGACCGTGCCGCCAAGTTGGGCATTAAGGGCGCCGGTAGCGGTATTGTAAGTCAGTGCCGTGCACGAGGTGCCGGCCGTAGTGCCCTGCGTGACCGTGCCGCACGTCCAGCCCCACATGGGGACGCTGTTACCGTCCGGAAGAACCACGGTCTGCTGTGACGCGGTCAGATTCACGATCTGGGCGGAGGACACGCCCGCCGCCAAGAGAATGATCACCGCGAGTATTGCTGCGTTCAGAGTTACTTTCAGATAGTTAGTTCGCATGGCTCTTCTTCTTCTCCTCGTGCTCACAGCGTTTCGTCAATGTTCCAAACGTAGGGATCAACCAGCATCATCTGCAGCATGCCGCCTGGGAAAACGTCGTTGGTGGTGATCTCGCGCTCGTTGTGGGAATGCCACATGAACGCAATACCGGATTCTGGCGTCGGGTTCTGGGTGGCTTTGCCCGGAGCCATGGGCGTCGGTCCACTTGACCTCAAGGTCGCGTCGGGGCCAAGGTAAGGCGTGCCGTTGAACCAGAGACCGTCGGCTATGATGAGCGGATCTGGAAGGGTGATGGGCCCGCCAGCGCCGACCGAGCCGATGGGATTGGCTTCCAAGGGCACGTTGTGGTCGGCGCACCACTCGTAGTAGTTCGAAGAGCCGCTAATCATGGTCCCTGCGGAATTGTAGGTTGGGATGGAAGCGCCACTGGCGGTCGTGAAGTAGCCGTTGGCGTCCGAACTGCAAATGGGATTTCCCGCGTTTCCAGGCGTGTGTCCGAAAATATCCCAGCCGAGGCCCTTGCCCGACCATAAGAAGATCCCGTCAAACGCCTGGCCGGGAGTCGTGTCCGTGTTGAATTCCATGCGCCCAGCCAACAAAGTCGAACCGGTAGGATTATTCGCCTGGGCAAGGAGCAAATTACCGTCGCGGGCCAGGATGCGCACGTGGTTCCCGTGCTCGTGAAAGGGATGTTGCAGATGTCCTTGTCCGACTACCCGCAAGAGGACCAACTCGCCCGGATGCATGTGAGGATTGGCGTTGTAAGGCTGGTTCGGATAATTGGGGGCAAAGTTCGCATCCATGTTGTCTGGCATGGAGCGCCCGTTAATCAGGAAGTAGTTCGCGCGGTAGGGCTCGGTAACGACATTGAGCTTCGTCGGGCAGGAAAACTGCACGGCGGTGATAGTCGGGCACGAGGCAATCAGCTTCAATTGACTTTCCGCTTGCGCGTGAATCCTCGAGTCGATCTCGGACCACTGGGTGAGATATTCCCGGTCGTAGCAAGTCAAGGCGTGGTTATAGGCGGCCGGCGCCAGCCGGTAATCGACCCGGTGCGCCGCTACCGTAGCGGAAGAAGTACAGTTGCCAGGAGTTGCGCTGGGTAGAACGATCACTGCTCCAAAGAGCCCCATCTCGATCTGGAGGTCTTGTTGGGTACCGCTGTAGTACGCGTGTGTACCCGCAGTTCCAACGGGGGCTGAGACGGTATAAGTTACCGTTGCCCCGGGAGCCGCTTCGCAGGTCAGCAGCCCATTAGGAGTAGCGCCACAGCTGGTAGCGGTCACCGTCAGCCCGGGAAACAAGATCGAAGTATTGCCCGCGGGTGTCGGCAAACTGTTCGTGAGCGACACCGTAAAGCTCGTTCCTTCGTGGACGATCAACGTGGGACCGGGCAATTGCATCGTTGGACAATGACCGATGCCCTGGAAGTCCGCCGGGAGATAGGTAGCGGAGTCGCTGACACACCCGTAACCCCAGGAATAAATCGCCACCCCGTCTGGCTGGCTGCTATAGCCCGCACCAGCATTCAAATTGAAGGTGCCCCCCGCAGCCACGGTTATGCCAGGAGCGGCAGCGCGGGCCGAAGTCGCGAACAGCAGGGCTATCGCTGCCACAACCACGGAGAGGAATCGAGATACTGCCCACCAGTTTCTTGAATACAAGTGATTCATGGCTGCTCTCCTAGTAGATGACCACTTCGGTCATCAGCCCGCCGAAGTTCTCTGCGTCGTTGGACAAATGGTCAAGTTGTGGTGTGTAGAGGAAATATGTACCGGGGGCGATCCCAGTGCTATCCAGAATCACATCCATCGACTCGCCGCCGCCTAGAGTGATTGAGTTGGTTTTGATGTAAAGATTGTTCCCGGCCTCGTCGCGCAGAAGCTTAGCGTTGAAGCCAACCATGAGCATGGGGATTCCTACGGACGACAGCGTCTGGTATTCCGTGACGTCGAGGTCGTCAATGCGCAGTGCCGCCCTTTGCCCGGTAGCATTCGGGCCGCCATGGCTGTTCAGCACGATTAGGGTAGGCATCGGCTGCGAAGGACGATTAATGCTGTCCGTGTCCGTCGTCGAGATGGCATTCGTGCTCGGATTGGGGTTCGTTGCACCCGAAACTCCGCCCGTCCAACTAGCGGGCAGCGTATTCCCATCCACCGTCGTTCCGGCCACGACGCCGACGGTGTCTGGATAGCTGCGTCCATTCAGCAGGAAGTACTTGTCCTTCATGTCGGCGAACCCTTCCGGGTTGAAGGTCATACCGACAAAGTGGAAGTTGGGATCGAAGCCGTGAATCTGCATGTGCCGGGGACGGACGTAGAGTTGCCCGACCATGCCCATTTGTATGTGCTCGGGAGGCGTGACGTGGCAGTGCCAAAAGTAGGTGCCCGCATCCGGCGCCAGATAGTAGTAGGTAACGCTGCCGCCGATGTTGATCGCCCAGGTCGCATCCGGTACGCCGTCATAGAAAGAAGATGCGTTGGGGTAGCCGTGGAAGGGGACGGTGTGTTGCTCGAACAGGTCCGGCCGCATGATCATGCCGACGTTGCTGAGGGTCAAGAAAAACTCGTCATCCTCATCAAAGGCAATCAGCGGGGCGGGAATGTTTCCATTCAGTACTCCCGTATTCATAATTCCAGCAGGATCGGAAATCGCCGAGTTTGCGCCAACAGCATTCGGATCCGTCGCGCTCGTGCCGTTGAAAAGCGGATTTGGCTGGCCATTCTGATAATTTCCCAAAGAGTCCCCGGCCGTGTACGGGCTGTTAAAGACGTTAGGGAACGTCGTTCCCGGCTGGCCGTTCTGGATTGCACCCAGGCCGGAGAGGGGACCGAAGGAGAACATATAAGTCTGGTTGCCGTCGGCTTCGGTCATCATGCCGTCACCACCCGAGATTTCCTGGCATTTGATCGCGCCGCCGTTGTCGGTGAACGTTAGCGACGGGAACGTGTGCCCGTCCGGACTTTTCGTCGCAGTCCTGACCTGCGGGCCAGTGTAATTAGCCTCTGCGGTGTCAGGTGAAGGGGTTACAACAGTACCGGTTCCGCCCGTAGCGGTGCTGCCGGGGTGTCTGATTGTGGCCGTTGGGCATTGAACTCGAAACGACCCTCCACCTTGTTCCACCGGCGGCGTCTGAGCGCTCACGACCGCTGGAATAAGACCGGCAATACCAATCAGTCCCATCAGGAGCCAAAAACTGCTCAACTTCCTGCTCGCCATGCTTCCTCCTTCTGACGCCGCCGCGGGCGGCGTTTGCTTGACCGCTGATGGCGCGGCTCGCCCCAAGTCAAGCCCAAACCTCTCTTGCCGCGTCACGTTTTTAACAGATGTAAAGTTTCTGTCCTTGATCGTGATCAACTTCACAAATAAATCTACTCTAGGCACAGATGTAAGGCGGTATTACAACTCTGAGAATGACTTTAATCTGCCAGAATCGGACCGTGACCACCCCGGCCAACTCGCCTGCTCAGAGAGTGGAGTGTGCGCTGAAGTGAATATTCCAGGGCAGTAAGTGACCTTTGCAGCGTGACTGCATACGAGGTTTGGAATGAACCCTTGAACTGAGACACGCCGGATGGGCACACTTTGCAGGGAAAGGAACTGCAAAGTGAAGCGGAAGAGATACTCCCGAAAGTTTCAACGGATGGCCGTAGAACGTATGAGGGCAAAACCTACACCAACTACCTCCTCGTCGAATCTCAGCAAACCCCCAAAGGTCCGCGTCAGCGCATCCTCTGCTCGCTCGGCGCTCTGGCCCCGGCTCCCCGAGAGCATTGGTTGGATCTGGCTCACCGGCTCCAGTCCAGCTTACAGGGACAGAGTTCCTTTCCTCCCGCCGAGGTGCCCCTCCAGACGCTGGTCCAAAAGGTCCGCCGAGGCCGCCCCGCTCCAGCCGAGGAATCGCCCCCCATCGCCGTCGATCCTGAGCGCGTGACGATGGAGGAAGCCCGCGAAGCCGGGACCGTCCATGCGGGCCATCAGGTGTGGCAACAGTTGGGACTGCAGGAAATCTTACAGCACGCCGGACTGTCAGACAGAGCCTGTCAGCTCAGTGAAGCGATGACTCTGAACCGTCTGATCTTTCCTCTCTCCGAGCATGCCATGCCAGATTGGATGCGGCGTACGGCGCTGGCCGACATCTTGGGCGTGGATTTCTCCTCGCTGCAGGACGATGCGTTGTACCGGAACTTGGACCGGCTGCACCCGAACCGCGAGCGCATCGAAGCGGAATTGAGCGAGCGGGAGAAGACGCTGTTTGATCTCGACGACACTTTGTACCTGTACGATCTGACCTCGACCTACTTCGAGGGCCAAGCCGCCAGCAACCCGCAGGCCCAGCGTGGCTACTCGCGGGATAAGCGGCCCGACTGCAAGCAAGTGCTGGTCGGCCTGGTGCTGGACCGCGACGGTTTTCCCAAAGCCCACGAAACCTTCGAAGGTAACCGTCAGGACCGCACCACGGTGGGAGAGATGCTGGATCAGTTGGAGAAGCGCACCGGTCGGAAAGCGGGCTCCACGGTGGTGGTGGATCGGGGCATGGCCTACCCAGAGGACTTGGAGCAAATCCGGGCGCATGGACACCATTACCTGGTGGCCAGCCGGCAGTCGGAGCGAAATGCGTGGCTGGGAGAGTTCGAGCAAGGC
Organism: Acidobacteriota bacterium; assembly: GCA_003224175.1. Lineage (GTDB taxonomy): Bacteria > Acidobacteriota > Terriglobia > Acidiferrales > UBA7541 > Palsa-189. The sequence goes on from QHYQ01000352.1 coordinate 6,087, forward strand.
GACGGCTGGGAAGAAGTGGTGCGCACACCCTCGCCACGCAATCCGGACCAGGAGAAATCGTCCGTGCGCATCAAGCGCTGCCAGCGTGGGAACGAGGTCTACCTTCTCTGCCTAAGCGCAGGGCGCGAAGAAAAAGATCGGGCCATCCGCGAGACGCACGAGCAGCGGCTGAGGAAAGACCTCTAGGCACTGAAAACGCGCGTCGAGAAAGGCCAGTTGCGGGAGGAGAAAAATATTCACCAAGCGATCGGCCGACTCCAGGAGCGTTACCCGCGGGTGGCCCGCTACTACCGCATGGACTATGAAGCCGAGCGCCAAACCTTAACCTGGCAAGAGGACAGCGAGAAAAAAAGCATCGCGGAAAAACTGGACGGCGGCTATGTGCTGAAGACCGACCGGCAGGACCTGACCGCGGAGGAGATCTGGCGCACTTACATCTTACTCACGCGCGTGGAGGCAGCCTTTCGGGCGATGAAGAGTCCGTTGCTGGAGCGGCCCCTCTTCCACCATCTGGAAAAGCGCACGCAGACGCATATCTTTCTCTGTGTCCTGGCTTACCATCTGCTGGTAGCCATCGAGAAGCGCTTCCTGGATCGCGGCGTGCACACCTCCTGGTGGACCTTGCGCGCACCACTCCGCACGCACCAGGTCGTTACGGTGGTGTTGCCAACCAAGGACGGCAAGGTGCTGAAGATTCGCAAGGGCACCACGCCGGAACCGATGCACCGGGAAATCTATGCGACGCTGCAGATACCGGCGGAGGTCATGAAGCCGGTCAAGACTTG
>QHYQ01000353.1 GCA_003224175.1 Acidobacteriota bacterium
CGCGCCTGGCGGTAAGGCCGGCAGTCAGTTCCTGCTTGGCATCGCGGAATTGCTTGATTACTCTGCGCGCCATCTGCTCCTCGCTATAGCCTTCACCGACCTTGCCGCCCAGGGCTGATTCGCCGGTGACGCCGTCTTTGATGATCCTCACCACGGTCACAAGCCGCATGCGCACCATTTTAGGGCATACAACGGAGAAAATATCGCAGAAGCGTATGAAGAGCTACGGAGTTAGCGGAGAAGTGTGTAGAAGTGTGGCAGAACAGCAACAGTCAGAACAGTTTCAGAAAACAGTGCCGAGATTCGATTCCTAACTGCTACTCCTGTAGTGAATATAAATAAGGACCAGCGGGCGCCCAGTCCCCAGCGAGTCTTAGTCGTCTGCCGCAGGCCTGATCATCGGGCTCAGATCGGCTCGCAGCACGTTGCACAATTTTAGGGCATAAGGTCAAATGCCGACTTCTCCGCTATGTCGCAGATCTGGAATGGAAGTCCCGCCCGACAAGCGAGTTGGATCCCCCGATGGTGTGGTGAACCCACTCACATCAAGACCCTTTCGCAATTTATAACTGCTTCCAACTAAACCACTTATTGAATTATCGGTTTGGTGTCCGCCTTGCATTATCTGGGTGAGTACTAAAGCCAGGTACGAGAAATGCGAATTGGCATAGACAAAAAGAGAGATCTTCCACTCTCTGTGGGGTGGTAGTGATGGAACGTCGCGCAACCCGACGATTAAAACTGAAGCTGCCGATGAGGGTTCGCTGGACGAACCAATCGGGAAGCAGGGAAGCTCACGCGGAGTCTGAGGACATCACGTCTCGAGGCGTTTACTTCTTCCTGCCAACAGAAATTGAGAACGGTTCGTCGGTCGAGTTGGTCCTTGTTCTGCCAAACGAAATAACCTTAGCAGAGCCTGTTCGCGTCCGCTGTCAGGGACGAGTGCGACGGACGGAACCCAGGGAGATGGGCCGTGTAGGAGTGGTGGTCGAGTTTGAACATTACCGGTTTTTGCGTGAAGACGAGAACACTGGCTTCAACGCTTCAAATACCAGGCGAAGGGAGGAGAAGAAAAGCGACCTAGCGCCCAGAAAATAACCGTGAAACGCACATCGAAATGGCAAGGTGAGGGTTGCCGGCGCTCCACACCGGCCGGTGCATACTTCGCGAGGAGTGGGAAGGCGAAGCCGAGAGAGCCAATCAATATCAGTGAACTGTTAGTTTCACAGCGCTTTGATAAGACCGCAATTAAATCAAAAGAATCAAAGGTCCAGCGCCCAGCGCGCGGCGCTTTCACATTGTATCTTCTGGACTTAGCTCGAAAAACTCCGCCCGGCACCAAACTTGATTTCCGTGGGGAAATCAAAGGAAATCAAACGGGCTGATCGGAGCCTCTCCGTAGATCTAAGCGCTTGCATCCACGGCCTTTACTCCAGGATAGCGGCGCGAGTTTCATAGCTTGATTTCGTTTGATTTCTGGCAAAAGAATCAAAAAATGCGACAGTAGAGGGAATTGGAACCTCCGTCCGACCGGCGCCGGCGCGGGAAACCGCCAAAACTCTTCCCCGCGGCCATTTGAAAACCCTATAGATCAAATGATCAAATGGGCCGACAAGGGGCGACAAGGGGGCCCGGGATGGCGCAGTCAGCCTATGCTTTCTTTGCTTCCCAGCAAGAAAGCAAAGAGTAGTAACAATCACGTAATCAGTTGGTTAGGTCCGTCCGTTGGCTCCGCCGCGGGACATAAATAAAAGCAAAGAAAGCAAAGGTCTCACCCCTCTGGGACCGTCATTTGAAAATCGAGCAGGACACATTACAGCGTTCTGTGCTGGGCTCCGCCCGGAGTGCCACATATTGTCACCTACCCGCCTGATTCCCCCACGGCACTGCGGCCTGACGCCTCGTCGGGGAGACCGTTTGCTTTGGTTGGGAAAAGCAAAGAACTTCACAGAACGAGGAAGCGTGAAGCTCGAGCGATAAGCTACCCGCGCGATCGCCGCGCTCGCACTCCCGCTTGAGCCGCTGAGAGACCGGGAAGAGTGGGACCTAGCTTCGAGGTCCGTGTCAGGGGTGCCAGCGAACCGGGATCCCAGGTTTCATCGGTCGAGCCTCGCGCTCCGCAAGCCAAACATTCGAGGCGGCGCCGCACACGATCCCCGTCGGCATTCTCTCTGGAGTCGATCACTTCCGTTGGCGCGTATCACCCCCGGCACCTCATCTGATCTATCCGGGCCGTCGCGCACGCACTGCCTTCGTTGCTGACGCTGGTTTTAGAGGAGGGCCCGTCTTTGAAGCCAAGGGAGAGTTCAGCCTGCAGCTCGGCCGCAATCCTCACTGCCGCGGGGTCTTGAATTTGGAACGCGCTCACGGCAGTCTTGATTTCGCCGCCTAGCCTTCGCGAGGCGACAAGCGCGGAACCCTACCGCGCTGGCGGCAAATCTCCTTAGGGGATCGCAAAGGGAGCGATGGAATATCCGAGAGAGTTCCCGCCCGAATCGCGCGCCAAGGTTGAAGCCGCGAAACTCCGCGCTGCCCGAAAGTTTGATTCTGCCAAACAGAAGGCCCGGTGGAGGAGCGACGTTGAGGTGTCGTTCAGGATCTACGTGCTTATACCCTTCTTAGTTTTCGCCAATGAAGCCTGTCGACTGAAGCTATGGCCAGTAGACGAGATTGATTCGTTCTGTCGTGAGTTCTTACGCCGGCACACGATAGATGCGTACACTGAGAAGGGCAAGGCCGCTGGGCTTAGGGATCCGATCAGCAATTGGAACGGTAGCATTTTGTGGGAATTTGAGCAGGACATTGAGAAAACACCTCAGTGGCAGAAATACCAGGATATTTTGCTCGCAGTAGCGGAGTCGGCAACTTTATTACCTATCCCGGATCGGCAACCGGTTCGTGATGGCGAGAAAGCGGTGACGGTATCCACAGTGGTACAAACACCGCCGATTGACAGATTGTTCAGTCATTCCGCGGATTATCGGTCCGTCAGTTTTCGCGGAACTCAGCTTTCCTTCACTCCACGGCAGGCCCAAGTCATCGAGATGCTGCACCGGGCTTTCATGGACGGGACACCAGACATTGGGAAAGAGTTCATTCTCGAAAAACTGGAATCACCCAACAGTCGTCTCCGTGACACGTTCAAAGGGCATGAAGCGTGGGGATCACTGATTGTGCCGGGTTCTAGTCGTGGGACTTATCGCCTAAACATCGGCAAGACGACTGCGCGAGATTCGGAACAGACATAACCCGCGAAATACCCAGTTTCCCCGCGAAATACACCACTTACGACACCACATACGACCATCCTCGGAATGTTCTAATCGTGGTGACAACAGCGACATTGCAAGTTTCGTCGCTGGAGGCGGAATGCGATTTCCAAATCTTGTGTGGGCAATCCGGCAGCGCGGATCTCAATTCGAGTTCGCGGCCACTCTTGGCGAGAGCGAATCCTGGCTGTCGCGCCGACTCACCGGCCGTGTTGAGTTCGCGCCGGCCGAGCGGGCGCAAATCGGTCGGGTGCTTGGCTATCCCGCAGAGTGGCTTTTTGCTAAACCGGAGCCGCCGCCCCCAAGGTTTGAAACTTCCCTTGGAGTTCAGGCATGAAACGAATCGCAAGTATGTTCCTGAT
>QHYQ01000145.1 GCA_003224175.1 Acidobacteriota bacterium
CAAGCCCGTATCGAGTAGGTCTTATTTGTACTTGAATGAGGCTGCGTCCTCGTCTTTCATGGGGGCGTTATTGAGTGCTCGAGCCGGATGAAGGGAAACTTTCACGTCCGGTTCTTAGGGGACTGAGCGGCCGCGAGGCCGCTCAGTTACCCGGCGCAACTGGCGTTTAGGCTGATCGGCCACATTCCGAGAAGCAACTGACTGAGCTTTGCTCAGACAGGAACGAGAGAAACTGGGCGAAGCGGCATGACAGAAAATACAAGACTTAGCTCCCCACTTTCCCGGGAGGCGACTTATCAGAACTTGGCATGCCGATTCGCTATCTTGAGCGAGACTTCTTCCAATTCAACGGACGTAGTTCCAGATTGACGGTTCGCTTCAGGTAGGCCTTTGCATAGTCTGCCGCTCGCTCTTTACCCTGTTCGATGTCGTCCACGGCCTCCGAGGGAGCATGCCAGGCGTTAGCATTGACGTTGTAAACGGAGGCCTGCACTCCCAGCGCATTATGTTCTGAAAACAATCTGAGGTGTTCGCCAGCCACTTTGACCTCGGCCCAAAAGCCCTCGTCCAACATAAGCCCTCACCACCATCTCCCTTGATTGTAGCGTCAGTCACAATTCTCCCAAAACCTCAATGTCCGAGAAAGGACTTATGAGGAGAGGAGCTATCCCGCTTTCGATGCAGCGGTCCGCTACGAGAATACTTCCGAGTTGCCGACGATTCGGGTGTTACGGGAAGCATCTCGTTGCGCAGCTTCGCGGAGGTTTCTGCACACTCCAAATAGCCACTCGCCCAACGGCACCCCCTTGAGGAATGAGGTTGCCCCAGCGGCGGGATTCCATATAATTAGGCCCATGACGGTACGCCCAATCTTCGCGGCGTTATTGGCAGCTACGGCCGGATTTGTCTTCGTCTCCACGCGGGAAGTGGCGGCGCAGGGCGCCCCAGTTACCGTTCTCGTTTCGAACGGCATGAAGGCTGCGATTGAGGAACTCCAACCACAATGCGAGCGCGCCATCGCGCGTCCGCTGGCGCTGCAGTTCAATTCCACCGCATCGGTGAAAAAGAAGATCGAGGCGGGTGAGGGATTTGATGTCGCGATCATCACGTCTGAAGCCATCGATGACTTGATTAAAGAGGGGAAGATCGCGGCAGGCACGCACGCCGAGTTGGTTCGCTCCGAGCTGGGTATTGGTATCCGCGCGGGTGCGTCCAAACCTGACATCCGTACGGCCGAGGCGCTAAAACGAACTCTGCGGGATGCGAAATCCATTACGTATCCGGAGGACGGAGCAAGCAGAGGATATATCGAGAAAATGTTTGAACGTATGGGCATCGCCGCGGATGTCAAGCCCGGGATTATCTTGGCTCAAGGGTCGGGACCGGCTACCGAGAGCGTCGCAGCAGGCAAGGCGGCGCTGGTAATCACGTTGTTCAGTGAAATAGTGCCGATCCATGGTGTCGAAATTCTTGGTCCCCTCCCGGGGGAGTTCCACTACGATATCCGCTTTACCGCGGCCGCCAGCGCCACGGCGAAGAATGCCGATGCCGCCAAAGCGCTGATTGCCTTTCTTGCGGGGCCAAAGGCCGTTCCAACCTTTAAAGCCAAAGGCCTGGAACCACTCTGAACAAAGCTTGCCGCACCCTCTGGCTTGGCCGGTCGGGCCACGCCGACGACAGAAGGTAAATCCACTGCTATGTCCCACCGGGACCTTAGATGGGTCTTCATATAAAATCCTCTAACTTCGGAGAGGCCACAGATAATGCAGCTAGAGGAGCAAGCGACGCGCACGACCATTCACAGCTTCAACGATGCATTCAATCGACAGGACGTTGATGAGTTGGCAGCGCTTTTGACCGACGACACCGTCTTCGAGGACACGTCGCCCGCGCCGGACGGACAGCGCATCGAGGGTAAGGCTGCGGTGGTCGAGTTCTGGCGAGGATGGTTCGAGCACAATCCCGACGCTCGATTCGAAGCCGAGGAAGTCATCTTGAGCGGCAGCCGGGCCATAGTGCTGTGGGTTTATCGCAAGATGCGCAATGGCAAGTCGTGGCATTTGCGCGGCGTTGACATCTTTACGGTGCGTGACGGAAAAGTGGCCGCCAAGCTCGCCTATGTGAAGGGCTGAGAAAAACGGAGGAAGCTGAGCGCGGCACGATTGGCGACTTCGACGAACGCTCGCGCAAATGCAGAACGGAAACGTACCCTGCGCCAGCCGTCAGATAACTCGCAGTTGAGTTTTATATATTTGTGTAAATTTAGTCCGTTAGGCGCGAACTATTGTGACAATTTCGTGACCGTGCGCCCCCAAAATGCAGACGCCCATCAGGCTTTCATTGGTCCTTTCCGCCCAACTGTATTCGGAAGCCGTCTGGATCCTTGATGTCAAGACTGTTCGCGCTCGACTGCACTTCCAGACCGCGACGCTTTAGCTCGGCTGCCACAGCGCCTCTGACACTCTTATCTTTGTCCCAGTCGGCAATCGTGAAGCAAATGTGGTCGATGATCGGCGTGTTAGGGGACTGCCGGTTGTGAAAAATGACCAGTGATTCGCCAACCGCGAGATTGGCTTTTTTCCCGTCGTCTAGCGCTACCTTCATCCCGAATAGATCTGCATACCAGTCGCGGCTCTTAGCGTAATCGGCTACCTGATATCCAACGTGGTTGAGATAGGCGGTTTTGACTACGTGGCTATCTGCCGCGGCTGCCGGCACCGCGCTCGTGGCGGAGGCCGCCGTCGCCGCTAGGGCGAGGCTTTGAATAAGCTGACGCCGGGTCATCTTTCCCTCTTCAAAGTTCTGAAGCAGCTTCGCGATGATATGTTCCATTGCTTTCCTCCTCGACCAATTTTGGCCCTTCTCTTGGCTCGGAGCATAAGCTTGCCGCGCGAGGATTTCAAGGCATAGGCGAACAGTTTCAGATAGAACCATGTTTGGCACTGCACAACCACTCTCCTTGTCGCGTCAGCAAGATTATCGGAATGTATGGTCCACTACCGGCGCCTAGTTAACCTTCACGTATTTTCTTAGATTGTGCGTGCCGACGTCCGCCGCGTAGATGGTGCCTTTATCATCCGCCGCGATGCCCGACGCCGATGTCCCATTGATCACTTGGTCGAGGTCCGAAGGATCGGGAATGAACGCCTTGAGCGAGCCGTCTTTGGCGTTCCCGATCGTGATGCCTCTCAACTCCCCTTTTTTAGCGTTCGGATCCTGAAAGGAGGCGCCCACGTAAATCGTGTCGTCCTTTCCGACAAATACCGAGCTCGGCTGGCCAAATTGCTTCCATGCAGCGATGAAGTTGCCCTCCTGGTCGAAAACCTCGATTCGGCGGTTTCTGCGATCCGCAACGTACACGCGATTTTGCGAGCCGCCGATGAAAATATCATGCGGTTCGTCGAACTCGCCGGGCGCCGCTCCTTTGTGTCCCCAGGACTTAATGAATCGGCCGTCTTTTGAAAATTTCACCACGCGGGCCGCGTCGTGTTTGTTCGGGTAATGGCCATCCGACACAAAGATGTCTCCGTTCGGCGCAACAGCAACGCCGGTGGGCCGATCGAACGCGTCCGGACCATTCCCGGCCACGCCTTCCTTGCCGAGCGTCATCAAGACCTTGCCATCTGGGCTTAGCTTGAGGACTTCTTGCCCCATGATCACGCCGTCGGAGTTCTTCGCCGACATCCCAAGCACCGTCTCTTGGTCATTGACATCGCTTGCCCACAAATTTCCGCCTGGATCGATGGTGAACCCGTGGGGATATGCGAAGATTCCCGCGCCAAAGCTTTTCAGAAGCTTGCCCGACGCGTCGAATTCCAGGATCGGCGGATTCGCGTTTCCGCGATTGATACACGTGGCGTTGCCCGGAGGCACGACGTTGAAGCAGCGATGAAAAACCCAGATATTGCCCTTGGAATCGACGTGCACGCGGATGACTTCGCCCCAGTGGCCTCCATTCATGCTCTTCGGCAGCGTGGGCCAGCCCGCGACAAGACGATAAGGATTAGGAAGGTCGGTCGGTTTAGGGTATTGCGTCTCTTGGGCGCGAATCGCTCCAGCAAACGCAACGACTATCGCAAGCACGGCCGCAACCGCAAATCTCCTTCGACCGATCATTGTCATCATCTCCTCCTGCCAGCAATCCGACAGAATTGGCTCCTATTCTAGTCCGAATCGCTAAGCCGCGGCATTTGGTGCTCGCCCCTTAAGTCTGTTCAGGCCCAGGCGGAAGTGCTAGAGTACGCCACCATGGAAAACCCTTCTGTTCGCACTGCCCGCCGCGAATTTCTGAAGTTTCTGGCCGCAAGCCCTTATGTCGCCGCCCTTGGCGGAGTGACCGCGTTCCTCGAGCGAAGCGGCCTGGCCCAGGACGCCCGGCAAGCTTCCGAAGTGATCGCCAGTCCGGCGCAAGCACTCAACGTCTTCGATTTCGAAGAGGCCGCGCACCGCAAGGTCCAGCCCGGCCACTGGGCCTACATGGCTAGCGGTGTGGATGACGACGCCACGCTGCGCGCCAATCGCGACGGATTTAAACACGTGGAGTTGCGCCCGCGCCGTCTGCACGATGCCACCAAAGTGGACATGCGCGTCGATTTGGGCGGCACCGTCTATAACAGCCCGATTTTCACGTGCCCCACGGGCGGTGAGAAATCGTTCTTCCCTGACGGCGAATTGGCGGTCGCCCGCGCCGCCAAAGCGCGTGGCACGCTGCAGTTCTTGTCCACGTCCACCTCGACCGCGGTCGAGGACGTGAACAAGGAACTCGGGCGTCCCGTCTGGTATCAGCTTTACGCCCCGAGTTCCTGGGACGTTTGCGAAACAATCCTGCGGCGCGTGGAAGCCGCCGGCTGCAAAGTGATTGCTCTCACCTGCGATAACACCACTGGCCGCAACAGCGAAACCTACCTGCGCACTCGGCCCAAGAACATGACCCAATGCTCCACCTGCCACGAAGGCGAGCCCGGCAGCGCCGTCAAGGAAAAGCCCATGTACGACGGCATCAACATGACCGGCGTGCTGCGGCAGAATCCCGCGATGGACTGGGCGTTCGTCGATCGCCTGCGCAAATTCTGGCAAGGAACGCTGTTTATCAAGGGCATCGATACGCGCGAGGACGCGCGGCTTTGCGTCGAACACGGCATCAACGGCATTCTCGTCTCGAACCACGGAGGCCGTTCCACCGAAACGGGGCGCGCCACAATCGAGGCCCTGCCCGAAGTGGTCGCCGAAGTCGGCAACCGCCTGACTGTGTTTGTCGACGGAGGCTTTCGCCGCGGCACCGACGTTTTCAAGGGACTGGCGCTTGGCGCCAAAGCCGTGGGCATTGGCCGCCCCTTCCTCTGGGGACTGGGGGCCTTCGGCCAGGCCGGGGTCGACCGTGTGCTCGAGATTCTGCAGGGTGAACTGAAACTGGTGATGGGCAATTGCGGCACACGCACCGTCGCGGACATCTCCCGCGAATACGTAGCCACCCCGGATTGGAAAAGCTAGCCGGTCATCTGGCTGAGCAATCTCTTTACGTTGCTACTTGGCGGCCGCCGAGGGCATCGCTTCGCTTACATCTCTCAGCGACGGCAGCTCTGCCGCGTCCCAGCCGCCTCCCAGCGCCTCGATCAACTGTACGCTGGCGGTCATCTGATCTCTCCGCAGATTGACTGCCGCCTGCTGGTTGGTGAGCAACGTCGTTTGCGCGGTGATCACGTTGAGGTAGGGATCGATGCCCGCCTGATAGCGCTGCATGGCGGATTGCAAATTTCTTCGCGCCGAAGTGACGGCAGTATCCTGCTGCCGGAGCTCCTGGGAGAGAATTCGCAAAGCCGCGAGATTGTCTTCCACCTGCTGGAAGGCGGTGAGCACGATTTGGCGATAGTTCGCCACGCTGCGGTCGTAGGATGCCCGGAATTGCTGCACGGTGGCGCGCCGCAATCCGCCCTCGAATAGCGTCTCGGCCAATGCCGGACCGGCGGACCAGAAACGGCTAGGCCAAGTGAACCACGTCGTCGGCGAAGTGTTCGAGAATCCTGCGGTCGCGCTCAAGGTGACGGTCGGGTAGTAAGCCGCGGTTGCCAGCCCGATCTGCGCGTTGGCCTGCGCCACCAACCGTTCGGCAGACGCCACGTCCGGCCGGCGCTCCAGAATTTGCGACGGCAGGCCAAACGGCACCGCTGGCGGATTCGCTTCAAGCGGCGCGGCAGGCAACGAGAAAGTCGACGCGGGCTGGCCGAGCAGCATCGCCATGGCGTGCTCGAATTGCGCCCGGGCAATGCCCAGATTGGTATCCTGAGCTTGCGTGGCCTCGAGTTGCGTCTCCGCCTGGGCCACAGCTTCGTCCGAGGCGATGCCCGCATTGTGTCAGAGCAAAACCGGTACTCGTCGAAGATGTTCCGGTCCTAACGCCGCCGAATTGTCCCGAAGACGGCCGCGAATTGGTGATGCTCGGATTGGCGCTGATCGTTGGATAGTATTGCGCGCGAGTTTGCCGGCCGATGGCTCGCGCCGACAAAAAACTCGCGGCGGCCACGGCGATATTCTGATTGGAGACGTTCACTTGCTCTTCCAGGGCATTGAGCTGCGGATCGTTGAATATCTCCCACCAATTGCCCTTCAGAGTCGCGTCGCCCGGCTGGGCCTGCTTCCATCCATCAGTATCCTTGAAGTTCTCCGGCGTGAGCTCCTTGTAAGCGGGAGGCGCCACGGCCGAGGGCCGCGCGTACTTCGGCCCAACTGTGCAACCCGTGAGAAATGTTACGTAAGCGGTTAGGACTGCGACTACACGCGCACCCAATCCGCGGCGCAAACCGTTTCGGCTGTCAGTCATGCGAAACAAGGCTCTCGACGGCATGCGCCGCCTCGGGTGCACGCGCTCGCGTCGAGCGGAAAAAGCTGGTTCGATCCAGGACTTTCTCCTGGAACTCTTCGAGAGACAGGTAAATGGCCGGTGTGACGTAAAGCGTAATGAACTGCGAAACCAGCAATCCGCCCACGACCACCAGACCCAAAGGACGCCGCGACGCTCCATCGGCGCCAAATCCCAGCGCGATCGGCAACGCGCCCATCAGCGCCGCGAGAGTGGTCATCATAATCGGGCGGAAGCGTTCCATGCTGGCATCGTGAATCGCCTGCATGTCCGGGATGCCCTGCTCCACTCGTTGCTGCGCGAAATCCACGATCATGATTCCGTTCTTCTTGACGATGCCCATGAGCATGAACATGCCGATGAAAGCGTAAAGCGAGGCTTCCGCGTTGAAGATCCAGAGAGTCAACAGCCCGCCCACCAGAGCCACTGGCAGCGAAGAAAGCACGGTAAACGGGTGCAGATAATTTTCGTAGAGAATGGCCAGGATCACGTACATCACGAAAACCGCAAGGACCATGAGGATCGTCAGGCTCGAAACGGTGTCGCGGAACGTTAAGGCCTCGCCCTGCAAACTGCCGCGGACGTCGATCGGCAGGATTTGCCTGGCGGTGTTTTCGACGAACTGCGTGGCTTGCCCGATCGTGTAGCCCGGCTTAAGGTTGAAAAAAATGGTTACGCTGGTGAATTGGTTGATGTGGTTGACGGCCTGCGGGCCAAGCATGGACGTCCACTTGGTTACGGCACGCAGCGGCACCATACGCTGGCCGTCGTCGCTCTTGATGTACAGCAAATTCAAATCCTGCGGATCGGCGCGGTCGCTATCCGCCACTTCCAGGATCACCTGGTATTGGTCGTTGGGCCGCTTGATCAAATAGGTGTAATTCTGCGAATAGGCGTTGTGCAGCAGCGTAAGAATGCGCGCCTCGGAGACTCCATAAACCTTGGCCTGATCCCGCAGGATATCGACTTGCAGATTCGGAGTGTGATTAAAGAGGTCCGAATTTATGAATAGGAATCCCAGAAACTCGCGCATCTTGGCCATCAATTGTCCGGCGATTGAATAAACCTGGCCGGGATCGATGCCGGATAGCGAATAGGCAAACTGGCCTTGAAAATTCGCGGTCGCGCCCGTGCTGATCTGCAGGACGGGATTCGGCTGCAGGAACGTCAGCAGCCCCGGCACCCTCGAATTGATCGCCCCCATCAACTGGCCCGAAACCGCCAGGATCGGCGGCCTCTGGTCGGGACCCTTCAGAACCGTGAAAATGATTCCCTGATTCGACGGCACAAACCCGGTGGCACCGGACATCGTGAACATCATGTCCACGGCCGGGTTCGACTGCAGAGCCGCTTCGGATTGCAGTTGATAGGCATGCATCTGCTCCGGAGAAGACCCCTCCTGCGCCACGAAGACGCCGCGAACAAACGAACTATCGCCAATAGGCAAAAACGCCTTGGGAACGACATAGAAAAGATATCCCGTCCCGGCCAAGCAAATGACCCACACCAGAGCCGAGACCCACCTCTGCCGCAAGAAGAACCATAGCGAGCGGCCGTAGACATCCAGAACCCGGCGCTCGATCCCACCGATCACGCGCTCCATCCAGTTCTTCTTGGCCCCTTGGCCGCGCCGGCTCAACAACCTCGAACACATCAAAGGCGTGAGCGTCAGCGACACAATGCCGCTCGCGAAAATGGACACGATGATGGTGATCGAAAATTCGCGAAAGATACGCCCGACCAAGCCACTCATGAAGACCAAGGGAATAAAGACGGCAGCCAGTGAAATGGTCATGGCCAGAATCGTGAAGCTGATCTCTCGCGCCGAAACCAACGTCGCTTCCAGCGCCGCGTGGCCCTCCTCCATCAGCCGTACCGTATTTTCCAGAAAGACGATCGCGTCATCCACGAGGAATCCGATCGCCAGCGTCAACGCCATCAGCGAAAGATTGTCCAGGCTGTAGCCCAGAATGTTCATCACCACAAACGTGAGCAGCAGCGACAACGGCAGCGCCATCGCAGGGATCAGCGTATCTGTGGCCCGCCCCAGAAACAAAAAGATCACCAGCACCACCAGCCCAAAAGCGATCAGCAGTGTGGCTTGGACGTCTTTTACGCTGTTCACAATGGTTTCGGAACGGTCGTAGATCGGCACGACGTCTATCGAACTTGGCAGCGTCGCGCGGATGCTGGGCGCCGCGTCGCGCACTTCTTTCGCCACTTGCACGGCATTGGACCCGGCTCTGCGGTAGACCGCAACCACCACGATGGCCGAAGGCACCTGGTGGCCACGCACCCAGAAGCGCATATTGATGCGCTCATCCTGCACGCTGTCGGTGGCCTTGGCGACATCCTTCAGGTAGACCGGCTTGCCGTTGTTCTGGCTGACGATGAGGCCGCCGTAATCCTCCGCCTTGCTCAGTTGCCCTTGGGGCTGCAGCAAAAAGGTCCGATGCTCGCCGTCGAACTGTCCTGCTCCCGTGTACGCCGTGCCGTTCTTGACCGCACTATTGAGATCGTCAATGGTGATGTTGCGGCTGGCCATCGCCGAGGGATCCGCTTTGATGCGCACGGCCGATTGCGAGCCGTAAACCTGCACCTGGCTCACGCCCGGCAGAATGCTGATTCGCTCGCCCACCTGCGTATTGGCGTAGTCAAAAAGCTGCCCTTCGGTGACGGTATCGCTCGTCAGACCCATATAAATGATCGGCTGATCGTTGGGATTCGTCTTCGTGAAGGTTGGCGGGCTCGGCAAGTCCACCGGCAATTTCCCGGCGGCCTGGTTGATGGCTGATTGTACGTCCGTGGCCGCGGCATCAACGCTCTTGGAAAGATTAAACTGCAGGACGAAGCTGCTGTGTCCTGTGCCGCTGTTGGAGGTCACCATCTCCAGCCCGGGAATCTGCATGAACTGCCGTTCCAGCGGCGTGGCCACGTTATTCGCCATCGTTTCCGGAGTCGCGCCGGGATAGTTCACCTGGGCCTGGATGACCGGATAGTCCACCGCCGGCAGATCGTTCACCGGAAGGTTGACGTAGGCCAGGATGCCAAAGAGAATCGCCGACGCGGTCAAGACCACCGTCATCACCGGGCGGCGCACAAATAGTTCGGAAAGGTTCACGAGAAATCCTGTTCAGCTCTTCTTTTTATCGCCGGGCGCCGCAGACTGCGCTGGTGGCGCTGCCCCAAGCCCATTCGCCGGCCCCGGTTCTTGCACGTGCACTTTCCCGCCGGGCGCGACTGTGAGTTGGCCCGTGAGTACCACGCGCTCGCCGTTGGCGAGGCCCTTCGTCACCACCACGTCGTCGCCCTGCCGCTGGCCCAGCGTCACCGGGCGCAGCTCCGCGGTATCGTCGGCCTTCACCACATAAACATAAGGGCCCTGCTGGCTGATCTGCGTGGCCTGATTGGGGATGAGCACGGCGCCCTTTGCCGTCGCCAAAACCAGCGTCACGTTTACGAATTGCCCCGGCCAAAAATGGTGGTCCCCATTAGGAATGGTGGCCCGCAGGTTTACCGTACCCGTCGCATTCTGCACCGTGTTGTCCACGAACGTCAGTTTGCCCTCCCGTGCTCGGTTCGGCGGATCGGCGGGAATGCGCACCAAGGCGTGCAAGGTGCCTCGGGCAAGCTCCCGCTGCACTTCCGGAAGGTCGGCCTCGGTGACGGTGAAGTCCGCGTAGATCGGGTCCAGCCGCTGAATCAGCAGCAGCCCGGTGGTATTCGTCTGCACCACATTCCCCACGTCGACGAGCCTCATTCCCGCCCGCCCGTCGATTGGCGAATGAATGTAGCAGTACTCGAGATTGAGCTTCGCGTTCTCCACAGCGGCTTCGTTGGCCTGCACCTGCGCCTCATCGACGGCCACCGTGTTCTTCTTCGTTTCCACGTCCAGCTGAGAAACGGCGCGTGTATTGGCAATGCTGTCGTACATCTTTAGTTGCGTCTTGGCTAAATCCAGCGCCGCCTTGCTTTGCGCGGCCTGCGCCTGCGCCGAATCGAGCTGCGCCTGATACGGACGAGGATCTATGGTGAAAAGGAGTTGGCCCTTCTTAAGCTCGGCGCCATCCTCAAAGGATCGCTCCGTAATCCGCCCGGAAATCTGCGGCGTCACGGTTACCGATTCAAAAGCGCCGCTGCGCCCGATCTCTTCGAGATATACCGGGACATCACGGGCCGTCGCGCGCGCAACCGTAACCAGAGGCGCAAATTGCGGCGGACCCGCAGCCTCGGTACTTCTCTTGGCACAGCCCGACATCACCAGCAAAGCGCCGAGCGCCGCCGCCCTGATCCCCCTACTCAATTTCATCCAGTTTCTCCGCTCCCGCTCAGCAAATCCACCCGCCTTAATTAGAGACGCCCTAATGCGCCCGTTGGTTAACGATTTAGTTTGCCCCAAAAGCGAATCGGTCAACGAAATAGCCCGAAAGAGCGCTCCCAACAGTCAGTGCCGCTGCACCGTTCTTGGGTGCTTTGGGGAACGTTCGCCCACTCGCTGCAGCACTCTATGCCAATATTGTACAGGCGCTTGACCCTGGATGTCGCTCCCGCGACGCCGGTTACATCATCACGAAATAAGGTCAGTTTGCTTAGATGACCATAGCCCGCCAATCGGCACACGAAGCACTACTCTCCGAACTCAGCAGAATTGCCTTCTTGCAAGGCTAAGTTATTATTTCTGTGTGGGACAGCAATCGCGAACCGGAAAAAGAAGGCGTTCTCTTCCGGCAAAAACAAGGACAAAAGGTTCCCAGCGGGCGCAAATGACCGCAAGCCCGCGGGCCCTGCAGCCTGCCAAAGAACAGCCTACACGAGCGTCGATAGGCGTTTCTGATCAGATGACACGATTAACGGCGTTGCCGGCGGAGCCTGTCCCGCGCATCTTTCTCCTCTCCCCCGCAAACGTCAGCGGCATTCGCGCCAAGCTGATCCTGCGCGAAGACGCCGATTCCCCGCTGGCACTCCGGCTTCGCGACGGCCGATTGACCCTTGGCGAAGCCTTCTCCTTTATCAGCGGCCTATACTTCCGAGGCAAGCTCGCCTATGCCAGGGCGTTCGCTCAGCCTCCGCTCGATACCGCCGGAGTGCTGGTGATCACGGCCTGCGGCGGCCTGCTCTCTCCGGAGATGCTGTTAACCAGAGAAGCGCTGTGCGCTATCTCCTCCGCGCCGGTGGCCATCTCTGAGGCGCGCTACCGCGTCCCCCTCGAGCGTGATGCGCGGCTGCTTGCCGAGCACATGGGAAGCTGCTGCGAGATCGTTCTCTTGGGCAGCATCGCCACGGCAAAATATGTTGAGCCTTTGCTGAAGATCTTCCGAGACCGGCTGCTCTTCCCTGCCGAATTTGCGGGACGAGGAGACATGAGCCGCGGCGGCCTGATGCTCCGCTGCGCTCGTAGCGGCCAGCAACTCAGCTACGTTCCGGTGGGCACCGCCGAACGCCATGGCGCGCGGCCTCCGAAACTGCCGCCCATGGGCAACTATCGATCGGCTCGGCTGTTGCCGTAACGCGAATGGAAACTTCGCCTTCCACTGTGGCTCGCCAGCACGAAATCTCCGCCTGGCAGCGATGGCTGCACCATCCTGAAAGTATGTTGCTGCACCGCGCTTTGTTCCAGCTTCACCTGTGGGTGGGAATGGTAGCCAGCATCTATCTCCTGTGCATGAGTGTTTCGGGCAGCATCATTGTTTTTCGCAATGAGCTGGAGGTTTCGGCCGATCCCCACTCGCGCCTTTTCCGCGCGGTCGAATGGCTCGTGGACTTTCATGCGAACTTGTTACATGGAGACGCGGGCCGTCGCCTGAACGGAATTGGGGCAACCTGCCTGACGCTGCTTTGTTTGACGGGTGCGGTTATCTGGTGGCCGGGAGTCGCCCATTGGCGCCGGAGCCTGACGGTAAATTGGAGATCGAGTCTCGCGCGAATCAATTGGGACCTGCACAATGTGCTCGGATTCTGGTGCTTTCTCTTTGTAATGGTGTGGGGAATCTCGGGAACTTACTTTTCTTTCCCTCAGCTCTTCAATAGCTTGGGGGACCAAATCCTCACTTGGCTTTCCAATCTGCACTTTGGCAGATTCAACGTTTTGACCGAGGCGCTTTGGGCCTTGCTGGGCCTCGTACCCGCGGTTCTGGCTTTCACCGGCATGTTCATGTGCTGCCATCGCTTGCTGGTACGCAAAGGCGCTCCCCTGCCAAAGTAAAATGGCCACAGATTGGCGGCGCGAGCCCTTCTGTTGCGGCAGGGCCTGATTTGCCCTGAGCCCGCCACACGATTGTGATTCGCGAAGCTTGACCACGGATTGCGGAAATTACGGAAGCAACCGATGCGCAAGGCGAAACACTCGCGCGGAATCTGGGTTAGTCGATCGTTCTAAGCTGGGCCAACCAGTTTTCGAGGGTCTGCTGGTGCGCTGGTTCAACGGTGCCGAATCGAACGCCCATTCCGTTGGATCGCGAATAGGACACGTACCCCAGGGCAACGAACATCGATCCGCGGTGGTTAATCCTTATTCGGACCTTCGTTCCCCGCGGAAAGGGAGCCGTCGTTTCGATAAAGCAGCCAAAGACGCTCAGATCGCCGGTGAGCGCCCCAACCTGCTTTTCGGACTCCACATCCACGACTTCCGCCCGGGCCGCAAATGGGTGGCGCGCCGCGCGATGTTGTTCCACTTTCATCACCTGAAGTATGAACCCCTTTGCCCAGCGCCTTTCTCAAATCCCCGCCTTTGTGTCGTTTTTTACATAGTGCGCACGGCACGCACCTACGCCAACATTCTTGGCGAGAGGAAGGCGGCTTCATTGCTGCAGGGAACTTTGGAGGAAGAAAAGGAAACCGGTCAGAGACTTACTGGCCTGACCGAAACAATGAACGTCAGAGCCGCGGCCGCGCGAGCGTCCGATTGACTAATTCCCGCGGGATTCAACCCGGCTTCGCCGTCCAACCGTAGACGGCTCGGGCCCTGCAATCTGCGTATCTTCTAAGGAGCGCGACACTCCGGGGGTAAGCAGGCTTCGGAGGCGCTGGCTGATTTGCTCCACGGATTCCAGAAGTTCAGTTATCCCTTTCGTGTCTTCGCTGATGCGGCCGGCTTCGAAGTCTGTAAGCACCTCGAGACAAAAATTTATGGTGCGGCGAATTCGCTCCCCAACGAGCCAGGAATCCACGCGTTCCTGATCGCCGTCCATCTGCCGTTCCCGCGCCTGCTGTACTGACCCGGAAATAGCATGCAAATAGTCGACCGCGTCGCGGAACTCCTTGAGCAGCCGCAGATCAAGATTCTGTGAGCGCAGGCTCTTTTCCAGCCTTTGCAGTTCCACACCAGCTTTCTTCATCTGCAGGCTCGCTCCCCAGAAACTTTCGTCGGGCGTAACGAGCTCCACCACAATCCCATGCGAAACGCCCTCCCGGGAATTGGGCGTCGCCAGTACTCGCGCCTCCATCGTTTCGGCCGAGAGCAAGTTTGTGAGCGCCACTCTGGTTCCGAGGTCCGGATAATTCGCCATCTCCAATAGCCCGCCATGGGCATTCACTTGCCTCGCGAAGGCCTCCTCTTTCATCAACACACCGTCCGCCCCCTTCCACCTGGCTTGCATAGGAATGCTCACCGGGAAACGCGTCTCCTTCCTGCGTTCCAGTTTTGTTCCATCTGCTGCCGTCGGACGTCTTTTCATTAGAGGGATCCTTTTCCCAGGCGTATTCCGCGCAAGCTCCGGCCCGATTGCCAAATGCCGCGCACACCACCAGAAACAACAGGTTAGGAACTAACCGACACCAATACTACTGGCCGAAAGTACAGGAGCCTCATAAAGCAACACACGGAGCCGCCCCACAGGATCGCACCACCAAATGGCACGAGCTCTTCGCTATACCGAGCAGCTGCCCCTTGTTCCCAGAGAACGCAAATGTGGCCTCTTTTCCACAGCGCATACAGAAAATCCGGTATGCCATACGTAACTCTGAACTTGTCCTTCAACCCCGCTCATCGTCGCTGCTGTGCCGTCTCCCTCTCGGCGCGAGCCAGTAGTTCGCGCACCTCTTCATCCGTCGTCTGCAAAAACTCCTCATACCACTCGCCCACGGAATGAAATGGCTCCGGCGTGCGAACGCAGACGATGTCGTCCACCACTTCCGCGAGTTCGGCGCAGGTCAAAGAGGCCGCCACCGGCACCGCCACCACAATCGTTGCCGGATGCAGCTTCCGCAGCGCCGCCACTGCCGCACGCATCGTCGAACCCGTAGCCAATCCGTCATCAACGAGAATCACCGTGCGGCCTTGTACCACCGGCTCCGGCCGATCCCCACGATATTCCCTTTCGCGCCGGAGCCTTTCCTGTTCCTCACGCGTAGCCACGTCGGCGACCACCTCCGGAGGAATCGCCAGGTCTTCGACCACGTTGGGATCGAGAACCAAAATCCCTCCCCTGGCGATCGCTCCCATTGCCAGTTCCTCATGCCCGGGTACTCCTAGCTTCCGCACCACAAATACGTCGAGCGGAGCATGAATCGCTCGCGCAATCTCAAAAGCCACGGGCACGCCGCCTCGCGGCAGCGCCAGCACGATCACGTCTTCGCGGCCGGCATATGCCGACAATGCCTTCGCGAGTAATCGCCCTGCCTCGCCTCGATCTCTAAACGGGTGCTCCATTATTCCAGTGCCCTGCGTCCCCGAACTTCGCAGCGAGTCCCTCGGCTGCTTTTCGTCCTTGCTTATTAGACTTTAGCCGGCCTCAAACCGAGACCCGGGTGGTTACACCGTCTTGGTCATCCCGCCGTCAAGGTCAATCAACGCGCCTTGCAAAAACCGGTTCTGCGGAGCCAGCACGAACGCCGCCAGGTTTGCGATATCCTCCGGCTCCCCCAGCCGGACGATATTCGCGCGCGTAACCATCTCCCTCGCCGCCGCCTCCGCATCTCCTCCATGCTGTGCGGCAGCCGCCTGCAGCCAGGCGCGCAGCCGGTCGGTGCGAATATATCCGGGGTTGATAGCGTTCACCTGCACGCCATCGCGAACCCCGATGTCCGCCATCGCCTTGGTGAACGAAAGGCACGCGCCGTTCACCGAACCCCCGATAGTAAAGAGCGGCCCGGGCGTACGGCCCCCGGTTCCAATGATGTTCAACACCGCGCCGCGTCGCTCTTTCAGGTACGGCCAGGCTGCCCGAACCAGCCGCACCGCGCCAAAAAACTTCAGCGCGAAGCCATCGGACCAATCCGCGTCTGAAAGCTCCAGGAACTCGCCCCGGCGTGTCGCGCCGGCGTTGTTTACGACGATGTCAACCGCGCCAAATGCTTGGAGCGCCGCCCGCACCAGAGCGCCCGGCGCTTCGGGCTCGCGCAGATCGACGGCAAATGTTTCGACAATGCCCCCCGTCTTGGCGATCTGGTCGGCAGCAGCAGTCAACGCCGCCTTATCGCGCGCCGCGATCACCACCCGCACGCCTTCGCGCGCCAATCGCAAAGCGATGGCGCGCCCAATCCCGCGGCTGCCTCCCGTCACAATCGCAATCTTCCCAGTTAGAGTTTTGCTATTTTCCATCTTTGCGTCTGCCGAAGAGAGAAGCACGGAGAGATTCTTCGCTTCGTTCAGAATGACATCCCGGCGTTCTCAAACCTTATCCCCACATGCGCCGTGCCGTTTCCACCACCAGCCCCAGCTTGGCCCACTGATCATCTTCCGCAAGTAAATTCCCTTCCATCGTCGAAGCGAACCCGCACTGCGGGCTGACCGCCAGGTTCTCCAGCGGCACGAACCGCGAAGCCTCCTCGATTCGCCGCGCCAGAAGCTCCGCTTTTTCCAGCTGCGGCCGCTTCGAGCTGATTAATCCCAGCACCACGGTTTTGCCCTTCGGAACAAACCGCAGCGGCTCGAAAGTGCCCGAGCGCTCGTCGTCATATTCCAGCAGGAAGCGGTCCACGTTCAGGGTTCCAAAAAGCTTTTCCGCGATCGCGTCGTAACCTCCTTCGGCATACCAATGGCTGCGGTTATTGCCGCGGCAAAGATGAATTGCCAGCGTCACGCCCGGACGCCGCGCCGCATGGAAACAGGCGTTATCCGCGCGAATCGACTCCTCGAGGAGCGCATCCGGCTCGACCTTCATTTCCGCGTGAATCCACTGGCGCCATTTCTCGTCCATGAAATAGCTGTAGCGCGGCGCATCGATTTGAATGTATTTAACGCCATCGCCCGCCAACTTCGCGAGATCCACCTTCATGATGCCGACAATGTCCCACAGCAAAGCCGAATGCGTGTCGTAGACCTTATCGGTGACGCCGCGCTTGTACGAAATCGCCGGAAACTGCGTCGCGCTGGGCAGCGTCATCTTGATCGCGCCGGGACTGTGCTTTTTCAGATGGGGCAGCTCATGCCCGGTCAACGGCCGCACTTGCCGCAATTTAGCCGTCACCACTCCCGCAACTCTGATGGTAGTAGCGCTCTTCGCTTCAGCCGCCTCCCAGGTCCGCGCCAGCGAGTCGCTGAGGTCAAAGCCCTCCACAGCGTCGGTGAAATCGCTCATGAAATTCCGCCGCCGCAATTCCCCGTCTGTAAAAATCTGGAAGCCCAGTTCTTTCTGCTTCGCCAGAACGCGCGCGATGTGGCGATCTTCGAGTTCATGCAGGCGCTGCGGATCTTTGCCGTTGCGTCGCGCCTCCAGCAGCTCTGCCGGCCTCAGGAAGCTCCCTACATGATCCGCCCGATATTGCTCCGCCATTTCTCTCCTCCCGTGCCATCCGCGCCCAGCCCCGCTATTGGCGCTTCTGCTCGAGCAAATCCCGCCCCCGCTGTGCCGCCTCCGCAACTAGAAATCCCATTTTCGGATGCTCCGGCTCGAAATCCACGGGCAGCCCATTTTGCCGCAACGCCTCCGAGGTCATCGGCCCGATCGAACCGACCACGATGCGCCGGAACGCGCGGCGCAGCGGCTCCTCGAGGCGCATCTCCGAGGCGATGCGCAAAAGATGCTGCACCTGCACCGAGGTCGTAAAAAAAGCCAAATCGATTCGGCCATTCACGACGGCTTGAACGCTGTCTCGCAGCGGTTGCGTGTCCGCCGGCAGCGCCCACTCGTAAACCGGCACGCGCGTCACGTTCGCGCCGCGCTGTTTCAGCCCTGCGAGGAGTTCAGGATTGGTAGCACCGTACTCCTGTACCGCAATTCGGCTCCCCTTCACCGGCATGGAATCTGCTCGCGCGTCGAGGGCGGCGAGCAACTCTCGCCACGTATTCGGCTCGGGCACCGCCACAGTCACGGGAATCCCCAACTCCGCCAGGGCAGCGATCGGCTTCGGCCCTCGCGCCACGACCTTCACTCGCCGCAGCGCGTCCACAAACTTTTGCCGCAAATCGTGCGCCTCCACGAACCGCGTCAGCGCTCGTGTCCCCACTCCCGTCAGGAAAATGACCATATCGAATCCGCCCTCGGACAATTTCCGCGCGAAGTTCAGCGCCTCGGGATTATCTTTCAGTGTCACTTCCTGCATGGAAGGCGCAATGATCGCCTCGCCGCCATAATTCGAGATCAGCTTGGCCATCTCCTGACCGCGCCGGCTTTCCAGACACAAAACGCGCAGCCCGGCCAAGTGTTCATTTCAGGACGCTTAGCTCCTCAATCTTGCAAGTGTTGATTCTAAATAGGCCGCCTAAAGCAGCTCCCTTCCTCCGGTTCGCCGCTCGGGATGACAACTTCCGGATCGAACGAGTCCGAGCCGTTGAAACGGAAAATGAATTCCACTGCATTCGAAATGCGCGCTTCGGAACTTTCGGCCGGTCGAGGATGGTTGTTTTTTTTGGCGAGAAATCGACAACCGCGGCAACGCCCATTTCTCTATACGACAACCGCTCGCACGTTCGCGTGAGTCGGGAATTCGCCCGAACTGGCCGGCGACTTCATCGGGGGAGGCCCCGGTTTGACGCCGGGCTGCCCGCGAGTTCATGCGAAGCAGGCGTATATCTATTTTACCGCACGAGTAAAGAGACTCAGCGTAAGAGCAGTCAAGAGAGATCCCTCGCTGGCACCGCAACGCGCGCAAAACCGGCGCTGCGCCGGGGACCCCGCCTCGCTCCCGTTCGTCGTTCGGGACGGCCATCCTTGTCGGATGCCTAGTCGGATGGTCGTTTTAACGCGAGCGTCAATCACGAACAGCCGGGCCAGTCAGGGATAGGTTAGGTTTCTTCCAAGTGACCAACAACCGTGCGCATGGGCGGTGCTACTCCATCCGATACTTCCGGACCGCCTCTTCGTTCCAGCTCACTCCACTCCCCGGAACATCCGGAGGCGTGATGCTGCCATTCACAACTCCGAACGGCTCTGCCAATATCGCCGCAGCCCAATCAACATACTCGAGCCAATGCGCCGTCGGGCTGAAGGCCAGCACAGCCGCGCTCACTTCCGGCAACAGATGCGAAGACAGCGGGATCTTCGCCGCTGCCGCGAGCGACGCCGCGCGCAGCCACCCGCTCACGCCGCCGATGCGCATCAGGTCTGGCATCATGTAATCGGCCGCCTGCGCCGCGATTGCTGCCGCCATCGCATTCGGGCCCTCGAAGTTCTCGCCGACTTGAATCGGCGTCGCGAGTTCGCGCGCGATCCGCGCGCAGCCCGCATAGTCGTCATGCTCGATGGGCTCTTCGATCCACGCCAAGCCTTCGCCTTCAAGCGCGCGCCCACGCTCGAGCGCCTCTTCCACCGTGAGAGCCTGGTTGTAATCAGCCATAATGGCGACGTCATGCGTCAGGCGCTTTCTCACAGCGCGCACCGCGGCGAGATCGCCCGCGAGCGTCGGATAGCCCAGGCGCAATTTCACCGCGCGAAAGCCACCCTCGAGCAGCTTCTCCGCCTCATCCGCGAGTTTCTCCTGAGGCATCAGGCCCAGCCCATTGCTGTTGTAAGCGGGAATCGCCTTGCGAGCGCCGCCCAGAAATTCCACCAGCGGCTTCCCCGCCGCGATCGCCAGTGCGTCCCAGCACGCCACATCGAGAGCCGAGAGCGCCAGCCCCACCACTCCGCTCACCGCAATCAGCCGAAAATGCCGCGCCAGCTTGGCGCCGGTCTTTTCTCCAATATGGTCTCCAATATGGGTGGGCTCGATCCGTTCACCCTTGATAGCGCCCAGGGCCTCTGCGAGCACGCGCGCAACCAGCGCCGCACCGATCGGCATGTAACAGAAAAGGTACGTCCGGCCGGTAATTCCTTGCTCTGTTTCGAGGTCGATCAGCAGCAGGGGCGCCGCGCGCACCGTCTGGGCGCTCGTCCCCAGAGCCAACGTCATGGGCACCGAGACAGCCCTGCTTCGGATGGAGTGTATCGTCAGGACCGGCGGCATTCGATTTAGGGCCGCGCCGCCGCACGCGGCGGAGATGTCTCGCTGCCGTCCGCGTAGAGCGCGAGGATCGCGCTGACGGCGCGATTCATCGGCGCGGGTAGGTTCACAGCTTTTGCCAATTCGACTACGCCGCCGCTCAGCCAATCGAGTTCCAGCCGCTTCCCTGCTTCGAGGTCATTGTGCATGGACGAAGTCATCTCCGCGGGAAGGCTATCCACAAACGCCAGCCGCTTCTCGGCATAGTCCTCGGGCAAATTCACGCCGTGCGCGCGTCCCACCGCCACCGTCTCCTTCATGATCTCCAGCAACAAAGCGCGCGTGCGCGCATTCGCGCGCACCGGCCCGATGGTCTTGCGCGTCGCGCTGGTAAGCGCCGAGAGCCCCACGATGAAAACAAACTTCTCCCATATCGCCCGCCGCACATCCGCGCTGATCTCCGCATCGATTCCCGCGCGCGTGCACGCTTCGAGCAACGCGGCGGCGCGTTCCGAGCGGCTGCCGTCAAATTCGCCGAACACCAATCTCTGTATCGTTCCCGTGTGGCGAATCACTCCCGGACGCGCAATCCCCGCCCCGATGTAAGCCACTCCTCCCATCACGGCTTTTTCGCCGAGCGATTTGCGCAGCAAATCATCCCTCTGCACGCCGTTTTGGAACGACAGTACGGCCATGTGCGGCGCCTTAACCTTTCGCAAAGCACTCAGGGCCGCTTCCGAATCCCACAATTTCACGCAAAGGAAAACGTAATCGGGCGCGCCGAACGCAGCAGGATCATCACTCGCGCGCACTTCAGGAAGATGCACGTCACCGAGCTGGCTTTCCACGCGCAAGCCATTTTGCCGCATGGCGGCAAGATGCGCGCCCCGTGCGACGAAACCGACGTCGCAGCCGCTCTTCGCCAGCTTGGCGCCGAAGTAGCCGCCCACGCCGCCCGCACCCATTATCAGGATCCGCATCAGAACACCCATTTCAGCGCGAACTGAAGCTCCCTGGCGTCCTGCGCGCTAGTGACCACACCGAAGTTCGGCGCGCCAAAGATCCGGCCTGGCAGATCGAAATTCGGATGATTCAGAGCATTGAAGGCATCCACGCGGAATTGCAGCGCCTGGTTCTCGCGCAGGCTCCACTTCTTCTCGAGCGATACATCCAGACTGGCCAAGCCGGGCCCGATAACGACGTTGCGGCCCGAATTTCCGAAAGAGTATTGCGCCGGAAGCGCCAAGGCAGCGGTGTCGAACCACTCCGCCGGGGTCTTGGGACCGTGATTGGGATTCGCAACCAGGTTGGGCCGCTCGACGTTGATCCCGTCAACCAAGCCGATATTCGCCACGTCTTGCGCGGAAGAAAGATTGACCGTGAACGGAGCGCCGCTCTGAATGATCAGAATACCGCTTCCGCGCCAGTCCCCCAGGACTCGATACGGCCAGCCCGCCGAACCTCGCGCCAAGGGAAAATCGTAAACCGCATTGGCCGTCAGCCGGTGACGGTGGTCGAAACTCGACGGCCCGGCCTCCAACCCGGGGGCATAAACATTCTGCGGCAGGTTGTACTCGGCGTTCGTGGTGCCCGCATCGGAGGCATCGTCCAAAGACTTGGAAAAGGTGTAGTCCGCGCCAAACGAGAGGCCCGAACTGAGGCGGCGCGTCACCTTCAGTGTGAGCGCGTTGAACGTCGCCCAGCCGTCCCAGCGGATCGTGGTAAAGCCTGCCAAACCAGGATAAGGCCGGCGTTGTTGAACGGCTCCGGGACCGGGAACAGGCACATTGAGCGCTGTGGCACTGTCGGCGTGGACGGTTCGCGAGCCCACGTATTCCGCTTCGACCGTTGTATTCGCCATGATGACCCGCTGCAGGCTGAGGTTCCAGACCTCGTTGTACTCAATCCGATAGTCGTGATTCACACCGTTCGCACCGATAGCGCCCGTGGGACTCTGCGCCAGGATGTTCTCAGTCGTAAAAGCAGCAGCGCTGGAGTTGGTGACTGTCTTCACCAAGAAGAACGGGATATTTTCCGCAAGGTTCTGAAGGATGCTGTATGCCGCCTGATTGGTGTAGATGCCAAATCCCGCGCGCACCACCATCTCCTGCGGTCCCGGAATCCGCCAAGCTACTCCCACGCGCGGAGAGAACCGCAGCGAGCGCGGGATGAGCAGGCTCTCGTTCCAACCAACGCTTGATGCCGAAACGATAGGGAGCGGGCTCAGCAAAGCAAGCTGCGCCGCCCCAGGCGCCAGATTCGCGGGATTGTCGGCCACCACAAAGGCGGGGCCGCCCGGTGCGACGAGATCGATGTTCGCGGTTTGATCTGCCTGCGCAACGAGGTTCGCGTTGTATTCGTAGCGCAGCCCTGCATCGAGGGTGAGATTGGGAGCGGCCTGCCAGCTGTCCTCGAAGTAGAAATGCGCCCAACTTGTGCGCGCGTTTTCGGCGCCGCTACCGATGCCCACCTGAGCCTGGGACGGATAGCCCAGCAGGAAATCGGCGAGTGGATTCCCGGTATTCAGGCCGTTGCTCGTATAAGAACCGGTATACGTGTAGATACCGCGGGCGCCGTTCGGAAAGAGAGGGCGGAAATCTAGATGGAAGAAGTAGGCCCCGAAATGAAGGCCATGCGAGCCTCGATGGATCAGGACATTATCGAAGAACTCGAAATCGCGATCCGTACGGGAGGTGAGACCGGCCGGCGAACCGATGGTGCTGAAAGCATTGCTCAGCGAGATTTGAGGATAGCCCATGTCAGCCGGATTCGCAGTGACGCCATTGAGGCCGTACTGCAAGGCGAAGGGATTACCGGCGTTGGGATCCCCCTGCCCGCCGGAGACTCGCATCCAGCCGAATCGAAATTCATTTACGAAATTCGGGGAAAACGCGTGCGTTTCTCCTGCGGCGAGATTGACGGTGTGCGTCTTCAGAGTGCGCCCGAAGCCCGGGAGCAGCGCCTCGTGGAGCACGCTCGAGCCGAATGGGTCAGACTCGTTCGCCTCGAAAACCGAGGCGCGGAGGAAGCTGTTGTCTCGATCGGAAAGTCGATGATCCAAGCGGGCGTTGTACTCGTTGTTGTCGTAGCTCCGTTTCTGTACTGAGATCAGGTTGTTCTGGCCCGCCAGACCGGGTGTCGGCGGCGGCAGCTTAGCCAGCAATGCCACGGCCGCCGCATCGAGATGAAGCGCGGGATCGTTGGCGATGTCATTGCCGGGGATAGGCTGGCGCGTGAAGGGATCAAAAATCGTAGCCGAGCCGGCGAAATTCCCGGAGCGTTCGGCCAACGTCGGAACGCTGAAGAGGTCAGCCAGCGATTGCCTGGTTCTCTGGCCATCGTAATTAGCGAAGAAAAACGTGCGGTGTTTTATGATCGGGCCGCCCACGGCTCCGCCGAACTGATTCTTCCGAAAGGCAGGAGCCGGTCCGGGCAAAGCGAAGAAATTTTTCGCCTTGAACACGTCATTGCGAATAAATTCGTACACGGTACCGTGCAACTGGTCGGTTCCGGACTTCGTGATCACGTTGATCACCGCGCCCGATTTCCCTCCGAACTCGGCGCCGTAGTTGGTCTTATCGATCATGAATTCGGCCGTGTCGTCCGGGGAGGGATCGAGCACGACGTTGTTGAAATATTCGTCGGTGACGCTCACTCCATCTACCAAAAACAGATTGTGTCCAGTCCGCTGCCCGAGAACATTGATCAGCGTGCCGGTCTGTTGTAGTGAGTCACCCCGGGTGCCTCCGGGCGGGGTGACCACCCCTTCGCTCAGCAGCGTTAATTGCAGAAATTCACGATCCTTTAGCGGCAGATCGACCACCTGTTGGTGCTCAATGACGTCCTTTATTTCGGCAGTCTCGGTCTGCATAAGACCGGGTACCGCCTGCACGATCACAGACTCCTTCGCGTCGCCCAGTTGCAAAGAAAAATCCTGTCGGAGGTGCTCGTTGAGATGGAGTGCAACGCGCTCCGCTACCCCTTGCTTGAAACCCTGCATGTTGGCGGTCAGGGTGTACATGCCCGGCGGAAGCTCCGCCAGGAGGTACCGCCCAAGCTGATTGGTAGTCGAGCTGAACTTCTGTTGGGTCTCTGCGTTAACGGCATCAACTTCGGCACCTTCAATAATCGCGCTTGCCGGATCGCTCACCGTGCCCGTGATATCTCCAGTATTCATTTGCGCAAAGGCCGAAGGAACTTCCACTCGCAGCAAGCCGGTCAAGACCAGCATGGCGGACGCTCGTCTAAGCCAGGCAGTTCGATTTGGCGATTTACCTTGCACGGTCTACCGGTCCGCTATTCCAGCAATACTTCCGCTATTCCACCGATAATCATTGCACGATACGGCTCCAGATATCCTATGTCCAGCGACCGCCTCCCCCCGGGGGCGTCCTTACGCCAAAAGGGGCCTGCTTTTACGGGCCGCCCGTTCTATTACAATCAGTGCAGCAGGCGCTTGAATCGAGCGCCAGCGCAATCTTCAGGAGAATTCTGCATGCGGTGGGGGCTACTCGTGATCATGGGTGCAATTGTCTTCGCCATAGCGGGACTTGTCGTGCTGCTTTCGCGTGTCGATATGAGCGCCGTCCAGCAACCCGGACACGCGGAGGAATATCTGCGCTCTAAAATCACGCGTGCCGTGATCCGCAGGCGAGCCGCTCGGGAGGACATCCCCGCTGGACCGGCCGACCGCGAAACCAGCATGAGCCTCGCTGAAGGCAAAAGCGTCTACGACGCCAATTGCGCCGGCTGCCACGGCCCCGATGGAGGTACGCCTGCTTCCGTGGGACAAGGAATGCTTCCCGCAGCGGTAGCCCTCGATTCCAATAGAATTCAGAGTTATTCCGATCGCGAACTCTTTTCGATTATCCGAGAGGGAATCCGCTTCACTGGAATGCCCGGATTCGCCCGGACCGAAACGAACGACCAAATTTGGGACGTCGTGGACTATCTCCGCGCCCTCCGCTGATCGCAAGTTTTATTTATTATAGCTCTCTCTTACCGCAATGCTCCCAGGCCGGAGTTTTGGTACTAGAATTCGCGGCACCTTGCGGTGCCGGCGGGGAGCGAAAACAAATGACTTCGGAACAGTTATCAGTCGCTTGCGTGGGACTGGGGCGCATCGGCGCGGGCATTGCCCAGAGTGTGCAGCGAGCGGGTCATCGGCTCATTGTCTTCAATCGCAGTGCGCAGAAGATGCAACCGCTCGTCGCTTCAGGGGCCAGGAAAGCGCAATCGCCGCGTGACGCCGCGGCGCAGGCAGGCATTGTCATCACCTGTCTCATGGGTGATGAGTCGGTCCTCGAAAACCTGGTCGGTGAAAACGGCATTCTGGCAGGCTTGCGTCCGGGCGCGATCCATATTGGCACCTCGACCGTAACGCCCAAGGCGACCACGCAATTTGCCAAGCTGCACGCGGATCACGGCAGTCACTATCTGGCTGCGACCTTCGCGGGGCATCCGGAACACGCTGCCCCGGGAAGCTCATGAGCTTCGTGGCGGGTGAGCCTGCCATAATCGAGCGCTCCCGGCCGGTTCTAGAAGCGTATACGGCAAAGCTCCTTGTGCTGGGGGATAAGCCGGCGTTCCCCGCGAGTTTCAAGCTGGTGGTGAACTTCTTCGCCGCCTGCTTGCTGGAAACAATGGGCGAAGCATTCACTTTTGCGGAAAAGCAGGGCCTCAATTTGGAGACGGTCGCCTCTATGATCAAAGAACTGCTACAGCACCCTGCGATGCCAAGGTATGTTGAGAAAATCCGCAAGCGCAACTTTGAGGAGATCTTGGGATCTACCCTCAACGGTGCTGGCTCAAAAGACGTCCGGTACATCTCGGAGACAGCGGCGGAATTTCACGTTCCCCTGCCTTTCGCAAGCGTCGTTCGCGATAAGATCATCGCCGCCCAAGCCTATGGTTGGGGCGAGTGCGATTGGTCGGTCTTCACGGAAATCGCTCGATTGAATGCCGGACCCCAAGACACGAAACAAAAAGAAAACGTGAGCACCGCCTGAACCCGAATCTGGCGAGCGGCGCGCAGCGGAATCGGCCCTGGATCGAACGCTGAAGTTCCGTTGATTCTATAGCTTCCGAACCTCGACGCTGCCTCGGCGCGAAGTATCCGGCGCAGCCCTTCACGCCCTGCAGGCACCCCTGACCTCCGCCCTGAAGAATACACAGTAGTTAACAAGAGGTGACGCATCCGAGATTTCGCCGCCCGGCTGAGCGATAATAATTGCAGCTTCCCTAGGGTCAGTGTGGGCGGTGGGGTATGCAACGCGCACCTGCGCAAAACACGCGAGCCGCTTTTGCGATCGTCGCCGGCGGTGCGGCGATATTGGGCATCGCGCTACGTCTGCGCGCACTTCCCTTTTCCGCCGATCCCACTCTCTGTGCCAGCATTGACACTATCGGAGCGTTCCTGGCCTTTACCTTTACGGCAAATGCTTTGGTTCGCTTCCGGGGCACGCGCGATTTGATGTCCTTGGTCCTGGCCATCGGTTTCGGCGTGGTGGGCCTGATGCAGTTAGCCCTGGCCTTACATCTCTTTCATAACCTCGATTCCGCACTACGGTTGCTCGATTCCCTGCGTCCCTTTTGGCTTCAAAGCAACATGCTGCTGGCGGAAGCAATGCTGCTGGCTTCGGCACTCGAGCGCCCTTTTTCACATTCTGTAGATTCGGCTCGAAAGGACCTCGCGCTGATGGCGTTCGCCGGCACAATTGCTTATGCGGCCGGCGCCCTCTATTTGCTCTTCTCGCGACAGCCCGAAATTTGGCCCGAGGGACCGATCAGGCAGCCGCTACAGCTGCTGCCGGCGTTTCTGTATCTGCTCGCGGCCGCCGCCTTTCGTCAGCGCCTCAAAACAGCCTTCGCCGGACTCGATCAGGCACTGGCCCTCGCGGCGTGGATGAACGTCGCCGCGCACCTCGTGCTTATGGTGTCGCCGCAGCCGCTCGATGCTCCCTTTACGCTGGCGCAAATATTACGTGTCTCGAGCTATGCCATCGTGCTGGGCGGGACCCTTCTCGATAACTCCCGGCTATTCATGCAAGTGCAGCACCTAGCCATCAGCGACCCTCTCACCGGCCTTGCCAACTATCGTCACTTGATCGATGTTCTCGAATCGGAGATCGAGCGCTCCGGCCGCACCGGCCGGGAATTCTCCGTGCTTTTGCTCGATCTGGACGGTCTGAAGAGTATTAACGATCGTTTCGGACACCTCGTCGGAAGCCGCGGCCTCAGGCGCCTGGCAGATGTCTTGCGCGTACATTCGCGCGCCGTGGACACGCCCGCACGATACGGTGGTGATGAATTCGCCCTGGTGATGCCGGAAACCGGAGCTCAGGCGGCCCGCCTGGTGGCCGGCCGCATTCGCGAACGCCTCGCATCACAAACCGAGCAGCCGAAAATCACAGTCAGCGTCGGCGTGGCCGTGTACCCGGCTAGCGGTGCGACTGCGGAACGCCTGCTGATGGCCGCCGACGAGGCGCTCTACGCGATGAAGCAGGAGATGCACAAGCGACGCTCAGCAGGATAGCGG
Organism: Acidobacteriota bacterium; assembly: GCA_003224175.1. Taxonomy (GTDB): domain Bacteria; phylum Acidobacteriota; class Terriglobia; order Acidiferrales; family UBA7541; genus Palsa-189. The sequence goes on from QHYQ01000145.1 coordinate 27,693, forward strand.
CCCCCCCCCGAGCGAGGCGCGCTTTATGTGCTCCGGATGTATTCGGGCAGGATCTCTCAGGAAGTTTCGTTGCTTAGCAAAGTTGTCGTCGTGCGAAGTTCCCTTAGCCCCACCAAAAACCGGGCGGCGCTTCAAAGATCCTTTGAAAGGTAACGCGGCAGAGTCTTTTCCCGACGTGGTACTCGAAGACGATCTCGTGCGGATTGACAAAGTGGCCCAACCCGCGGCGCTTGGAATGCGATAGCACCAGCCAGCGGCCCTGGACAACCTCATACGTCCCGTGCTCACCCCAAATATCATAGCTTCCATCGTGATTGAGAACGAGTGGCGGGCTTTGGCACAGCGCGGATTGCCCCTCTAACTCGAGCCGCACGCATTCGTAATTCCCATCGAGGCGCTGCTGTGCCTTTGCCGGGGTGACCAGAGCAACGACCGCCAGGAAGAGAGGCGCGAAGAGTGTAACCGGGACCTTTCCAGGCATCTGCATGTCGGTTCCGCTGGGCGTGGCTCCGATGAGTGCGAGGCCAACTGCACCGGAACAGTGCAAACAGGGTTCCATCTCTCCTTGAAACTTTTGCGGGAACGTTCATGGAATCAGCAGGTTAGCTATTTCAGAAACACAAGGCACAATGGCGCCCGAGCGTCCAGGGAAGGGCGTTTCGCTACTAGTGGAAATTTCCTTCCGTTTGAGTCCTCGAACTAGATGGCATCCAGAAGCATGCCGGAATCACGGATTCGGCGAAGGGAGCTCGGGAACCGCGGCGCCGTCTTTACGCGGATCAGACGCGCCGTAATTGACCCCGGCGCCGAAATCCCGCATTACTGCCTGGCCACCGCCGAAGGTATTGGAAAAGCCGTTGTGCATCCGGAGCACATGCCCCTTGGCTTCCAGCTCTGAACGCACGTTGCCGGGCACCCGATTCTCCAATTGGACGTCGCAGCCCTGAAAGGTCATCTTCGTAAATCGGGCCGTCTCCATGGCGGCTTGGATATTCTGGTCGAAATCCACGATATGCGAAACGAATTGCGCGTGCGCCTGAGACTGGTTCCACGCACCCATGATCCCGAAGGCGATGCGCACATTCCCTTTCTCCATGAACGCCGGAATGATCGTATGCAACGGCCGCTTCCTGGGAGCGAGCGCATTGGGCGATGCGGAATCGAGGGTGAAGAGCCCGGCGCGATTGTGCAAGATGAAGCCGGTGCCGTCAGCGACGACTCCCGAACCGAAATCACCGAAATTGCTTTGGATCAGCGAGACCATGTTGCCATCGCGAT
>QHYQ01000354.1 GCA_003224175.1 Acidobacteriota bacterium
GAAGCGTCACGACGAAATCTCGAAAAAGCCAAAGAGAATTGGCGGCCGCCGAGGCGCTGGCGGAACAGCCAGGAGGCGCACGTAATCAAGCTCCGCTGGCCGATGCTCTGCCATTTCGAAAAAGGTTTCTGGTTCACGTTCTAGGCCTCTTTGATGAGCGCCTCGATGTCGGTGCCAACTCGACCACGAACGTCTGGACATTGTTCAGAGTATTCGAGTCCAAACCAGCCATCGTGAGCACGTGTCACCACTAAATCGATATCCCCTTTTTCTTCCCGTAGCGCCCGCAATTGATCCGCCTGACGTGCCGGGGCACCTTGACAGCAATGATCAAGCCGTCCGTAAATTCCTACTAACGTAGCGCTACGGCCAAGTTAACGTCGCTTTTGGGTTGTCGCCGGCATCGAAATCGACCTCGATTCGCGTGATCTGTTTCGCGCCGGACGGTACCTTGCCACTCCCCACAGACGAAAAATTCCCCTCGATCGTCTGCCCGTTGTCGAAAAATATCCGCCAGTAATGCCCGCGGCCTAGTCACAACGGCGGCATCCAAATCACGCACCCGCGGGTCTGACGAGAGCAGGTCGAGAATCTTCCTGAGGATGTCATCGGTTCCGTTCAGCCAGCTTTCCTTGGATGGTTCCGGGGACGATTGAATCGTCCCCGGAACCATCCCCGGTACATGCCCCCGGGGATGGGCCGGGAAAGGAAGGGAAGGGTTAAGGGCGGTAAAAAATTCCCCGATAAATCTCGCGGCAGATTTCTCGCAGAGAACCTGCGCCTGATGTCATTCGTTTTCCTCCTCGGGCCAAAAGCCGGAATCGATGTCTTTGGCGTCGTCCTGTACAGCGCCTGCGAGCCGGGGCGAGCGATTGGGCTCAGCGGGTCGGTGGAGGCCCAAGGCTCGCAGCTCCCGTCCGTCTCGGTTGTCCTGAACAAGGAGGCGGAAAGCGGGTACGGCTTGCTGAACTCGATAGAGCCTTAGCGCCGCTGTAACAGCCTTGGGCATGCTAGGAAGAAGCTTTTGCAGGCTGGGATGACGAGCTAACCGAGTACACAGCCGGTATCGCGCGTCGGTTCCGACGACGAGCATGAGCTTCAGCTGGTCTGGCGTGAACGCAAGGCACCGGCGAAAACGTTTTACAAGCTCGTGCAATTGGAGAAAGGCGCTGTGGTTGTAACGATCGACAGCGGCGACGCCCAGCCCGCCTGCATGGCGGTGCATTACAAAGTCTTCCCACAGGTAAGGCTTGCCCGCGCGCTGCGGCAGCAGACACGGTTCGCATCCTAACTGGCGGAAGTTGGCAATTTTTTGCTGATGATCGAAGACGAACTCTACCGGCCAATTGGCTGCTTCCAAATAGAAGTTCACGGCCAGAAGCCTGGTTCGGATTGTCTCGGCCGGGTGGCGATGCCTGGCAGAAAGGTCTGTCCCAAGCAAGCGAGTCACAGACTTCGTGACCTGATAGACGGCGGGATATAGGGCGACCCGCTTGATGAAGCCCCAGGATTCCAAGTTCTTCAACTCGACGTGGACCCTGGGTACCGAATTCCTGATCCCCAGTCCGTGGGCCTGTTCGGTCGTGACGTATCCACCGAGCCAAGCCACAGCCTTGATGAACTGCTGGGCAGAGTCATCGAGAACACTCAAACGCCGATCGAAGCGATCGTTCACAAAATCCTCCTAAGTTGAAATTGCAGTGGACGCGCTTGACCTAAACGCCTTTGTGCCTTTTAGAAGCGATTGGAGGCCTGGCTGGCCTTACAGACCGCGTGGGTAGTGATTGTGGTAGCCGAGCGTGGGTTGCGGGGGCCGGCTGCAGGTAGCCGGTGGACAACTTGCCCCCCACATTATATGAGGCCTGTTTTTGGCAAAACCTCAGACGAAAGATCAGAAATTTTTTGGGAGTCGCAGCGGTGGAGGGGTCTCTGGGCCTGATAAGTGCCCCCGAACTTGGCCGCGAAGTTCTGTAATGTGCTGAGCCCGACTAAACGGGCACCAGAGAGAAGTCTCGTCACAAGATGCTCCCTCGTCTGAAGCAAGGTGTGGATTAAAGCTGGAAGCCCTTTATGGGTGGGTAGAGTGTGCGGCGCCAAACCGATTTTGTGGGCGGTACGTCCGAGACGCCAAGATTATCGCTCTTTGAGAGCCGGGAGACAAGCTCCTTCTAAATATAGTAAAGGACATCCACTCGATGAAATCGTTCGCAGAGGCGCAAATCTTGTTCCCTCTACTATACTAATGGGCATCAACTGGGCGAAATTCACCGCCTCCGATTACATCGACCTCTTAGTCGTGGGCGAGGTGACGTTGGAGGACTTGCTCGCGCGACTCGCCGATGTTGAGCGGTCCCTTGGACGCGCAGTGAATCCGACCGTCTATTCTGCGACCGAATTCAAGTCAAAGCTCGCGAGCGGAAATCATTTTCTCAATTCAGTGGTGCGTGGCGAAAAGGTGTTCCTAATCGGGAACGAAGATGAGCTTAGAGAAGTGGGCGGAATACGGTTGGCTGAAAGCCGAGCTGACCAGTCGCGATGAGATCAAGAATCTGCTTACGATCGTGGATCGCGACCTCAAGGACGCAAACGTGGCGGCGATTTCCGACGACCGGAAGGTTTGAAGCGGCATTTAATGCCGCTCGAACAGCCGCCACAATTGCCCTACGGGCCTCCGGTTATCGTGAGCGGCCCCGATGGGGTGCTAAGGTCCAGGTTGTCTTTTAGGCTGATAAAGACAATCCCAAGTGATTCGAGGTCGGCCAGGGCATTTACTGCGAAAGCTGCCGAATCGCATCTTGTCTGCTATCTCGTGCCACGGTTCGGCCCGACCAAGCTCGAATCGATCAACCAGGAACAGATACAGGCGTTCGTATCCGATGCAGCGCACATGTCGTGCACCCGGCAAGGACGGCAGGTACGGCAGGGACGGGACAGGCAAGGACGGGACTACTTGACTCATAGCGATGAGTCAGATAGGCTCATGGTATGGCTAAACGGCTGCAAGTTATTCTGAAGGATCCCGATTACCGGGAGATTCAACGCGTGGCGCGTTCACGCCATATGTCGGTCGCCGAGTGGGTCCGGCAAGCGCTGGACCTAGCCCGCCGCCGCGATCCTGTCGGTAGCGTCAGCAAGAAGCTCGAAGTCATCCATGCGGCAGCACAACATGACTATCCCGTGAGTGAGATCGACGGCATGCTGGCCGAGATCGAAAGGGGATACGGAACGGGCGCGCATCCGTGATTCTGGTGGACTCGAATATTCCCATGTACCTGGTTGGCGCTCCTCATGCCCACAAAAGCGACGCGAGACGATTACTCGAAAGAGTGGTAACCGAGCGCCAGCGCCTGGTTACGGACGCTGAGGTTCTCCAGGAGATCCTGCACCGCTACGTCGCTATCGACTGTCGCGACGCAATCCAACCCGCGTTCGACGC
>QHYQ01000355.1 GCA_003224175.1 Acidobacteriota bacterium
CAGGCGTTGGCGAAGAGAAGTCATACGAGCTCCTTTGCAAGATGGATTTGGCTGCTGGCGACAGCCATCCAATGGTGTTGCAAAGGGAACGCAAGGAGAGGAAAAAACTGGAAGTTGTGGTGGGCACTACCTATCGATGGAACACAGCTGCGGCGCTACCGCATACCGCACAGCGGTTTAGTTCAATGCGCTTTTCGGCAACTACAATGCGGCTGTGTGAGGAAACATACTCGGCATGGGGGAGCCTCCTTGGTTGAATCTGAATCAGCGGGGTCGCTGAGTTCAGCGTTTCTACACCAAGCGCTCCTCCAAACACTTATTCATTCAAACACATCGGGAGTCGGCCCCGCAGTCCCTCTTCGCGCTCGGTGCCCCGGGTTAATCGCCTAGTCCTAATTTACTGCGGTTTGTGGCTCCGCCAGCACAAACGGCGCAATCTCGATGTCAAACTGCTCCTCACGATCATTAACCATCTGGTAGGTTCCCTGCATCGAGCCAAAGGGCACGGTCAGCGGGCAACCGGAGGTGTACTCAAAGCTCTGACCCGGGGCCAGGACCGGCTGATTCCCGACTACGCCGGGACCTCGAACCTCCTGCACCTTTCCCATCGCGTCGGTGATCACCCAGTGGCGACTGATGAGTTGCACGGTGTTCGATCCTTCATTCGTAATGCGGACCGTGTAGAGAAAGAACCACTGGTTCTGATGAGGACTAGAGCGGCCGGGATCGTATTCGGCCTTGACGTGGACCCGGATACTTCTTGTCGTGGCTTCGGATGAGGACATTCGATTAACCGTCATATCATAGCGTAACCCTAAGGCAGAGGCCGAGCGTTTCGTGGAAATCTTTGGCCAACCGGCATAAGCACGTCCCTCAAGGGAAGGATCTCAGTTCCCGATAAATGCGCTTGCCGGAGAGTGGCTCTCGGCTAGTTTTCTGAAAATCTGACTTATCAGATGGGATGAGAAGGCCGGTCTCCAGCGGGATGCGATACGCTCCCAATGATCGACGCGCTCGAGGCGCAAGATTAAGGAGACCGGGTATGAATAAGATTAACACTGAAGCGATGGGCAGAATCGAGAATTTCAAAGGTCAGAAGCTGACGATCGGATTGGATCTGGGAGACCGATTCAGCCATTACTGCATTTTGAATGAATCGGGCGAGGTGATTGGGGAGCACCACCTACCGACGATACCGAAAGGGATCGACGAAGTCTTCGGCAGGATCCCACGCAGTCGGATCGGACTGGAAACCGGAACCCATTCGCCTTGGGTAAGCCGGCAATTGGGCCGGTTGGGGCACGAAGTAATCGTCGCTCACGCGCGCAACGCGAGTGGGACTGGTCCGTGCGCGCACGGCGTTAGTGAACACCGCACGCGGGTTGACGAAATCGTATGGGGAGGCCACCTGGGGATAGACCTCCTTGGCGATTTGCTCGATCCTGCGGTCTTATTCCGCGATCCGCTCGTTCCTGGAGCACGCTCACGTCGATCTTCTTTCTAGCCAACCGCTCGCGCGAAGCCGGGAAATTCTTGAAGCATCGCGCGAGTATGACAGCTCCTCCCTCCTCAATTCGCTGATGTACAATCTCGGCCGAGAGGAGTGACGATGATTGAGAGGGTAAAGACTCGGTGGCATATCGTCGGTGAAGAAGCGGCAACCTGCAATTGTGCGTGGGGTTGTCCGTGTCAATTTAATGCGTTACCGACGCACGGTCGTTGTGAAGCGCTCGTGGGTGTCAGGATCCGTGAAGGCCAGTACGGCCGGACGAAGCTCGATGGACTCGGCTTTGCGGAGGCATTTTGGTTCCCCGGCGCGGTGCATGAGGGCAAGGGTATCGCACGGGCAGCAATCGACGAGCGCACTACGCCCGAGCAACGGACGGCCCTGCTGAACATCCTGACCGCCAAGGACGGCGGAATGCCTTGGGAGATTTTTGCCTCAGTGACCGAGACGTTTCTCGATCCGCTGTTCGTACCGATTCGGTTCGAAACCGATCGCGAAAAGCGCATCGCCACGCTGAAGGCGCCCGGACTCGGAGAATTCAGGACCGAGCCGATCAAGAACCCGGTGACCGGCGAGGAATATCGGGCGCTGATCCGGCTGCCGAATGGCTTCGAATATAAAGAAGCAGAGATGGGCAACGCGGTCCTGATGCATGGAACGCTCGGTGACAAGACGCTGACCCATCAGAATACGTACGCACAGCTCGCGGCGGTTGAATGGAGCAACAGCTGAAACGTGGTGTTGGCAACCTCGGGACCGCCTCCGATTGCTGCGGGACTTCGGAGCCGCGAGGTGGACGCCCAGGATACGGGGATCGGTGAAATTGACGGCGCCGGGCCTGTACTTTTTTCAGCTCAAAGGTTCGACGTAAAGCGCAATAATCTGACTCTTAAGAATGAGCAAGCCGTCCGAACCGTTCGGATCCGTTCTGAATTCACGGATGTGATCCGTGCCGAGATCGAGCTACAGGGATCAAAGCTCCCGACAAAATGTAAGCGCACGGCGATTGACACCCCGCGGGGCCGGGCGTATATAGTCTCTCTCCCGGTGAATTTGGACCGGCATTCCCTTCCCAGAATGTCCAGATTTGGCTTTCGTCTGGTGATCACAGGCTTACGAAGAATTCGCCAAAATCTAAAGGAGGCTTGCGATGAAGCCCAAGGTGACAGGTGGTCTTCTCTTCGGCTTGGCTCTCGTTTTGACGCTCACGATCAGCGCGCGGCCCGATGGGCGGGATCTGGATGATGAGCACAACGCAAAGGCTCCCTTGGAGGCCGTCGGCGTGATCGGGATACCCGGCAATCCGCTCTTGAGCACCGATATTGCCTGGGTAGACCCAGGAACCGAACGACTCTATTTCGCGGATCGATCCAACGCGGGCGTGGATATCATCGACGCCGAAAACGACGTGTTCGTCAACCGGGTGCTGGGCTTCGCGGGCGCGAATGGGCCCCACGACACTGGACCGGGTGGTGTGCTGGTGACTCCAGGCAGAAAGCTCTGGGCCGGAGACGGCAATGCCACGGTTCAGGTGGCGGACGTTGATCCCGCTTCGCCCGACTACCTGAAGATCATCAAACACGTCGACGTGTCAACTGACGCGTGTCGGCCCAACTGCAACCGCGCCGATGAACTCGGCTTCGATCCGAAGCACCACAAGATCCTGGCCGCGATCGATCGGCCCAACTCCGCCAGCGACGCGACAGTTCCCATTGCGCCCTATGCCGCCTTGATTGATGCCGACACGTACGGTGTTAAGTTCGTGACGATTCCAAACATCGTCCCTGGCGGTGGATTGGAGCAGCCGCTGTGGGACGGCGAGCTCGGCCGGTTCTTCTTAACGGTGCCATCGGTGAGCACAAACGGGGGAAACGGAGAAATCGCGGTGATCAACCCGACGACGGGCGTGGTCGAGAACACCTATTCGCCCGGCGCTTGCGCGCCGTCGGGCGAGGTACTGGCGCCGTTCCAGTGCCTGGTCGTGGAATGTAGCACCGACACCACCAACAGCATCGTGTTTCTCAACGCGCTCACGGGCAAAATCATTTCCATGATTCCGAACGTTCCGGCTGACGAACTGTGGTTCAATCCAGGCGACGACCTCGTCTATGCGGCCAACAACACGACGAACGTGCTGAATGTCATCGATCCGGAAACGCGCGCTTTGATTCAAAGCGTTCCCGATGTCGGGGGCCGGAACCAAGCGGCCTTTGCCGAAAACAACCACGTCTTTACACCCGTTCGGACGAGTGCCGCCTTCGTCAAGACACCCTCGTCAGACAACACGCAGTGCTCCAAGTTTGGTTTCAAAGGCACGGGCTGCGTGGCCGTCTTCACTCACGCGGAAGCGGAGGGCAGGGAAAGATAAGGGAAGGTATAAAGGGCAGGTTCCGCGCAAGATAATCTGACTCGCGTACCTTGCGGTCCTACGCTGGAAACGGGCCGCCCACGATCTTGTCAGGAACCTTAACGTCAAACTCACTCTTGCAGTTAATGCAAAACATATACTGGCTCCCCAGCGGGGCGACTTCCGAGCGCATGGCAACGTGGATCTTCTGCCTCACCTTGCAGCGCGGGCATTCGATGGTCATCTCGTTGGCCGTCATTCCGGCGACCCGATGCAAGGTGGGAATCAGTCCGATTTGGGCACGAACCCGTGCGCCCACGGCCTCGCTCCGACCTTGAAGTCCGGAGCATCGTGGACCGTCAAGAACACAATCTTGGTGGAGGGCGAGACCCGCCGGATTTCCTGGGCGGCGGCGACACCGTTCATGCCTGGCATGTTGATGTCCAGCAGAACGATGTCCGGCTTCAACTCGATGACTCTTTCGATGGCTTCCTTGCCGTCCTTGGCGTCACCGCAGACCCGGAAGGAGTGCCAATCTAGAAGTTCGCGAAGGGTTGTTCGCACCGCTTGATGGTCGTCCACGATCAGGATCTTGGCGGACAATTTGAGCTCCGTGAATCCGTTTTCTGCCAGTTACAGCGCGCGGACCCTGCGTCGATCGGCCCTACGCGCTTCGATTTCCTCAAAAAATGAGGCATCGCAGGAATTTCCTGCGCGCACGCGAAGTTCGTCAACGGGTAACTTTCTAGCGTTGCGCCCGTATTCAGCGCCCATGCAAAACGCTTCGATCAGGTCTTCAGCCGTGTATCCTTTCGCGCTCGCCATTTCCTGCCCCCTGAGTCCATTTTCGTACGGGCCGGAGGAATGGCCAGCGGCGCGAGGTACAGGCGTGACGTACTCGTCAGCTATTCCTTGGGGTGGGTACGGGGCTACTCAAGAACCGCGCGGCAAGTCCGTCTGGGGCTACGGCACCCAGCACCCGAGTCCATGGCGCGGCAGCTCAGAACAAATGTCGCTTGACCGCGTGGGCTCGGAAGCAAGAAAGACTCTGGGGGTTTTACGTTCCGGTACAGAAAGGCACGACCAGGAAATTCGGGATTGTGGGTCCGCTACAATTGCCATGTGGCAAAGCACGCTTGCGAAAACCGAGCGGAATGGCGCCTCCTACAGGGGAAGGCCGCCGTGCGCCTGTCGTCGTACTACCAGCTCGCGTGCGATTATGGAACCGCGGTGATGACTTCCTGGGAGAGGGGTGGGGTCGCTCCGATTTACCTGTGCGAAAGTCACGCTACCCAGATGGGATGGTCTCAATCGGTTGATAGCAACCCTCCGACAGAACAGCCGAAGAGGTCCATTCCATCGGGCGGTCCCGCGGATGCGCAAGTCGGATTGGCGAAGAAAGATTTAGCCGTCGTCAGGGATCCGGTCCGCGACCTTACGTCCGGCGATTCCGCAAAACCTTTGGTGGATAAAGCTGTTGGCAATACGTCACGTAAGGACTTCGAGGCGTACGGCCAGCAGCGTGTGAAGCCCTCCGAGGCGACGGAAGAAAAACAAGCGGAGGGTAAGAACCCGGAGCACTTATGCGCGTCCCGCGATGGTGATCGGTGTACTTGTCAGGCGACGGTGCACTGTCCGATATGTGGCAGGTGGTTCTGCGATGCCCACGCGGAGGATGAGAAGTGGCATGCTTGTGCCCTCACGATTTAGAAATTAGTCATAGCCTCGCGGCGAAGGCGGTGAGGAGCAGAAAGTACCAACCAGAACCAGAGCCAAATCCCAGCCCAGGACATTCCAACGTAACCACCCCGCAGGACACTTGATGGCCACCCACTCCTGTGAAATCCGATTTCAAGCCAAGTAACTGTCGAAAACTGACCCCACAGAGCCACGCAACATGGCAATGCGGCATAGAAAACCAACGGAAGAATAACCCCGAGGCGCGCAGCCTGAACGGCTGGAACGGTTCACTGGAAGCAAAAGTTCTCCCGGTCCTCGGGATCGTCGCGGACTTCAGTGGCCATTACGGCAACGCGACAACGGACTTGTTTTGTTCCCAGTACGTTCACCCTTTTCCTGCTATGCAAACAACACGAACGTAAGTTCGTACACTCTCGCCGTCGGGCCACAAGTCTCCTTGCGATTGGGAAGGTTTGAGCCCTATGCCCATGCGCTTTTCGGTGGCGCTCTTTATCGCGATCCGATGTCTCACACCTCATTTGCGGATATACTCGGCGGAGGAATAAATGTTTCAGTTATTTCCTGGGTAGCCTGGCGGGTGCAAGCTGACGCCGTTCAGACGCGGCTTTCCTTACCTTTTTTACCGAATAAGGAGAACAGCCTTCGATTGTCGACCGGCCTTGTGTTTCGTTTTTGAAGGCCCGCACGGCCAGATGTGCGAGGGGTGGTAACATGCCACCGAAGTCCGCGAGGGTTCCGGAGTAGGCAGGAGGCGTAACTCTTCTACCGTAGTTCTCCGATCCAGAGCGACAAAAATCCGGCGCAAACACGGAGGTGGACTCCAAATGGTGCAATCCGTTAGAAAAACTGGTTCCATGACGCTCGTGCTTGTTGCAGCACTCCTCCTGGCTGGTCAGACGCAGCCCGGCATGGGGCGTACTCCTGGAAGGAGGGCACAGCCGCCTGCGGGCACACCGCCCGCGGTGACTGAGACGCTGACCTACGACCACGTGCATCTCGGCGTTCCCGACCCGGCGAAGGCGGTCGAGTGGTACGCCAAATATCTAGGTGGGCAGCCCGGGCCGGCGGGGGAGCCGAGCGAGCGCCTCCTTTTCGGCAAAGTCCGATTCATCTTCCTGAAGAACGACAAGCCTCAGCCCAGCGCCGGCAGCGCCGTCGATCACATCGGTCTTTCCTTCGCTGACCTAGCCGCAAAAATGAAGGAGTTCGAAGCAGCCGGCATCAAAATCGTCATGCCGATCCAAGAAG
>QHYQ01000146.1 GCA_003224175.1 Acidobacteriota bacterium
GCCTCATTCAAGTACAAATAAGACCTACTCGATACGGGCTTGCGGCCAACTCACACGGCAATGGATACCATCCACCAGGCGTGTGTGAAGCTGCACCAACAGCTTGCGCCGTCGTCATTTGCGTTGCTTCAGGCATTGGTTCTGCAAACGTTCTCGAGTTTGAGTACCACCGAGAAGGGGGCTCCGTTTCCAGCGAGGTAATGTGGTCCCATAAAGGCAACGCAACCGCTATCTGCCCCATTACCGGGCAGCATTCGCTTTTTCTCAGTTCCGCTATCCGCATCACCATCGATCCGCCTTGCGGCTTCACTTCCCCACAGGGGGGCGATACGGACTTACCCTGTTCAGCTGAGAGGACATGATAGGTTAGGCCTTCCCTGTACGTGATGTGCCCATGACCGAGGATTCTCGAGCCGCGGTACCCGCTGCAAAAAGAGCGCAGAGCATCTTCCGCTCCCCAACGGTAACGACGCTTACGGGAATTTGCATATGCTGGCCGTGCTATCAACCCTGGCCCCTGGCCGCGCCGATGCTAGCAGCCGCACCATCGCCTCGCAGTTCCGATGCCGATCTTTCGATCGTGGGATACGTTGTCAGAGGGTCCATGACGAGTCGTTACCTTCACGCCATGCCTCGTAGGGTAGTGCTGATGGGACAGCACGTCTAACGAATTACTCCTTTCTATAGACAATCATCTCAGCTACTTCAGGTCACAACGAGAAGGCCGTTTTTCGCGGAGTTGGCTCCCTCTGATTTCGAGACTCTAGGTGTAAAAAAGGATTGATTGAGTCGGATTGGCGCAGAAACTGCTCGATCCAGTACCCATCCTGCAATCTCGCTTGATCCGCTAATTGCTCATAGCAAATCGATTAGGAGACGGATCTGTATGGAACTGCAGATGCGAGTGTTGGGCGGCATGGGATCAATGAAGGCTCGTGGTTCTTTTGGCTCGTACCTAGGCCGGCTACTACCGTGCTGGGTGATCTGGAATCGGACTCGATCGAGCAGACGCATCGCCAAAGGATTTCAGGTCTGTGATTTCGCTCAAGCAGTTGTCACATAAGGCGTCCACGATAAACAGAAAGACGTGGATTTGGATCGGCCTGGGCCTTGTCGCAGTGCCGGCACTGCACATCTATTATGTCCAGGAGATGCTCGCGGCCCTCATCGTCTTCTCCCTTTTGTTTGTGGCAGTCTCCACCGCTGTGCTCACCATTTTCCTTCTGGTTCGCACCATTAAGCCCATCATAGCTTGGGCCACGCCGAAGGTCCGACGGCTAGCGAACCAGAGCGTTGATGCTGTCGAGGGCGTTATTGCAAGTCCGGTCTGGGCCCAAGCGGTGCCACATCGTTTCCGAAGGGAACAGCTGAAGTTGAACGAGAAGTACAAAATAGTTTACTTGCGATTCGCCGGTCTTAAACCACACCACGTCTACAGGGTAGGTTTGCGGGCGGGTGGCGCAGCGCTAACTATCGGTTTGTGCACGCACAAGAGGATCTCAAACCGACTGGGAAACTGGCTGACGAAAAGAGTGAGTTACTCAGATTTAGTTCACCTCGTATCCATGTCTCAAGTGCGACCCTCCACTCGAAGGCACAGGCGTGCCGCCGACGATAGCCGCAACCACCGCAACTAAATGAAGCGGAACAACTCACGGACTGTGTGATTTCGCATGTGAGATGGCCCTGCTCAAAAATAATTAAGTCCGCAAGATCCAACTGTTCGGATTTGCAATGTAAGCCGCGAAGCAGTCATTCTTGGTATTGCGCAAGCAGAGCACGAGAAGTCCTAACCGCCGTCGGTGTACCAGCCGTCCAATTCCCCATAACAAAGCTAGCCGGGGGAAGCAGTTTCGGGTAACTTCCGGGCTGCTTATATTCTCGCCAGCCAATCCCGATGAGTCGGCTTCTGGGAATGTGATTTGAACCCGATTCCCAGTCTCCGATCATGGCGTTTATCTTCCAGAACGCTGCTTCTCGACTGTAAGATGACGACAATGACGCTCCTGCTTCTTTTCATCGTGTATGCGATTGGACTCGCTGCTGGTTTGGCGCGCGGTGGCCTCCGATCTGTGACCAAAATCTCGGCTATGCCCTCTGGAAGACCGTTGACCCGGGTGTTGATCGTAGGTGCGACAGGTGGGACTGGCCGTCAACTCCTGGCCCGAGCTCTAGAACGGGGGTACGTGGTGACAGCGCTTGTTCGCGTGCCCGGGAAACTCTCGGTCGAAGATCCGCGCTTAACGGTGGTGCAGGGCGATGTGCTGGATTATTCCACCGTTGAGAAGGCAGTGCGCGGTCAGGATGCGGTGATCTCTGCTCTCGGCCACAAGCGGTTCTTCGCCCCGACTCGTATCCTGTCAGACGGGACTCGCAACATCTTGAGCGCGATGGCGACTCACGGTGTGCGTCGATTCGTCTGCGAGACTTCTCTAGGGATCGGGGACAGCGTTGGGCGCATGGGCCTTTACTACTCGCTATTTGTCCTTCCCTGCATTCTGCCTTTGTATTTCTGGGACAAGGCCCGGCAGGAACGATTGATCGCGGCGAGCAACTTGGAGTGGGTGATCGTGCGGCCCGCCGTGTTGACGAACGCCAAAGTGCGGGGCACATATCACCACGGCCGCCGCATCGGCAGCTTCTTGTGGACGGCTCGAATCGCGAGGGGCGATGTCGCCGACTTCATGCTGAAGCAACTAGAGGATGACTCCTATCTTGGAACAGCAGTAGGCGTCTGCTGGTAGGCGAAAGCTCATCCTGTTGGCAGACTCTCGCCGCAAGAGGTAGCGTTTTCGCGTAGGTGACTATCGCCGCAGGGACTGAAGGCGCGAGGATCCGTCAATCGTAGTATTCGGAGCCGAGGTGCGTGATCAGCTCTTCGCCCATCATCCAGCGCAAAGTATTTTTCAGTTTCATGAGCTGGATGAATAAGTCGTGCTCGGGATAGAGCTGCGGCGCGCACATCGGCGATTTGAAATAGAAACTCAACCACTCCTGAATGCCGTGCATGCCGGCGCGCTTGGCCAGATCGAGGAAGAGCACCAGATCGAGCACGATGGGCGCGGCGAGGATGGAATCGCGGCAAAGGAAGTCAACCTTGATCTGCATGGGGTAGTTCAGCCAGCCGAAAATATCGATATTGTCCCAGCCTTCCTTATTGTCGCCGCGCGGCGGGTAATAGTTGATGCGGACCTTGTGGCACATATTGCCGTAGAGTTTGGGGTAGAGCTTGGGCTGGAGAATATATTCGAGAACGCCGAGCTTGGATTCTTCCTTAGTTTTGAAGGAGTCGGGATCGTCGAGGACTTCGCCGTCGCGATTGCCGAGGATATTGGTGGAGAACCAGCCGTTCAGGCCGATCATACGCGCCTTGAAGCCGGGGGCGAGGATGGTTTTGAGCAGCGTCTGACCCGTCTTGAAGTCCTTGCCGCAGATGGGCACGTCGTGTTCGCGCGCAAGCTGCTGCATGGCGGGAATGTCCACGGTGAGATTGGGGGCGCCATTGGCAAAGGGCACGCCGGAAGTGATAGCCGCCCACGCGTACAGCATCGAGGGAGCGATGGCGGTGTGATTTTTCTTCATGGCCGCTTCGAACTTGGCGGGCGTGGAATGGACTTCGTGCGGCGTAAGGAAAATTTCGGTCGAGCCGCACCAGATCACCACCAGGCGCGCAGCCTTGGACCGCTTGCGGAAACGCGCGATGTCGTCTTTGATCTCCAGCGCCAGGTCGTATTTGTTTTTAGCTTTTTTTACGTGAGGGCCGTCCAGGCGCTTGACGTAATCGCGGTTGAAAGCGGCCTTCATGGGCCGGATGCCAGCGAGAAATTTCTTGGCCTGCACGAGGTCTTCGGGCGAGAGCACGGCGGCATTGGCCGCGGCATCGTAAGCGGAATCAGGGAAGAGGTCCCAGCCGCCAAAGACCAGATCGTCGAGCGTGGCGAGCGGGACGAATTCCTTGATCAACGGCGAGCGGTGCTCGGTGCGCTTGCCCAGGCGGATCGTGCTCAGTTGCGTAACCGATCCGACCGGCTGCGCGCCGTTGGTGCGAATGAGATCCACGCCGGCCATGAACGTGGTGGCCACCGCACCCAGGCCACAAGTGAGCACGCCGAGTTTTCCTTGTGGCGGTGTAATGGTCGTGGGCCGGCGCATGAATTCGTTTCCCCTTTCTCCTCGGATCGTAATTGCCGCGAGAGAGATCGGCCCCGAGAGATTGGCGCAGATGCGAAGCCTCAGCCGCCGCTCCCCTGGAGCGGCGGCGTGCGGGCAAAGGTGAATATCATGCGGAAAGCGCGACGGAATTGCAATGATTCGGGCGATTTTTATTTTGCGGGCGGTGCGGACCTATTTGCTTAACCGGGAGGGCCGCCGCCTCTGGGCCACTTACAGTTCTTACTTGCCCAAATTCACGGAAACCCGGCTTGGCTCTGTGAGACCATATCCAACTGCGCCCCGAATCTGCTGGCGAAATAATGTCCGTTCCTCTTGGACATGTAAGGGTGATTCTTCGCTGCGTGGACGCGTCCGCCGAGCACCGCTCACCCCAGAAACGCGCGGCAACCCGCCCAGAATGACACTGAAATTTGCGTAAGTTCAGGAGCGAGGCGCGGCGGCGGCCCTTTTCGACGAGGACGCGCCGCGCTTGGGGCGCAGCGCGGCCAGCATTTCTTCGAGCGGCAGTGCGTTCAACACATCTTTTTTCTCGATCCAGCCGCGGCGGGCCATCTGCACGCCGTAACGCATCAGCTCGAGATTTTTGATCGAATGCGCGTCGGTGGAAATCACCACGCGCACGCCGCGTTCTTTGGCCATGCGCAGGTAGGCGTCTTTCAAATCGAGCCGGTCGGGCGCGGCGTTGCACTCCATGATGACTCCGCGGCGGGCTGCAGCGTCGAGGATTTTTTCCATGTCATAGGGCATGGAGTCGCGCCGCAGCAGGATGCGCCCGGTGGGATGGCCGATGATCTGTACGTAAGGATTCTCGATGGCCGCGAGCATGCGTTCGGTGATCTCGGCGCGGTCGCGATTCATAAAGGAATGGATGGAAGCGACCACTATATCGAGCTCGGCGAGGACCTCATCGGCCAAATCAAGGCGGCCGTCTTTCAGGATATCGACCTCGATCCCGGCGAGGATGCGAATGCCATCGACTTTGGCCGCGCGAATCTCGCGCGCGTGCTCGAGGGTGCGCGCTTCGTCCATACCGTTCGCGACCGTCACGGCTTTGCTGTGATCGGTGATGGCGATGTACTCGTAGCCGGTTTTGCGCGCGGCTTGCGCCATTTCTTCGATGGAGTGCCGGCCGTCGCTGGCCGTGGTGTGCATTTGCAAATCGCCGCGCAGGTCGGATTGTTCGATCAGCTTGGGCAGGCGATGCTCGCTGGCCGCTTCAATTTCCCCGGCATTTTCGCGCAACTCCGGCGGAATGAGGTCGAGTTTCAGCTTCGCGTAAACTTCTTCCTCGGTGGTCCCGGCGACGCGGCGCTCCTGCTTCAGCGTGGCCAGGGCGTATTCGTTCAGCGTGTAACCCATCTTGATCGCGCGGCCCCGCAGGGAGACGTTGTGTTCCTTGGAGCCGGTGAAATAGATGAGCGCGGCGCCGTAATTTTCGGGCTGCAGGAGCCGCACGTCGACTTGCATGCCTTTGGCTACGCGAAAACTGACTTTGTTTTCGCCGCGCGCGAGCACTTGTTCGAGCTCGCCATAACCAAGGATGTGTTCCTTGATGGCGTCGAGCTCCTTGGGACTGGTTTCCGGCTCATAGGTGAGCAGGAGGTCGAGATCGCCGATGGTCTCTTTCCCGCGCCGCAGGGAACCGGCCGGCGTAATCGAGCCGATCGGTTTGCCATATCGGTTGATGTAGGCGACCAGCTTGGCGGTCTGGTGCTCGGCGGTGGGGATGAGGAAACGGCCGGAAATCTTCTTGAAAACGTCGATGGCTTTGAGGATGTTCTGTTCGGTTTTTTCGCCGAAGCCGGCAAGGTCGCGCAGCTTGCCTTCGCGGGCAAGCTGCTCGAGCTGCTCCACGGTGCAACATTTGAATTCGCGCCAAAGAATCAGAGCCTTCTTCGGGCCGAGGGATTGCAGCGTGAGCATTTCCAGCATGGTCAGGGGATATTTTTTGAGCAGCTTTTTGCGCAGGCCGTAGTCGCCGGTGGAGAGAATTTCGCGGATGTGCTCGGCCATGCGTTCGCCGATGCCGGGGAGTTCCTCGAGTTTTTCCGGGTCGCGGGCGATGACTTCGATGGATTCGGCCAGGCTGGCGATCAGTTCGGCGGTTTTCTCATAACTGCGGTAGCGGCCGATGATGGCGCCGTCGATCTCCAGCAGTTGCGCGGTCTCGCGCAAGACGCGCGCGACCTCCCGATTTTCCATGCAAGCCTCCGGCCTCTACTCGCCGAGGACATAGGCGAAGACGAGCGGCGCCACGATCGAGGCGTCGGATTCGATGACGAATCGCGGCGTATTGCGGTCGAGCTTTCCCCAGGTGATTTTCTCGTTGGGTACGGCGCCGCTGTAGGAACCGTAGGAGGTGGTGCTGTCGGAGATCTGGCAGAAATAGCCCCATAGGCGGCATTTCTCGCGCAGATCCTGCATGATCAGGGGCACAACACAGATGGGGAAATCGCCGGCGATGCCTCCGCCGATCTGGAAGAAGCCGACGGATTGATCCTTGCTGGTCCGCCGATACCAGTCGATCAGCGTAGCCATCTGTTCGAGGCCCGTCTTCACCACGTGAATATTGGAGACGTCGCCGCGCACCACGTTGGCCACAAAAATATTGCCCAGCGTGGAATCTTCCCAGCCCGGCGTGAAGATCGGCAGATTTTTCTGACAAGCGGCATACACCCAGGAGTCTTGGGGATCGATTTCGTAGAATTCGCGGATGTTGCAATTGCGGATGAGCTGATACATGTATTCGTAGGGGAAGTGGCGGTGGCCTTCGCGGTCGGCCTCCTGCCAGTACTTCAGCACCTGGCGCTCGATGCGGCGCATGGCTTCTTCCTCGGGAATGCATGTGTCGGTCACGCGATTCAGGCCGCGCTCGCGCAGGGCCAGCTCTTCGTCATCGGTCAGATTGCGGTAACTGGGAACGCGGCGGTAATGATTGTGCGCGACGAGATTGAAAATATCTTCTTCGAGGTTGGCGCCCGTAGTGCAAATCGCGTGCACTTTGTCCTGCCGGATCATCTCGGCAAGCGACAATCCGAGTTCCGCGGTGCTCATCGCGCCGGCCATGGCCAGCAGCATTTTTCCTCCCTGGTCCAAGTGGCGGCGATAGGCCTCGGCGGCATCGACCACGACGGCGGCATTGAAGTGCCGGAAGTGATGCTTGATGAACTCTGTCACGCTCATCTGCGCGTGCACGTTCATCTTCGCGGTTTGTGTTTTCAGTCAGTCACCTCCCAGGCTGATTTTCTTGAATCCTAGACTACCCGTGAGCGTGTTGCAAGCAAGTATCGCGTCTTTCGGGGTGCGCAACGCATGCGCCCAAGGCCCGTGAGGAATTCACTTCAGAAAGCGCGAATAAAAGAGAATCGCCGCAACAGATTTTGCGTCGTGCAGAAATCCGCGGCGGATCATTTTTTCGAGTGCGGCGAGTGAAAAGTTTCTGGCCGTGATGCGCTCGTCCTCTTCCGGCTGGGCGCGGCCGCGTCGCAAGCCCGTGGCGGCGAAAACCCACATGCGTTCGGTAACAAATCCCGGAGAAGGGAAGAGCTCCAGAATTTGTCGCACGCGTCGCGCGGTGTAGCCGGTTTCCTCGATGAGCTCCCGCCGCGCCGCCGCGGGCCTCGATTCGCCCGCTTCGAGGCGGCCGGCGACCAGTTCCCAAAGAGAGGCGCCGATCGCGTGCCGGTACTGGCGCACAAGCAGGATGCCACCGTCGGGAAATACGGGCAGAACGACGACGGAACCGCGATGGACCACGATGTCGCGCGTGACCACAATCCCGTCCGGCTCGGAGATGCGATCCTGTCGCACGCTGAACACACTGCCTTCGTAAAGCGTCCGGGTTTGAAGAACTCGCGCTCGATGATTCGGCATGATGGCGAAACCTCACAGAGGCCGCGCACCCACGTTAAGACGCTGCGGGACGAGGGCCCAGGGAGATCCATCGCTCAGGATCCTCGCTCGGGGCGGCAATCTCCCTTTTCTCGAATCCAATGGACTCCACCGGAGTCCGAAAACCGGATCGGATTGGCGATTCTAAGGAGTATAGGATGGAAATGCCAGACGGTAGAGATCAGCTTCGCCCAGAGCGAATGCTCCGATCAGCCAGCCGCCGTCGTCGGGCCGCAGCCAGACAAGTTGAAACAGCAGTTGAGATGTTCCCGCGGGAAGGGAACTTCCGCCCGGCACGGCGCGCAGAACAAGCGCGGAATCGGTCTGCGGACGCGTGCGAAGCCGCAGACAGCAGCCGGAGCGGCTGATGTTGACAGTAGAGCAAAGCTCGACAAAAAACCTGCCGCTGAAGGCCAGACCGTATACGGCAAAGGTAAGTTCGGTGGGGGCGCGCAGCTCGCGGCGAGTGGATCGGATGGGCTCCGCCCCGATCGCCCCATCAGAAGCTTGGCCCGCTGCTTGATTCGCAGCCTGCGGCGGAAAGTTCGTTGGCCGCGCCGGACGAATCACCCGTCCTCCTGCTGCCAGTTTCCTGATCGGTAAATAAGTTAACGCAAACTGGGTGCCGAACGTGCACGAAAATTGTGCAATATACGATCTCGTTACGGCAGAGTGGGTTAGGGTGCAGATTCCGATGATTGTAATAGGTGATTCCGATCTCAATGTAATAGGTGTTTCGAAGCGATCGTGATCGGTGTTTCCGACCGAAAATGATCGCCGAGATCGGAGCGCAGCGACGCTGGCCAAAGAATCATGATCGAAGTGGTCAGTGTTCGTCAACGAACGGACGAGGCGGAGCTCGAAAAGGTTTCAGGTAAAGAGAAATAGCCGTGGACGCGGTGGGAATGTGGGAATCCGGCGCCTTTGGCCGGATTTCCAAGCGCAGAGGGAAGGGTGGAAAACTCGGCGTTTGAGTTTTCCAGGCTTTCCTCCGGGCGTCATTTCCACCGCGTAGGTTTTGAATCTCGGTGCGCACGGAGCGCAGCGACGCAGACGCACTCACCATCGCCGCGGTGGTCACTTCCGGACCAGCCCAGCGCCGCGAGGACGTCTTCGATGCCGGACGATAGTTGCCGCGCAGGCCATCCACCGCTGGCCCGATTTTTGAGGTGGACGTGCATTTCCGCCTGGAGGCTCGAAAAAAATCGCGTTTAGAAGCCCGTGGGTGCATTTTTCCGAGACTCCCCATAGTTCGGGTCATGGCTTTTTTCGGCCCGGACATCGATACGAGTGCGTTTCCCTTGGATTCGACCATCGCTCAGGATCCTTTCCCATTGAGTTCCTTGCGGGCCGACTTGCCTTGCAGTTCGATGTGGTGGGCATTGTGCACCAGCCGGTCCAGAATGCTGTCGGCTAGGGTGGGGTCGCCGATCTGCTCGTGCCAGCGCTTGACGGGGATCTGGCTGGTGAGGATGGTCGAGTGCAGTTGGTAGCGGTCTTCGCAAATTTCCAGGAAGTCGCGGCGCTCGGTCTCCGCCAAGGGGGCATTGGCCCAATCGTCGACGACCAGCAGGTCGATCTTGGCCAACCGACCCAGAAAGTTGCTCAGGCTGCCGTCGGCGCGGGCCACAGCCAAATCGCGGAATAGTTTGGGCGCCCGGCGAAAGAAAGCAGTGAATCCGTCCCGGCAAGCCTTCTCGGCCAAGGCACAAGCGAGCCACGTTTTTCCGACACCGCACGGCCCCAACAAAAACACGTTCTGATGCTGGTGGACCCAGGCCGAGTTCTGGGTCAGCGAGCGGACCAGCGAGCGATCCAAGCCGCGTGCCAGGCGAAAGTCGATGTCCTCGACCGAGGCCCGATAGCGGAACTTGGCCTGGGCCAGGCGGCGAGCCAGA
This sequence comes from Acidobacteriota bacterium, assembly GCA_003224175.1. GTDB lineage: Bacteria > Acidobacteriota > Terriglobia > Acidiferrales > UBA7541 > Palsa-189. Next base: position 9,963 of record QHYQ01000146.1, read on the forward strand.
GCGCGGTTCTGCCGCCAGATCCATTCTTGGTCCACCAGCATGGCGAAGCGTTCTTCAAAGCTCAATTCGGCGAGGCCGGTTTGCTGGGCTTGGGCGCGGAAGGCCTCCGCCATGCCTTGCAAGTGCAGGGTCTGTAACTTCTCCAGAGTCGGTTGATTTAGCATTTTTCCTCCTTTTCGGAAAACAGTGCAGCTTGTGGGGGAGTAGCCGAAGAATCGAAATAAGCAGCGCCACGAAGATTCTCATGCTCGAGCGGAGGCCCAAGGCGCGCCGTCTCCAGCGGCTGACCATCGAGCGCGTGTTGGAGAATCGACTTGACGCTGCGGTAGGAACAAGCGCCGGTGGCCACAGCGCGTTGCGCTGCGGCTTCCAGGCGCGCGTTCGTATAGTCTTTGCCCAAGCGCAGAATGCCCAGGCAAGAGCGGTAGCCCATCTCCGGATGGGGCTTGCTTTCCAGAATGGCGGTGAACAGTTGTGCTGTAAAAGGTCCTACCGACTGGGCCCAGCGGAGCAAACGAGAGGGCGGCCAGGCCAAATGTTCCTGATGGGATTTGGGACGATGGGCGGCAATAGTGGTCGCTTTATACGGCTGATGGCTACGGGCGTGGGAAGCGACGCGCTCGCCGCGGTAGTAGATTTCGATGGTGCTCGCGGTGGAGCGAATCTCCACCATCTCTCCGCTGTTGTAAGGGACACTGTAGAAGTGGAAGTCGAATTGAACATGGTAGTCGATATTGACGCGCGCTTCGGTCCAATGGTGGAGTTCGAAGCGGTGAGCGGGAAGAGGTTTTAGGGCCGGACGGTCCAACTCCTCAAACAAGCTGGCCCGATATCCCGGGCGCTTTTTGAAGGGGCGGTGGTTCAGTTTCTCCAGTAATTCGCGAATGGCTTGGTTGAGCTCGAGGAGACTAAAAAATTTCCGATGCCGCAAGGCGGCCAGGATCCAACGCTCGGCAATTTTTACTCCCACCTCGACTTTGGCTTTGTCCCTGGGGCGACGCGGACGCGCCGGCAAAATTCCCACGGAATAGTGCTGGGCCATTTCTTGATAGGCCGGATTGAGATCGGGTTCATAGCGGCAAGCACGCTTTACCCCCGTGCGGGGGTTGTCTGGAATCACCAGCTGTACGACACCTTCGATAAATTCGAAGGTGCGAATATGGGCTCCGAGCCAATCCTCTAGTCCTTGACTGGCGGTGGCCTCGGCATAGGTGTAGTTACTGGCGCCGAGGACCGCGACGAACAGATAGGCCGGGCACACCGTCCCGTCCTGCGGATCGTAAATGGGAATCGTCGGTCCCGCGTAGTCGACGAAGAGTTTCTCGCCGGGCTTGTGCTCTTGGCGGAGCACCACATCGAGATGGCGTCGCCAGCGCTGGTAGAGTTCGCAGAAGCGCGTGTAGCTGTAACCGTTGGGATGATTCTGGCGATATTCCTCCCACAACAGTTGTAGCGTTAGATGGCGGTGGTCTTGGAGCTCTTTGTGCAGGCCAGCAAAGTCCGGGAGGGGTCGTTGGTTTTCATAAACCCGCCTCGGTGACGGCCCAAACAGAGCTTCTTCGAGTCGGGCTTCATTCCAACCTTCCGGTAAAGGCCAGGTGATCTCCGCGGCCCGCGCTCGTTTTAGGTACTGGCAAACGGTGCCTTGGGAGATTGCACAACTGCGGGCGATCTGATTCTGGGATAGCTTTAACTCGAATCGCAGTCTTAAAACTTCCCTGAGTTTTCGCATGGACAGTCGCTTTCTGGGCACTCGGGATTCCTCCTCGTGCTACAAGGAACCCTCTTGCCCGATGGCTGTCCAGCGTCGCTTGCCTCGAACAACTCCTTCCCATCGGCAAAGTCA
>QHYQ01000147.1 GCA_003224175.1 Acidobacteriota bacterium
CTCAGCGTCACAGTTTTCGAAAAAACCCCGATTTTAGAGGGGTTTTCCAACTTCAACGATGGGTTCACGGATGCCGAGCCCTGCAACCAATTGAACCTATTCGACTTTTAATGGGACAGCACTGATTCTTCACGACAAAACCAGCCGGTGTTCGCCAGTGATCCCAAATTCGAGCTCCGGTATTCGGGTGAATTCCCGGCAGTGGCTAGCACCGGGAAATTGGCTCTGAGCCCGTTCGGAGAGTTAACTGCTGGCGTCAACCTATCTCAAATTGCGCTTTCGGTGATGGATTTGGACGGCGGCAATGCGAAGCGGGTTTTCTCGGACAAGGACGGGGGAGCCTACGCGCCGACCTGGTCGCCGGATGGGCAGTGGATCGCTTTTGGATTCGGTGCATTCTTCACCGATCGCGAAACCAAACCTGCACATCTGATGATGGTGCGCGCGGACGGCTCTGAAAAGCGCGACCTCACCAGCGGGCCCATCAACAGTGGCTTTCCGAGTTGGTCGCCGGATGGAAAGCACATCGCATATCGTATTTGGGCCCAGCAGGATCGGGGTCTGCGCATCCTGAACCTGCAAGACGGCTCGATTACAACACTCACATCGGATTACGACAATTTCCCCGTCTGGTCGCCGACCGGTGACCGCATCTGTTTCACTCGCGCTACGCAGAACGCATTTGACATCTTCTCTGTCCGACCGGACGGTAGTGACCTCAAGCAATTGACGGACGCGCCTGGCAACGATGCTCACTGCGCCTGGTCGCCCGACGCCCAATACATTGTGTTCAGCAGTTCGCGCTTGGGCTTCAGGGACGAAGCCCCGCTCTATGACGTAGCGCCGCAGCCTTACGCGGAACTCTACATTATGAAAGCGGACGGTTCTGACCAGCGGCCAATCACCGACGACAAGTGGGAAGAGGGAACACCTACGTGGGTGCCAGGGACAGTGAAACAAGCACGGCGGGAGTAGGACCTGCCGTTGAGAGTCTCTCGACTGTTCACCTTTGCCTTGCTTGCGCCACCATCTCTACCAGAACGGTTCTCGCCTCCGCCGGAGTGGTCACTTCCCGCGAGAATGCGATGCGTGCACCACGCATGCCATCTTGGGTTTTCAGACGCACGTGAAAGCCGAGCCGGTCGACTGAAGTCATCGCTACCTCCTGAGACTCGATCCCAGTCAACACCCGGGCCAGCACGATGAGCGCGTCCCCGTGATCAGTGTTCATGTGCTGGATGATGCCGCTTGCAACGTCGGCAAGCGGGTCGGGTTTCGCACGATCATATTCCAAAGCGGAGACCCAGCCCATCACCCCGAAGCCACCCACGTAATAAACGTCCACCACGTCCATGCGGTAAAAAGAAAAGTCTTCAAAGTCCACCCAGTATTTGCTGTTGGCGTAGCGTGCTAAGTAAAGCGTTCGTGCCTCGGCCATACCTGTTTCAGCTACGGGTAGAACATTTCCGAGCAGCGTGACTCTGGACGCCCCCAGGGGATCGCCGCTGGCGTCAGGCTGGGTCACCAGGAGGCTGGCGTGCGGGTTCGCCTGCAAATTTTGGGTATGCATGGCCATCGTACTGATTAAGAAGACAGGATGCCCGAGGTCGTCCAGCCCGTAAGGCATCACTGATCCGAAGGGGAAACCTGGCTGCTTGCGTGAAAGGGTCGAGAGGCTGCCGATGCGGCCTAAGTGCATCAGAGTGCGTGCTCGCTCGGCAAAGGAAGGCTCGGCGGGGCTAGCCTGGTCACTTGCCGCGCTGGAGCCCGCGTGTTTTCCTGTGGATGAAGAAGCCATCGCTCTCCCCGGAAGAGTTCGACCAATTATGCGGGACTTCTTTCGTGCCCTGGTCCCTTGAACAAGCTAACACGCCGACGCTTAAAGCTGTCCGACGGGAGACATGTGCCGCAACGATGGCCGCGGCTGCCACGAACGCGTGCACGTCATCTACGCAATGCCCGGGCGCTTCTTACCGAAGCCAGTCGCCTGTTCGAACGCGTGTGCCATTTGCAGGACGCTGAAGTCTCCTTTCTCGCGGCCAACGATTTGCACGCCAACCGGAAGTCCCTCAGGCGTGAAGCCGCCTGGCACCGAGGCCGCTGGATTGCCTGTCGCTGAGATATACCAGCAGGACTTCATCCAGTCGATATAGTTATCGAACTTGATGCCCGCAATCTCTGTTGGGTACGGCGTGTTGACGTCGAATGCCGGCAACTGCGTGGTGGGCAGAACGAAATATTCGTACTTTTCAAGGAATGCCTGAAAGCGCCGCCAGAGCTGGCCGTGGGCGGTCTCGGCTCGCGCTACATCCACACCTGTCAGCCGCAGCCCTTCCTCGATCTCACCCTTAAGTGTGTCCTTGAAAGCGTCGGGGTGCTCACGGAGCCGTGCGCCATAAGTATTCGCCGAATTCCAGGCGCGCAGCACGCGAAACGCGATCTCCGCGGGGGCGAAGTCCGGCTCCGCCTGCTCGACGATGCACCCCAGCGATTCAAATGTCTTCCGGTGTCCATCCACCACGGTGCGCACCCGCCCGTCGAAGGGCACCCCGCCCAGGTCCTTGAACCAGGCCACGCGCGCCCCTTTGAAGCTGCGGTCGAGCGGGCGCGCGAAACGTTCTCCCGGTTCGTTGATGGAGAGCGGAGCGCGGGAATCTGGCCCCGCGATTGTGCTCAGCACGAAGGCGAGGTCGGCCACCGAACGCCCCAGGCATCCCGAGGTACTCAGTGTCGACCATGCGAATGCCGCTTTCGGGTTCGGTACGCGGCCGATCGACGGCCGGAAGCCAACTACGTTGCAGAATGCAGCGGGATTGCGCAGCGAACCTCCGGTATCGGAGCCGCTGACAACGGGCGCGAGCCCGCACGCCAGCGTGACGGCGGCGCCGCCCGAAGATCCGCCGCATGTCTTCGCCAGGTCGTAGGGGTTGTGCGTCGCTCCGAAGACCTTATTGAACGTTTGTGACCCGGCGCCGAATTCTGGCGTGTTGGTCTTGCCGATGGTGATCGCGCCCGCGCGCCGCATCCGCTCGACAACAATATCGTCTTCGGCGGGGATGTAATCTTTATAGAGCGGCGATCCAAATGTAGTGCGGATGCCGCGTGTTTCCAGCAGGTCCTTGTGCGCGACTGGCAGACCATGCAGCGGGCCCAACGTCTCCTTGTGCGCCTGCATCTCATCGGCCTTCGCGGCAGCGTCGGCGGCGATTTCCGCCACCAGAGTCACGATGGCATTAACCTTCGGGTTTACACGCTCGATCTGTTTCAAATGCGCCGCCAATGTTTCGCGCGCCGACAGCTTCTTGGTGCGGATCAGCCGGGCCATCTCGACTGTGCTCAGAAAACAAACGGAGGGAGCGGTGGCCTGAGCCTCCAGAGTGCCCTCGACGAGAAGCACACCAGCCATTCCCAGTAGGACTTCGCGGCGGGTTGGATCGTTCTCACCCATGGCTGTGTGAGTCTACCACGCGACGGGTGTTATGCCGGACACGCGGAGTGATCTGAGCAGGCTCCCCGAAGGAATTTGGGGGCAGGGCGGCCGCAAATTTGTTCGATCTGCAAAAGGCAGCAGTCGGGGGCCCCACAAACGTCCCCACAGTGAGAATGATCTCCAAGGTCCGTAAGTTCTTTAAAAAGAATGGTGGGCCTGGGGAGAGTCGAACTCCCGACACGCGGTTTAGGAAACCGCTGCTCTATCCATCTGAGCTACAGGCCCTGCCCGCTATTTTATAGGATTCAGCGAAATTGCGTGGAATCGGAACGTATGTAGGCTGTGAACAAGCTCATCGGCCAGCGGATCAAGAGTCAGTAAATAAAGCGCGCGAGGTTGTCCCCCGTGAGCGGCGGCGCAGGTTCACTGAAGCAATCGCAGAGAATGCGCCGCCTTTGGCAGATAGGAAGCGGTGGAAGATGAATTCGCCCGCCGTTTCCGCTAGAATTGCGGGCCACGAAAAATGGATTTCGATCAGCTCAATACCTTTGTCGAAGTAGCCAAGCACGGCAGTTTCTCTCTGGCCGGCCGCAAGGTTTTCCGTTCGCAATCCGCCGTGAGCGCCCAAATTCGCCAACTCGAACAGGAATACGGCGAAAAGCTTTTCGGGCGCATGGGGAAGACCGTTCGGCTGACTCCGGCGGGAGAAGTGCTCTTTGAATATGCGGAGCGCTTTCTATCGCTGCGTCAGGAATCGCTGCGCGCGGTGGCCGATCAATCGGAGATGCCCCGCGGCATCCTGGCCATAGGCGCGAACGAGGCTACCTGCCTCTACGTCTTGCCGGAAGTTTTCTCCCGGTTTCATCGCATGTTTCCCGACGTGCAGATCAGCATCTACCGCAATTTCAGCCACAAGATTCTGCAGCGCGTGGAAGACGGAACCATCGACCTAGGCATCGTGACCCTGCCGGTGAAATCGCCCAGCCTCAAAGTGCACTCCATCTATCGCGATCGCGTCATGCTCATGGTCAGCACGAAAAATCCCCTCTCCAAGCAAAAAGAGGTCACTGCCAAGGATATCGCCGGCCAGCCGCTGATTTTTCCTAAGACCGGCTTTACGCGTCAGGTGCTCGATAAAGTCTTCCGCCCCTATGTGGCCGACTTGCGAATTGTCATGGAATTGCCCAGCGTAACCATGATCAAGCTTTTCGTTGGCGCTAATCTCGGCGTATCTCTGATCAGCGAAGGCTTCACGAAAGACGATGTCCGCGCCGGCCGCGTGAAACTGATCCCCATCAAGGACGTCGAGTTGTGGCGCGAACTAGGATTGATCTACCGCCGCGACCGCCATCTTCCCCGCTCCGCTAGCGCTTTCGTGGAATTGATCCGCGGTGCCGATGGCAAGCCGGACAGCAAACCCGACGCTAAGCCCGAGAGTGCTAAAAACGGCAAGGCCGATAGCTCCGCCTAACTCCGTGAAGGAACGCACTCGGGGCGTGGAAGGATCTGCTCTTAGGGTTCTTCTTCCGAACTATACGAGGGGCGATTCCCAATCCCGCTCAGGATTCTGGTTTCTTGTCGGCAGCCGCGGCTGTACCCAGCTTTGACGCCCAGTTGTGCCACACGATTTTGTCTTTGTCGAACACTGACCCGGCAAGGGCCATGCCGACTGGCACCCACGACCTGCTGTTGACCTGCGCATATGCCGCCTTCGCCAATGTCCCTTGCGGCGTAAGCAGGAAAAAGTAAGTATCGACGGGAGTCTGACGTTCCAGTACAAGCACGTCCGCTTTTTTGTCATCCTGCGTCAGGTAGACGCCGCGTCCCACTGGCTGGCCGCCCTCGGTTGTCCGGGGAAGGGCAATCACCTTGACCGTGCCGTTGCAGACTAGAAGGATCGTGCATACGTCCGCCGGAATTCCGTTGCCCGCCGGTTTCCAGCTGAGCGTATCTTTATGATCCATAATCTCTTTAACTACGTTGTACTGCCCGCCAGCGGGCGCAGCGCTCTTGCCTGCCTGGGCGCGCAGCGCCGCCGGCCGCCAGGCGATGATCGTGAGGGCGATGGGCGCAAGCCAGAGCAGCTTGCGAAATCGAGTGGTGTTCATGGTTACTCCCTCCCAGCTAGTTAGACGGACCGAAAATCATCGCAGTTTCGATAGAGATTTCTGCGGTGCCAGATCATTTGGCTGAACCGGATGAGCGGTAATCATCTCAAGTTAATTGCGCTAGTTCAAATGATTTTTTGGCGGTGCAGATGCAATGCAAGGTCGGACCCTCGCTTGACACCCCTTCCCGCAAGCTGCTAGCTTTTAAGGGTTCTTGATAGAGGTGCGGAGGCCATCAGTAGCCGGGTCGGCATTTCCGAGGCGCTTCGGATGCCCGCGCGAAAGGGGCCGGGACGCAGCTAAAACCTGTTCCCGCCTAAGGTTCCGCCGAAATCGTCGCCGGAGGCACGTTCCGCGGCGGTTGGGAGACGAGCCTAAGACTCGTCTACTGTCATCCGTTCGAGAGCGGATGGAGCGCTATCGGGAAGTGAAGACCGCGGCTCGCCTCCTCGTCCTTCCTTCTCTGCCTCCATCCGTATTTAGCCGATGTTAGCAGGGCCTTTTGCAGTTCGGGAAACGGCTTCTCGGTATCATTCCCAGGAGCGCAGCCCGGGGCCTTCACCGTACGCCGTTTTTTGCGTGTAGTGTGGCGAAGGAGCGGGGTCTCCGGCACGCGTCGCTTTTACGCGTGCTGGGGTGAAAGCATGACTGACATTTTCCAGCTTACGCGCAAGCTCGTGGATATCGAATCAGTGACCAACCACGAGGCAGCGGTAGGAGAGTGCCTGCTAGACACCCTCTCGCCTTTAAGCGCCCGTTTTTCGGGGCAGCTGGAACGGTGCCCCGTCAAGGCCGATCGCTTCAACGTATTTGCGCATTGGGGAGATCCGCTGGTTACGCTCTCGACTCATATGGACACGGTTCCTCCCTTTTTCCCGTCGCGAGAAGATGCCGACTCTATCTGGGGGCGCGGCTCAGCGGACGCTAAAGGCATCATCGCCTCCATGATCGGAGCGGCGGAGGGCCTGCTCGAGAGCGGCGTGCGCGATTTCGGTTTGCTTTTTGTGGTTGGCGAAGAGCGTAACAGCGCCGGAGCTCTCGCCGCAGCCCGGAACCCGCGGGGCTCGCGCTTCTTGATAAACGGGGAACCCACGGAAAATAAGTTGGCGCTGGCCACCAAGGGTCTGCTGCGCTGCGAAATCGAAGCCCGCGGCAAACTGGCGCACTCTGCCTATCCCGAGTTGGGCGACTCGGCCATTGAAAAGCTTCTCGATGCGCTCCAGCAGATTCGCAGGATGGCTTTGCCGGAAGACCCGGTGCTCGGCCGGAGCACCTTGAACATCGGCGTCATTTCCGGCGGGCGTGCGCCCAATGTGGTTCCAGACGCGGCAATGGCCGAACTCGCCATCCGTTTGGTCGGCGATGCCGCGCCGGTTCGGGAAGCCCTGATCCGTGCAGTTGGTGATCGAGCCGAGGTCCGTGAAATTCTCTGCATCCCGGAAATTCGTTTCGATCGCCTCGACGGGTTCGAGACTTCCATCGTTGCCTTTACGACGGACGTGCCGGTATTCGGCAATAGCTGGGGCAAACCTTATTTACTTGGTCCCGGCACGATCCACGTGGCGCATACGAGCGAGGAGCGCGTATCCAAGAAAGAGCTCCTGGCCGCGAGCGTCATCTATCAGCAGATGGTAAAAAGGCTTCTGGCGGCCGCATGAGTGCGCTGCGCCTTTGGCAAAGGGTGATCGCGGCATGATTGTAATGAAATTTGGCGGCTCCTCTCTCGAATCGGCTGCCGCCGTGGAACGCGTAGCGGGCATCGTCAGGCGAGCGCTCGCCCGCAAACCCGTTGTCGTGGTCTCCGCCATGGGCAAGACCACACAGCAGCTTTTGACTATGGGCGAGGAGGCGGTCGCCGGAGGGCCCGGGGAAAATCGCTCGCTCGAAAGGCTGCGCGCCCTGAGGGAAATGCACGAGCGCGAAATCGGCGCATTGCTTCCGGCATCAAGCCAAGGCGAGTTCCGGCGGACTCTCGACTGCCATTTTCGCGAGATGGCTGATCTGCGCGGGCAATTGGCGGCTCTCAGTGAATTCGCTCCCGAATCCGTCGATGCTCTCTCGAGCTATGGAGAACGCCTGTCGAGCTGCTTGATCGCCCTGGTGTTTCCTCATTTTGGTATCAACGCCGCGCATGTGGATGCACGCTGTGTGGTGCTCACGGATGCGCGCCATAAAGTGGCCACGCCGTTATACTCCCAGACTTACGCTCGCGCCCGAGATAAGATTTTACCGCTCGTCAGCCAGAGCAAAGTGCCGGTACTCGGAGGTTTCATCGGCGCAACCGAAAGCGGCGTGACCACCACGCTCGGTCGCGGAGGCTCCGACTTCAGCGCGGCCATTATCGGCGCAGGTATCGCCGCCGAGGAGATTCAGATTTGGACCGATGTTGACGGTGTCATGACCTGCGATCCGAAACTTGTGCCTGACGCACGCCGCGTGAAAACGATCTCCTTCGCGGAGGCCGCGGAGCTCGCCTATTTCGGCGCCAAGGTGCTGCACCCTTCGACCTTGCTGCCGGCGATGGAAAAGAATATTCCCGTCGTGGTGCTGAACTCGCGGCGTCCCGATGTCTCGGGCACGCGAATCGTTGCCGAGTCGGTGCCGTGCTCTAGCGTTATCAAGGCGATCTCCTGCAAGCGCGGCATTCACATCGTCAATATCCGCTCCACGCGAATGCTCATGGCGCATGGATTTCTGCATCGCATCTTCGAGATCTTCAGCCGCGCGGAAACGGCCGTGGACATGCTGGCGAGTTCCGAAGTCAGCGTCTCCTTGACCGTAGACGATCCTGCGCGGCTCGGCGACATTTGCCAGGCTCTCCGAGAATTTTCCGAGGTCAGCGTCGAAAAGCACCAGGCCATCGTCTGCATTGTCGGCGATAATTTGCGCCATACGCCGGGCGTGGCTGCGCGAGCCTTTGGCGCTTTGCAGGGGATCAACATTCGCATGATTTCGCAGGGCGCCTCGCTGCTGAATCTTGGTTTCGTCGTTGCGGCTCGCGATGCGGAGAAAACAGTGAAACTTTTGCACCAGGAATTTTTTCGCAGCGCGGATCCGGCGGTTTTCGATTGAAGACATGAATCTGGCGATCATCGGATACGGCAAAATGGGCCATCTCGTGGAGCAGCTTGCTCCTGATTACGGGTTTGAGGTTCCGCTGCGCCTCGATATCGCCGAAAATGAAAATGGCCAGGGCATCACGCGGGAGCGCTTTCGCGGCATCGACGTCGCCGTGGATTTCTCGGTTCCTGCGGCGGTTTTGACGGATATCGAGCGGCTCTCTGCTGCGGGCGTTAATGCAGTCATCGGCACGACGGGGTGGACCGATCAAATGGATCGCGCCAAAACGGCTGTGGAAAGGGCCCGTACGGGAGTGGTATGGAGTCCAAACTTTTCCATCGGAGTTAATATCTTTTTGCGTTTGGTTTCCGAAGCGTCGCGGCAGTTCGCTCCGTACAAGGAGTACGGAGCGTGGGCCTGGGAAATTCATCACTCCACCAAAAAAGACGCGCCGAGCGGAACGTTGCTGAAATTGGTGGAAGAGATGAAAAAGGCCGATCCGAACCGGCGAGTGGATGTAAGCTCGAACCGGGCCGGCGCTCATACCGGCACCCACGAAATTGGTTTCGATTCGGCGGCCGACACCATTACGTTGCGCCACACCGCGCGCAGCCGAGAAGGCTTTGCGCGCGGCGCGCTCACCGCGGCCAAATGGGTGATCGGCAAAAAGGGCTGGTTTGAATTTAGCGAGGTTTTGTTCGAGGGGCACTGAGGAGGCGAAATGTTTGCAGGATGCGGCACCGCGTTGGTCACTCCGTTTCGGCGCGATTTTGCGCTCGACGAACCTGCCCTCCACAGGCTGGTACGCCGCCAGATTGATGCGGGAATTGATTTCCTCGTGCCCTGCGGCACGACCGGTGAGAACCCCACGCTCGGCCGACACGAACAGCTGCGCGTCGTGGAAATCACGCTGGACGAGGCCGCGGGTCGCGTCCCCGTCTTGGCCGGGGCAGGCGGGTACAACACAGCGGAAGTGATGGCCCTGGCGAAGGAACTCGAGTCCATGGGCGTGGACGGAATCCTTTCGGTAACTCCGTACTACAACAAACCCACGCCGGAAGGGCTCTACCAACACTACAAAGCGATCGCTTCGGCGATTTCGCTGCCAGTCATCGTCTACAGCGTGCCCCGCAGAACGGCCACAAATGTTGACACCGCCATGCTGAAGAGGCTCGCGGAACTCGACAACATCGTCGGAATCAAGGAGGCTTCGGGCGACATCAGTCAAGTCGCCTCCATGCTCAGCCACTTGCCGGAAGATTTTGTGGTTCTCTCGGGCGATGACGCGCTCGCGCTGCCCATCATCGCTCTCGGCGGCAAAGGCCTGATATCCGTCGTCTCCAACGAAATTCCGGCGGAGATGACCGAGCTCATTCGTCATTGCCTGGACAATAATTTCGAGCATGCGCGGCGCCTGCAGCGCAGATTTCTGCCGTTGATGGAAGTGAATTTCATCGAATCGAGCCCGATTCCCGTGAAGGCGGCGATGGCGGCGATGGGCCTGCTCGAGCCCGTGTGGCGGCTTCCCCTGTGTGCTCCGCGCCCCGAAAACGAGGAGAAAATCCGCGGCGTGCTGGAGTGCTTGGGCCTCGTCGGAGACAGGCATGTTGCAAGAGCAAATTGAGTCGCTCTTCGATAAGCCTCCCGACCGATACGGCGACAAACATCTGCGGCTTTTCCAGGAATTCAAAGATGCTCTGAACGAGGGCAGCATTCGGGCCGCCGAACCGGAGGCAACCTCGCCGACCGGTTGGCGCGTAAACAGCTGGGTTAAGAAGGGCATTCTACTCGGCTTCCGCATGGGCGCGGTCGTGCCCATGTCCAGTAACGGAGCGGGGCAGGCATTTTTCGATAAAGCCACTTATCCGCTGAAGAGCGTCACCCTGGCGAACGCCGTGCGCATCGTTCCGGGAGGATCAAGCTTGCGGGATGGCTGCTTTCTCGGCAAAGGTGTCACCTGCATGCCGCCGATGTTCATCAACGTAGGCGCCTACGTCGGAGAGCAGACCATGATCGATTCGCACGCGCTCGTCGGTAGCTGCGCGCAAGTCGGCAAGAGCTGCCATATTTCCGCGGCGGCGCAAATCGGCGGAGTTCTCGAGCCGGTCGGCGCGATGCCCGTAATCATCGAGGACGATGTGCTCGTGGGCGGCAATTGCGGCGTTTACGAAGGCACCATCGTGAAACGCGGAGCAGTTCTGGGCACCGGGACGATCCTGAATCGCTCTACGCCTGTGTACGATCTGGCCAGCGGGAATGTGCTGACCGCGCGCGACGATCAGCCTTTGATCATTCCCGAAAAAGCCGTTGTCGTGGCCGGTTCGCGAGCGATCTCTCACGGACGCGGCAAAGAGTGGGGTCTTTCGCTCTACACACCGGTAATCGTGAAATATCGCGACGCCAAGACCGATCTGCGCACGCAACTCGAAGATCTGCTTCGTTAATCGCTCACGGCTGGGCTTTGAGGCGCGATTCAGCGGCTTCCGCGGCTCGCAAGTCTCCCGCCAGAACCTTGGAGCCGCTATTGTCCGCTCTCAATGTAAGCGAGCGCGCACCGGTTCCTTTGCGCCGAAATTCTCTCACTAAGGCGTCGCCAATTTCCCCGGCGCTGTGGCGAGCAATGGCCATCACCGCCGAGCCCGCGCCGCTCAGGAACACGCCCGCGAGCCCCGGATGCCGAAAGGCCAGGCATTCCGCGATCCCCGGAACGAGGGAACTGCGATAGGGCTGATGCAGTGCGTCTCGAAAGATTTCCGGCGAGAGTTCGCCGCCAGAGAAGAAGCGCGCCGTAAGGAGCGCGGTGCGCTGCAGATTGGCAACAACGTCGCGACTCGAATACTGCGCGGGAAGCACGGCGCGCGCCTTTTCTGTAGGCAGCGGCACCTCCGGAATCACGGCGATAAAGTCCAGGTTCTGCGAAACGTTTGCCTTGGCGACCAATACGCTCGCAGCACCTTCGGGCGCCGCAGCAACCACAAAACCGCCGTGCAGCGCGGCAGCCACGTTATCGGGATGGCCTTCTATTTCAGCAGCGAGCCTAAGAGTTTCCGCGGGCAGGAACTCGCTGCCGCAGAGTTTTCCTCCCAGAAGAATTCCGGCGATGATCGCCGCGGCGCTCGAACCTAAACCGACGCCCAGCGGAATGTCGTTCTGCACGTCGAGCTGCACGGCAGGAAGGGACCCATGAATTGCGGTTGCCGCGCTTTGCATCGCTCGCACGATCAGATTGCTTGCATCGCGCGGAATCTCGTCGGCATTCGCGCCGCGATAGTTGACCTGGAAGCCGGATTCCGCCGGCGCGGCCGAAGCGCGCAGGTAAAGGGCGAGCGCGATCGCGGCGCAATCGAAAGCGCATCCTACGTTGGCGCTCGAGGCGGGAACGACCACGGAAAAAACGCGGCCGCCTGAACTGGCAGAATCCGGCGGCACGACTACGAGACGGCAGAAACGGCCATGGCCTGTCCCATAAAATCGCGCGGCTGGCGTACAGGCCGTCGGCGGGATTGCCGATAGCCAAAGAGCGCGCGATGGTGGCGGGCTTCTGCGGATCGATTTCGTCTGTGCCGTTCTTCACGGCACGGGAAATGGGCGAGCAGCCGGTGGCTTGCGCTCCGAAGAATCGCACGGTCTTCGATTCTACGATTCCGAGCGCGATCAATTCCTGAAAAGCTTTATGAATTTTTGTGATCAGCGAACCGCCGGCCATGGGCACGACGATATTGTCGGGCAGGCGCCAGCCGAGTTGTTCGGCGATTTCGTAGCCTACTGTTTTGGAGCCTTCCGCGTAATAAGGCCGCAGATTGATATTCACGAAGCCCCAGTGAAAACGCTCTCCGACCTGCGAGCAGAGCCGGTTCACCTGATCGTAATTTCCGGCGATGCGCACGAGCCGCGCGCCAAAAACTTGCGTGCCGAGAATTTTCGCCGGCTCGAGATCGGCAGGAATAAAAATCCAGGCATCCAAGCCTTGCCGCGCCGCCTGGGCGGCGACGGCATTGGCAAGATTTCCGGTGGAGGAGCAACTGACGGTTTGGAATCCGAAGGCTTTGGCCTGCGCCAGCGCCACGGCCACAACGCGATCTTTGAAAGAGAGCGTGGGGAAGTTCACAGCATCATTCTTGATCAAGAGGCGGCGCGAGCCAATCTGCGCGCCAAGCCTTGCCGCCGAGACGAGCGGCGTCATGCCCACGGGAATTTCCGGTTTGTACCCCGCGGGAATGGGCAGCAGTTCCGCATAGCGCCAGAGACTGGCGGGGCGCCGGGCGATATTTTCGCGCGTGAAGCTGGCGCGCGCGGCGTCCAGGTCGTATTTGACTTCGAGCGGGGCGAGACAATCCTCGCAAATCGAGCCGGGACGATTGCCCCAGTCGCGATTACATTCCCGGCAGCGCAACGTGTAGTATTCGCTCATAACGGTCTCCGGGCTGCGCCGGGCCCCTGCGCGCCAAAAAAAATGCCTCGTTCCGGGTGTGGGGGAACGAGGCCAAAGGCGGTTTCTTCGAGCTTCATGTCCCCCGCAAACCGGGCGGGAATTGGCACCTGCGACCAGTTAAATTGCTCTGGTCCGGTTGTCGTGGCGTCGTCGGGCCCGAACCCCTCAGCCACTCTGCATGAAGATCGCTCCGCGCAACTGCGTCGCGGATGGATAATGGTATCTAGGCGGCGACTGATCGTCAAGAGCTTAAAGGGGCGTCAAGGGGCGTCAAGCGGCCCACCCCCCTCCCCCTTTTTCTGT
>QHYQ01000101.1 GCA_003224175.1 Acidobacteriota bacterium
TGATGCAGATGGGCCTGCTCGACCGCACGCAGCGCGGCCGAGTCGCCACCGCTCTTGCCTATAAGCATTTCGGCATCGATCCCCCGCGCAGCCAGCAGCACCTCTTTTGAAACCGCAGACCCCTCGACTTTGCTCGGAACAGGTCCATTGGCCCCGCTCTCTTCCCTCGGCTCCCCTCGAGACAAGCTCACACAGATCGGCATCGGTGGGAGCAGGCTAGCGATGTTCCATCTCCTCCCGTCAGGGCACGGCTTGAAGCCGCCGCTTCGATGGCCCGCAGTTGGCACGCTTGAAAGCGTGCCCTGACGCTCAGGGCCAGGTTGAGAGGGGTTAGCAACGCCTGAGGTCGCATTCGGGCCAGTCCAGCCCTCGCACCTGACATTACGAGATAAGTTCGAGTGTCCCCGGCGTACCTCGTGTCGGTCCGGGCGCAGGCCCCCTCCCCCCTACTTTTTTGTAAGTGCGGATTCCAAAGGACTTTAAGTCCAATGATTTTGTAAATGCGCATTCCAAAGGGTTTGCAGGGACGTTTTTTGCAAGTGCGCATTCCAAAGGATTTGCGGGCGTAGGCGTGGCAGCGAGCGTCACGGTCTAAGGTCAGTCGCTTCTGCAAAGCTCTTGGTGAGCTTTGCAACTTATGTTACCGCCGCAGGAATAGTCGTCAACCGGAAAGCGGCCTGCGACAAAAGAAAACGCGCAAGACGCGCATTCGAAAAAGATTCGCGGCACCGTGGCGAGATGAACAGGCATGTACCGGCACGGCGTGCCGTGCCCCTACGGCAAGGCCCTGTAGCGAAGCTTGAACTGTACTGCGTGTGCAGATAGCATTTCCCTCGACGTTCAGGCATCAGCCACGCTCGCCGCTGAACTCGATATCGTTAGGCAGCGGCGCAACTGAGCGAGGCAATGGAGCCAGTCTTCACACTCCCGTACTCGGAATTCTGCCTTGCTCAACAGCCGGGAGTGCCATTTTGACCAGGCAACGGTTGTTTCGCACGCTGCGCCCCGAGACTCTCGTCATCGGCTCGGACCCGCAGCTACGCCGTTTCCGCAGATTCGCAGAAGCTCGCTGCGCGCCTGTACACTCTTGCTCAGGCCCCGCGAGCGGAGGAGTGGCCGAGCGGTTGAAGGCGGCCGTCTTGAAAACAGAAATCGCCGATTCGCTATCTGATACAAAATCCAACTAAATCCCTTTGCCAGCCGTCAGATGGCGCGAAATTCAGTTTTTTGGAGTTCGCTGATTTTGGCCTGTTTTGCGCCGTCCTTGATGACAATTTGGTGACAGTCCGTTAAATAATTGTGTGAGAGCGTTAATAAACTAGCTAGATTCCTCTCTTGGCTATTGCGGACGCATCTAAGGTAGACTAAAAGGCGGTAGAACTTCGCGAATCAGGAGAACGGCTCTTCCGGCATGAAGACGCAGCTGAGCGACCGCGACATGATCAAGGCACGTCAGCGAGCGTGGGCGACTCGCAAGGGACTGACGTTCGACGCGGACAGCTATTGCACCTGCGTGGACGACAACATTTTTCAGGGACTCTCCCCGGGCGCTCGAACTGACTTCGAGAGCGGCGACGGAGCCGAACTCGGAAAAAGCGGCGGGCGCGGAAAAATTCAAGCGCTCCATTCGTCGTCGGCGCTCGCGTGCAACTGGTTCGACTACTGGCGCGGTCGCGACCTTCAGCCATTATCGCGAGCGTTCGGAGTGCCTTTCCGATTTTCAACGCTCGCGCTCGAACAGAAGAAGTTTCCGACCGGACTTGGCGGCATCGGTCCGAACCTCGACGTGCTCCTAACGTGCGGTGACGGGACACCGTTTGCAATTGAAAGCAAGTTCACGGAGCCATACACGAAGTCGAAGGGGAAGACATACCTGAAGCCAGAATACTTTCATGACGGTCGCAGCCTGTGGACGGAGGCGGGTCTACCCGGTTGCCAAGCCGTTGCTGAAGCGCTTCGGGGGCAGCAGGACGACTTCCATAACGTATTGGATGTCGCGCAGCTTCTCAAGCACATGCTGGCGTTGGCGCTCAGCGGTCATCATTGGTCGTTATGCTGCCTCTGGTTCGAAGTGCCGGGATCGCTGGCAGACCAGCATCGACAAGAACTGACGGTTTTCACTGCCGCGGCGCACATTGGCACGGACGCCGCGCACTTCTCAGCGCTCACGTATCAGGAGCTATTCGCCCGCATGGTGCCCTTCGTCGGGCAAGACGACTCGGAATACATCGCGTATCTGCGGGAGCGCTACGTGACCGACGCGGTCGTATAGCGATCCGTTGAGGCGGCTTAGGCCGCCGAATCTAGCGAGGGGGTAGGTTTCCGCGAGACAACTCGTAAAATCCTGAACGTCTTTGGAAAAGGTAGTCCTGGACAGCAGCGCATGGTCACTGTCAAGAACCTCCTGCGAAATCAAATTCCAAGCTATCTCGTTATCTCCAACAGCAGCCGGTTTCTTACGTTATCGAAGTTAATCTCCACTCGACTAAGCGGGAAAGAGTGTCTATCCTTTCCTGGTTGTGTCTCAAGCGTGAGCAAGAACTGGTCGCAGCCTGCAACGACCGTGCTGGGCCACTCGGACTCATACGCGGGCTGCCCCAGTCTCTCTTGGCGGTTCACAACGGTGACCGCCTTTCCTTTAAAAGATAGTATTCTGTTTGCCTTGCTGTTGCGCCTGGCGATTAGTTCTGCGAATTGCTCCTCTGATGCCTCAACAGTTATCGGGCCCTTCCGGACATAGGATGGCCCCGAGAAATGCGGGCGGAGTTCACTGCCCAAAACTATAACAGCCAGCGCCTGCTTTCCGTTCTCTTCAATGATTTTGGGCAGGTACACTACGCGTGGATAGATTTTCTCCATCCCCCGGTTGAATGTTTTTTGTAGGCTGTCCAAGTTCACTTGCGGTGTCTCGATATTTCCAGTGTCCTTGACTCCGATGTACAACACGCAGGGATGGCCATCAGGGGCGGAGTTGGCAAAAGCTACCACAGTCTTGACCCAGTCCTTGCTGTCGCCCGAGGTCTTGCGCTCGACAAAGTTGTCTTCAAAATTTAGCATCCTCGACAAGAGGTCTTTCTCAGTCGGCTCCTTCACGTCGCCTCCCCTTCTGCGAGTAATTTCCCGATCTTCTTCAGCCAACGGTCGGTCGGCTCCCGCGATATTCTGTGCCTACTAAATCCCTTTGCCAGCCCTCAGATAGCTCGGAATTGGCCTCTTCAGAGTTTGGCTGTTCTTGCCGGTTTTGCGCCAGTTTTAGTGACAATTTGGTGACAGTCGGGGATTTTGGGGCCCTCGCGCGCATGAGTGTAACAAACTCACGCGAACCTCTCGCAACGATTCAAAGTGGAGATCGCGGCGCTGTAACAAGACGCGCGTTTTCGGTACGGACTAGCCACTATTTCGGAGTTGAGGCAGCATGTACTCGATCCTCGTTCTTCTGAATTCCTTTTTCTTCCAATCATTCCCGGTAATGACCTTACGACACTTCTTGGTGCCACAGTTACAGCGCATCTTGAATCTCGGATTCGATTCTGCGAGGCCGTAGTCGTAGGTCAGTTCCCTGCCTTTCTTGATGTTTCTAATCGTGACGAAATCGCCGTCTTGGTCGAAGCCCACATTCCCATTGCACGAATGATTGAAATACCATTCGACCGCAAGCTTGTTGAAATCGAAGT
>QHYQ01000102.1 GCA_003224175.1 Acidobacteriota bacterium
TCTCAGGAACCTTCTTCGCTCCCCTGGACGCGAACGAACAGAACACCGCGCCTGGAACGCCGGTGCACGTGGTCGTGACGGCCTAGACCTATACAGTCCCGGCTCCATTGATCCTTACCTGGACGAAGCGATTGAGCAGGCACAGCGAGCCGGAATCATCATTTACTCGATCTATGCGCCAGGCGGCGGCCATTTTGGGCACAGCTCCTGGCGGCTCAACTGGGAACAGAATGACTTATCGCGGGTTTCGGATGAGGACGGCGGTGAGGCTTACGACTTGGGAGTAGTGGGGGCTCCATCTTTCAAACCGTACTTCGATGACATCTCTCGGCGGCTGAGCCACCAATACCTGCTGACGTTTCTGGCCAAGCCAGAAACAAAGGCCGGAATGCGGTCCATTAAACTGAGCACCGAGGTTCCGAATGCGGAGCTCGTGGGTGCGGCCCGTGCGTATGTTCCGGCTTCAACTTCGCAGTAAAAAGTCATTCAACGGAGCTCTATCCGATGCCGATTGTCGTCCAAACGGAAAGTCGAAATTGCTCGGTGATAAGTTGACAGCGCTGCGCATTCTCCTCCTCAACCTGGGTGTGGAGTCAACCCAGGACGTAAAGCAGGCCTTATCAGGTCAGGGCTATGAAGTCACCGCAGAGCGCAAACTGACCGTTGATGAGATTCTTGCGCTCTCCCCGGAACTCCTGATCACAGAGGCAACGCCATCCGACCTTAGCTGCTGCGGTGTGATCAGCCAGATCAAGGCAAGCCCTGATCCGCGAACTCTCAAAATTGTGATGATTGTTCACGGCGGCGCGCTGGAACGTGCCCGCGGGCTGGACCTGGGTGCCGACGACGTCATCTCCTTCCCATTTGAACCGTTGGAATTCGCGGCGAAAATCAGGACTCAGTTTCGTGAGAGGCAACCAGAGCTCGAGCTCGAAGCAAAGCTGAAGGACGCACTGCAAAAAGAACACCTGGCGGAGATGGCCGTGGAGGCCCTGAGTGGCGGCACGATTGCCAAACGGCCGTTTTGGCTGATTTCGGTGATTTCTATTCTTAGCGCGGCAGCGGTTCTGGCAGCACTCGCAACGGTCATTTCGAACCGGCACGGTCGCAAGGATACGCTCCAACTCAAGGCGGAAGTTGCCCGGCTCAACGGCGGACTCCTTCAAGAGGGAGAACTCCTGCGCCGCGCAGAACAGGCGCGCGACTCCCTGATTGCAGGCGACGCGTCGGGAAGTCGCGAGTCATTGAAAGCGCAAACCGAAGAGATTCGCAAAAAAATCGCAACGGACGGCAAGGCAGCCAGCGACTCTCTCAACAAGCAGCTTAAGGAGACTCAGAACCGCCTGAACCGGCTGGAGAATGAGGGCCGGGTCGCGGAAACGATTGTTCACACCTACGGACCCAGCGTCTGCTTGCTCCACGTAGTCGTGGAGTTTCGGGACAAAGATTCCGGGCAGGTAATTCGTATTGTTGCGGATACTAGGGGTAAGCCGATGGTGGACGAAAAGGGGATGCTGTCTCTCGAAACAGAGGGAACGGGACCGCCGCTGCAGCTTGACTTCTTTGGCACCGGATTTCTCGTAGCAAGCGATGGACGTCTCCTGACGAATCATCACGTTGCGGAGCCTTGGTGGAGTGATGAGAAATTAAAGGAACTTCTCGACCTCGGTGCTGAAGGGTTCGCCGCCTCTTACACCGCGTATTTCCCCGGGATCTCTCAAGGCATAGCGGCCAAGCTCGACCGGATTTCAGGGCATGCCGATTTGGCAACTCTCAAGCTACAGACTCCAGCACCACCTCATGCCGCACTTCTTGAGCTCGATGACCGGAGTGAAGCCAGTGTGACCGGCGATCCGGTTGTCCTGATTGGCTACCCTACGGGAATCGAAGGTATTCTCGCCCGTACAGGAAGCGACACCACACGAAAATTGGCGGAAAACACACACGACGTAACCCAGATTGTTTCGCAACTGGCAGCGCAACACTTCATTCGCCCAACGACAACCCAGGGGCACATCGGAGATGTCCTGAAGGACAAGATTGTTTATGACGCAGCGACGACGGTCGGCGGTTCAGGCGGACCGCTCTTCAATCGCAACGGCAAGGTCATCGGTGTGAACTCCGCCATTTTGAAAGATTTTGGCGGCTCGAACTTAGCGGTTCCTGTGCGTTACGCTGATGAACTGCTCAAGTGACGGTTCTGTTCTCTAAGGCCGGTAGACCGTGCTCAAGCCTAGGCGAGTTCCCAGCAAGCTATCTGCAGAATGCCTGTCACTGTATCGTACCTATACGTTGAAATCAATTTAGCCCGTCTGCCTGTCGCGTAGTCGCCCCGCTATTCGGCTTTCGCAACTTGTGCCGCCGTGCCATGTCGCAGGCAAAGTGCCACCTCGATGGCAGTCGCATGTTGGCACTGCGAGTTGGAAGCGCTCCGCCATTTTCTCTATCTCACAGTTCGGCAAGCGTTTCCAGCACAAAGAGGATTAAGACCAGCGCTGGCATGGTGCGTGCAGTATGACTGCCGAAGAGGAAACACGATGCCGCGGATCACTATTTGAAAGGATGACCCTTAAGGCGGCCCGCAGGTAGAGCGAGGACCAGAAGGTTGTAACATCCGGCAGGCATGGAGAGGCAATTTGGTGTTTCGTACATGAAAACAGATAGGACAAACCGTACAAAGTGCTGCCTTCGGTCCACGATAGAATTAGGATTCCATCGTGGATCCAAGATCACTTTGCATGCCCTGGTCGGGTTCTTATCGTGCCTCTTGCTCTCAGGCGTGGCATTCGGATTGCCCCAAGTGGCGAAAAGCAGTGATGCACGACCGGCCGCGCCTTCCGTCGCTGGCACTGTAACCGTAATCGCGAGCCAAGGTCAGGCAAACGATCTTGCCGGCGTGGAAGTGAGGTTGCGCAGCCAGGTCCCGGAATCTGTCTCGCAATCCACCGTCACTGGCGAGGATGGTCGCTATCAGTTCACGCAATTGGCCGCAGGAACCTACACGCTAGAAGTGACCCTGGAGGGTTTTCAACCCTGGGTTCAGGTCATTGTACTGGGGCAGGAAGACTCCCTCATCAAAAACGTCACGTTGCAGATTAATAGTGTCGCGCAACAAATCGAAGTTCATGGGCAGACCTCCGAGATTTCGACACAGAGCGCGGAGACGACGTCGAGCCTCAGTAGCGAGCAGTTAGACACTCTGCCACTTGCGCAACAAAAGTTCACCGACGCATTGTCTCTCACTCCGGGTGTGGTTCGAACGCCGGAGGGGAAACTGAATTTTAACGGCCAGAGCGAAAGCGAAGGCATCCTGCTGATCAACTCGACTGAGAACGTCGATCCCGTCACGGGAAGCTTCACCGTTTCCCTTCCAGTTGACGTGATTGAATCGATGAGCGTTCACGATGCCCCCGATAGCGCCGAATATGGCGGCTTTTCCGGAGGCTTGACGCAGATCGAAACCAAACCGCCATCGGATACATGGAATTACAGAGTGCATGACTTCCTGCCGGGATTCCGGGGCAAGAACGGCCACATCAGGGGTATCGCCGATTTCACTCCGCGGGTCGTGCTCGGAGGTCCGCTAATCAAAGGCAAGCTCAACTTTACTGAAGAATTGACCTGGGAAGTACGAAATCAGCCCGTGCGCGGGCTGCC
>QHYQ01000288.1 GCA_003224175.1 Acidobacteriota bacterium
TATAGCGCGGTCCGGGCCGGTTATAGAGGGCGAGAAAGTCCGGCGAAATGCGAAATCGCTCGCGTTCGAGGTCGAGGTTGAGCCCGGAATTTTGTAAGTCGCTCATACGAAGGACGCCGGGTTCGAGATATCTGCGATCGCCCTGGCACGTGATTCGGGAGAGGTATCCTCGACAGGCGCCGATTGTCCGGCCCGTACAAAAGCCAGAGCATTCTCCACAGGCGTCTCGGGCAGAATTCCGTGGCCCAGATTCAGGATGTGTCCGCGCCCCTGAGTTTGCCGAAGAGCCTCGTTGACCGAGTCCGAAATCGCCTCGGGCGAGGCCAGAAGCAAGCTCGGATCGACATTACCCTGGACGGCTATTCGGTCGCCGAACTTCTCGCGAAGGTGCGCCAAGCCCATCCGCCAATCCACACTGAGCACGTTTGCTCCGGTCCGCAGAAGGCCCGTGAGCAAGTGATTCGACGCTTTCGAAAAAAGAATCACGGGCGTATCGCGCGGCGCCAGCTCTTCGATCAGGAGCTGCGTCGCCGGAAGCTCAAAATCGCGGTATGTGGGCGCATCCAGTTCGCCGGCCCAAGTGTCAAAGAGTTGCACGGCAGCCGCACCTGCAGCGATTTGCGCCTTCAGGTAGTTGGCGGTGGCGCGAGCAATTTTTTCGAGCAATTTGCGGAAGGTTCGAGGTTCACTCCATAGCATAGCCTTTGCGGCCGGGAAGCCTTCCCGGGAACCGCCTTGCACGAGATAGCAGGCGAGCGTCCAGGGGGCGGCGGCGAATCCGAGGACGGGGACGTCTGCGCCTAGAGATCGGCAGAGCAGGCGGATGGTATCGCTGACGAAGCGCGTCTCGCGTTCGGGATCGAAGGCAGCAAGCGCTTCGACGTGTGCGGCACTACGAACCGGCGAGGCGATCACAGGCCCGGCATCTCCCAATTCGATCGATGCGCCCATGGCCTCGGCAGGAATCAGAATGTCTGAAAACATGATCACGGCATCGACGCCCAGCCGACGGTAGGGCTGCAGGGAAACTTCGGCTGCAAGTTCCGGCGTTTTGGCGACTTCCAGGAAGCTATACCTCTCGCGAAGCGCCCGATACTCGGGCAGATAGCGCCCCGCTTGGCGCATCATCCAGACCGGCACGCGGGGGACTGGCTCCCGGCGGCAGGCACGCAAGAAGAGCGCAGTGCGGCTGGCGTTCGCGGCGACAAGCTCTGCTGGTTTCGCTTCCACGCGGTTAACTTTTTGGCCCTGCATCGTAGCTTAGGCTTGTATTTATGCTTTCCCTCGAATCATAACAAATTCAGGCACGAGCCGCATGGGACGAAGTGGCCGCCAGGTGGGATTCCGGCAACCCGTCGTTCTGTATGGTTTGGGGATTGGCCTGGGAAGCGGGTTATCGAAATTGAGCTCGTACCGGCCAGGCATCTTACCTAATCGAGCTTTTTCGGAGCGCAGGGATCGGCTGTATAATGAGCCGGTTAGCCTTCCCTATGAGGAATCATCTAGTTCTGCTCACCATTGTCTCGTACGCCGGGAGTCTTGGCGGCTATGTCGCGTTTCTCGCGACGGCGCGCCGCCTATTTGGTCGGCTGGGCACGCTGCTGCTGATCTCCGGGCTCGCGTGCCACTATCTAGCGCTCCTCGAGCGTTCCCGTTCGGCCCACACGGTCCCTTACGACGACCTAAACGGCTCGCTGTCTCTATTTGCGTGGCTGCTTGCGGCGACATATCTGGGATTGGAACTGTTCCATAGAGATCGCTCGGTGGGCGCATTTGTCTTGCCGTTCGTGATCGCCGTATTTTCGCTGGCGCAAAGCACGCAAGCGGCAGTACCGGCACCCTCGCCGGCACAAGGGCCGCTCCTAGCCTTGCACATCACGTTGAATGTGCTGGGATATGCGGCCTTCGCTTTGTCCTTCGTGCTTAGCGCAATTTATTTGGTGCAAAACGGCCTGTTGCGAAGCCGGCGCCTGGGAAGCATCGTCTGGCGGTTTCCGGCGCTGGAGTCGCTGGAACGTATGAGCCGCAGCAGCGTAATTGTCGGGCTGGCATCACTCTTGGTGGGGATTACTTTTGGACTGCTGTGGGTCAATCGAATTTGGGGCCGCTACTGGAATGGAGACCCCAAAGAGATCATCACGGTCGTGATTCTGGCGGTATATGCCGGCTATCTCTGGCTGGGCCGAACGAGGTCCTGGCGCGGCGCCCGGGCCTCCGCGCTCTGCGTATTCAACTTTGTTCTGGTGCTGTTCAGCTATTGCGTCGTCAATCTCTATCTCTCGAACTTTCATCGGTTCTTCTGATGCGTGTGCTGAGCATGATTCTTTTCGGGCGACGGGGAAATTAGCCGGTGGAGATCGTCCTCATAGGCTTGAATCATCGGACGGCTCCGGTGGAGTTGCGCGAGCGCGTCTCCTTTACCCAAGAAGCAGCGAAGCTCGCATCTGAACAACTGCGTTCGCAGGGCGTTCTCTCCGAGACGCTGGTGCTCTCTACGTGCAATCGCAGTGAACTCTACGGAGTACCTCCGGAATCGGCTGCTTCGGCGAAAGAGAGCGCCGGCGCGATGGAACTCTTCCTGGCCACGTTCCATCAGATTGAACCGGCGGTCCTGAACGACAGCTTGTATCGGCATTATGATCGGGAGGCGGTGCGACATTTATTCCGGGTTGCAGCAGGCTTGGACTCCATGATGCTGGGCGAAGCCGAGATTCTCGGACAGATCCGCGAGGCGTATCGCATCGCGGTGGACCACGGCGGAACAGGGCCGGTGCTCAACCGCATGTTCCAGAGCGCACTGGAGGTGGGTAAGCGCGTTCGGGCCGAAACGCAAATCAGCACACGGCCGATGTCCGTGGCTTTCGCCGGCGTCAAGCTGGCGGAGCGGATTTTCGGCAGCCTGCGATCGCACTCTGCGCTCATTTTGGGTGCCGGGTCGACGGGAGAACAGGTGGTCGCGCATCTGCGCGACCGTGGAATCTCGCGCCTCGGAGTGGCCAATCGCTCGCGGCAGCGCGCCGTGGAACTGGCGGAGCGATTCGGGGCGGATGTAGTCGATTGGGAGGCATTGGACTCGGCGCTGATCTGGCCGGACACGGTGGTCTGCTCGGTGGCCAGTTCTGAACCTGTCGTCTCGCGCGCGGCCGTAAGGCGCGCCATGGCGGCGCGTTCCAACCGCTCGCTGCTGTTCGTCGATCTGGGAGTGCCTCGCAACGTATCGCCGGGCGTCGCCGACCTGTATAACGTCTATCTCTACGGAGTCGACGACCTGAAGGAGATCGTGGAACAAAATAAACGCGCTAGGGAAGCCGAGATTCCCAAAGTGGAAGTCCTGGTCGAAGAGCACGTAACCAAGTTTGAGTCCTGGCAGGCGGGCGTCGAGGCCGGCGCTGTGTTGCGGGAATTACGCTCGCGCCTCGGAGCGGAGCGCGAGGCGTTTCTGCGGGAGAGACTCAGCGATATGCCTCATCTCTCGCCGGACGACAAGCGGCGCATCGCTGCGCTTATGGACGAATTGCTCGAGCGCGTCTTGCTCGAGCCCGCCGCACAACTGAAAACCGTTCCTGATTTGCGCCGCAAAGTGCAGAACCTCGAAGCGCTCCGGGATCTTTTCCGCCTCGATCAGGGCAAGCCTTGAAGTCTTTGCGCATTGGGACCCGGGGCAGTACCTTAGCTCGCTGGCAGGCGGAATTTGTGCGCGCCGGGCTCGCGCGTCACGGAGTCGCCGCCGAGTTGGTAATCGTTAGCACCTCGGGGGACCGCGATCGGCAGAGCTCTCTCCGCGTGATCGGTGGCAAAGGCGTTTTCACCAAGGAGCTGGAAGACGCGCTGCTCGAGGAGCGCATCGATCTGGCGGTCCACAGCATGAAAGACATGCCCACGACTCTTCCCGCCGGGCTGGCGATCGCTGCAATCTGCGAAAGAGAAGACGTGCGCGACGCCCTGATTTCGCGTGGCGGACTCAAGCTCGATCAATTGCCCTCCGGCGCCCGCATCGGCACCAGCAGTCTGCGACGGCAGGCGCAACTGCGGCATTATCGCCGCGATCTCGAGATGCTGGATATGCGCGGCAACGTAGACACCCGGCTGGCAAAGGTGGCGCAAGGCAATTACGATGCGATCATCCTCGCGAAAGCCGGCCTCGACAGGCTCGGGAAAGCAGGGCAAATCAGCGAAATCGTGCCGCCAGAGATCTGTCTTCCCGCTGCAGGACAGGGTGCCATCGGAATCGAAACGCGCAAACGGGACGACGAGCTTTCCGCTGCGGTGCGAAAGTTGAATCATGATCCATCGCAAGCCGCGGTGGAAGCGGAGCGCGCCGTGTTGGCGGGACTCGAAGGCGGCTGCCAGGTGCCCATTGACGAAAGACTTGCGCGAGCGATTGGAGGAATTAGGCGCAGAGGTGATCTTACTTCCTCTCGTGCGTTTTCTGGAGCCTGAGAATACTGCCGATCTCGATCGTGCCATTCGATCGCTGGAACAATTTGACTGGCTAATTTTCACCAGCGCCAATGCGGTGACGTTTTTCCTGGGAAGGTGCCGCGCGCTGGGATGCGGGTCGGCCAGCGGGCGCACCAAGATCGCGGCCGTAGGTTCGGCGACGCAGTTGGCTCTCGAGAAGGAAGGTCTACAAGTGGC
The DNA here is from genome assembly GCA_003224175.1 of Acidobacteriota bacterium. GTDB lineage: Bacteria > Acidobacteriota > Terriglobia > Acidiferrales > UBA7541 > Palsa-189. The sequence continues at coordinate 4,639 of QHYQ01000288.1, forward strand.
GTTCATCCCCGCGGAATTCAGCGGAGCAGGACTTGCCGCGGAACTGGGCGGAGCAATTGCGGGAAAGAGCGTTCTGCTGCCGCGAAGCGACCGCGCGGGCGAGGAGTTGCCCTCGCTGCTCCGAAAAGCTGCAGCCAATGTCACCGAGGTGGTTGCTTACAGGACGGCTGGGCCCGAAACATTTGATCGCAGACTAATCGAGGCGATACGCAGCGGGCAGGCTGACGCGGTCACATTCTTCAGTCCTTCGGCTTTCCACGAATTTCAGAATCTCGTGGGGCCCGATGGCCTTGCCAAGTTGAGTTCTCGGGTGGCGTTCGCGGCGGTTGGGCCGGTGACGGCGGAAGCGATACGAGGCGCGGGGTTGCCGGCAGTTATAGAAGCAGACAAGGCAACCACAACCTCGCTTGTAGCGGCTCTGGAGCGCCATTTTTCGGTGCCCGAAATCGAGCGCGGCGGGCCCAGAACAAAAGCGGTGTGACCGGAGGGAAGCATGACATTTCCAGTACAACGGCCGCGACGCCTGCGCCGCACCGAGGCCCTGCGCGGCATGACGCGCGAAACGCGCCTTTCCACCAGCGGCTTCGTTTATCCCATGTTCGTCGGGCCGGGCAAAGCGACACGCGTGGAGATCAGTTCGATGCCGGGAGTCTATCAACAGTCAGTCGATCACATGTTGGAGGAATGCCGGGAAGTCGAAGGGCTGGGAATTCCCGGAGTGATCCTCTTTGGCATCCCCGAACACAAAGACGAGCGCGGATCGGAGGCTTCTTCGCCCAGTGGCGTAGTGCAACGGGCGATCGAGGCCATTCGCCGAGCCAAGCTCAATCTTGTGGTCATTACCGACGTTTGCCTGTGTGAGTATACAAGCCACGGACATTGCGGCGTGATCGAAAATGGCGAAGTGGCCAATGATCCGACGCTGGAGTTGCTTGCAGAGGAGGCGCTATCTCACGCGCGGGCGGGCGCTGATATGGTTGCGCCTTCGGACATGATGGATGGGCGCGTAGCGGCGATTCGGCAGGCGCTCGATGCACACGGTTTTTCGCAACTTCCGATATTTTCCTACGCCGCTAAATATTGTTCCGGATTCTACGGACCCTTTCGGGAGGCGGCGCAATCAGCGCCTCAGTTTGGGGACCGGCGCAGCTATCAGATGGATCCGGCAAATGCGCGAGAGGCCTTGCACGAAGTGGCGCTCGATTTGGAGGAAGGTGCCGACATCATCATGGTCAAACCAGCGCTCCCTTATCTGGACATCATTCGCCAGGTCCGGGACCGCTTTGACGTCCCCGTGGGTGCCTACAATGTAAGCGGCGAATACGCGATGGTCAAAGCCGCCGCGCGCAATGGATGGCTAGAAGAAAAGCGAATCGTGCTGGAAGTTCTGACGTCGATTCAACGCGCCGGTGCGGAGATCGTGCTGACGTATCATGCCAAGGACGTGGCGCGATGGACCAAGGCTTGCTGAGCGAAAATGTGATTTGCGCTAAATTCTTGAGTGTTCACTCAGGAGCAGCCCGGCGTGGGAAGCATCCCGGAAAAAGAGCACAGCCGTTCGCAAAAGGCCTTTGAGCGCGCCCGCCGCGTACTCGTGGGCGGCGTCAATAGTCCCGTGCGCGCTTTCGGCGCGGTGGGCGGCATGCCCATCATCGTGGACCGCGCGCAGGGAGCCCAGGTCTGGGACATCGACGGCAATGCCCATACCGATTTCATCTGCTCCTGGGGTGCCCTGATTTTGGGACACGCTCACCCGGAAATCGTGGCTGCTTTGGCGGAGCAGGCGGCGCGTGGCACGAGCTACGGCATGACCGCGGAACTGGAGATCGAATTAGCGGAGATGCTGCAAAAGGCGCTGCCCTCGATGGACCTGGTGCGGTTCGTCAGTTCCGGCACAGAGGCAACTATGAGCGCGGTTCGTTTGGCGCGCGCGGCGACTGGCCGAAATTTCATCGTTAAATTTGAGGGCGGCTATCACGGACATGGCGATAGCTTTCTGGCTAAGGCAGGCTCCGGCTTGGCCACTTTGGGTATCGCGGCATCTCCGGGCGTTCCTCAGGGGCTGGCTGAACTTACGCTGGATGCGCCCTACAACGACCTGGCCGCAGTCGAGCGCCTCTTCGAGAGGCACGGCAAGGTCATTGCGGCGGTGATTGTCGAACCGATCGCAGCGAATATGGGCGTAGTTCCGCCGGCAGAGGGTTTTCTCTCGGGATTGCGCGAATTGACGCGGCGCCATGATGCGTTACTTATCTTCGACGAGGTCATCACCGGCTTCCGCCTGTGCTTTGGGGGCGCGCAAAATCTTTTTGCTATCGAGCCGGATCTGACAACGTTGGGCAAGATCATTGGCGGCGGCTTGCCCGTCGCTGCTTATGGAGGGCGTCGAGATTTGATGGAGAAAATCGCCCCTTTGGGCCCGGTCTATCAGGCGGGTACGCTATCCGGTAATCCGCTGGCCATGCGAGCGGGGATCGAGACGCTGAAGCGCCTCGCCTCGGATGGCTTCTACGATTCCCTCGACCGAAAGGCCGAGATTCTCGCGGACGCCATGCGGCAAGCTCTTTCTGACTGGGGCATCGCCGGCCACGTGGCTCGCGCGGGATCGTTGCTGACATTATTTTTCACAGCAGGTCCGGTTGGAAACTATGCTGCCGCCAAGGGATCCGATACGCGCCGCTTCGCGTCCTTCTTTCAGGAGATGCTGCGCCGGAAGATCCTTTTGCCTCCGTCGCAATTCGAGGCGCTCTTCGTCTCTGCGGCACACAATGACGACGATATGCGCCGCACAGTCGCCGCTTGCCGTGAGAGTCTTGCGGCGATTCGGTCCTGATCGCATTCTCCCGCCCGTAACTCAAACACGCCTGTGAACAAAATTTAATATTGCCGGCTAGGAGTGGTGTTATTCTGAAACCGTTGCGGCCGAACGCGTTGCCGCCCGAGGATTCGGTGCGTGGGCGGTTCCACGGGCTAGGGAGGCGTCGCTGAATCGGTTCAGGCTCGCTACTGCAATTCGGGCCGGCAGTGCTTCCTCTAGACATCTTCTTCCAGGTGTCCCCCCATGCCATTAACCCCCTCGCCACTGGTGATTGCTGCGCTCGACGCGGGATCGAACGCGATCCGTGCGGTCGTGGCCCGTGCCAGCTCGGCCACGGAGATCCGCGAACTTGCCAGCGCGCGCTGGTCGGTTCGGCTGGGTCATAACGTATTTACGAGAAAAAGACTGGACCCGCGCACGATGTCCCGGGCCGTCGAAGCCTTCCTGCATTTCCGGAGCCTGCTCGACCGCTACGAAGTGGATGAATACTCGGCGGTCGCCACCAGCGCCATGCGGGAAGCCGTCAATCGCGATGTCCTGATCTCGCGTATCTACCGCGAGGCCGGCATCGAGCTCACAGCGATCGGTGCGGCGGAAGAGGCGCGGCTCGTACGCGAGGCTGTCTTCGCGGTGTCTGTCGGGCGATTTGCCCCGCGTTTGATTCTCGATCTCGGCGGCGGCAGCCTGGAGATGAGTTTCCTGCGCGGACGAAGAGTCGATCGCGGATTCGCGCTTCCGCTCGGCACGGTTCGCCTGATGGAACAATTTGATCTGGCCGGACCGTTTACACCCGAGGCTTTCGGCGCGTTGCAGGCGCACATTCGCTCCGTGCTGCGCTCGCAGCTTCGGGGTTCGATGCAGATCGGCCGCAGCTCCGCTGTGGCTTGCGGAGGCAATGCAGAGGCGCTCGCTCGAGTTGCCCCGGGTCCGCGGGTGGCGGGTTTCAATACTCTGAATCTCCGCCGTCTGCGGGAGTTGCTCTGGGAGATTCTGCGGCTCGATGTGGACGGCCGCATGGATAGTTTTGGCGTGCGGCGCGATCGCGCCGAAGTTATGGGCGTGGCCGCGGTCTTGTTCACGACGCTCGAGGAATTGCTGGACGCGCGGCAACTGATTATTCCCGGTGTAGGCGTTCGTGAAGGAGTGCTGCATGAATTGGCGGCAGCCCATTTTGGTCCGGCGAGCGCTCATGACGAAAGGGCGGAGGCCCTGCGCCAGCAGGCGCGCCGCTTTGCAGCGAGAATGCACTCCGATGTCGGCCATTGCGAACATGTGCGCAGGCTGGCGGCGCAGCTTTTTGATCAACTGGCGCCTGTTCACGAACTGCCCTCCGCGCAGCGGGTCACGCTCGAATTGGGAGCGCTTCTGCACGACGTCGGCGTCGCGGTGAATGCACGCGGGCACCATAAGCATGGCGAATATCTGGTGCGGCACGCCGATATTCCGGGGCTCAGCAAGCACCAGCAGGCCGTGGTGGCCTGCCTGGTGCGCTATCATGGCGAGTCCATGCCCGACCTCCACCATCGGCTTTATAGTTCGCTTGCGGAAGCGGACCGCGCGCGCGCGTGCCAGTTGGCCGCGCTGCTGCGCGTCGCGGTGGCGCTGGATGCGGGGGGAACGCAGGTGGTGCGTCGCGTGGACGCGAAGATTCAGCCCCGAACGATTCTCATACGCATGGCCACAACTTCCGAGGCTCAGGTCAATCTTCGTGAGCTGCACCGCAAGGCAAAATTCTTTGAAAGGGAGTTTGGCGTGCCTCTGCGATTCGCCTGTGTCCGGCGGCTTCAAAATGGAAACGCGGCACGGCGTAACGGCCTTATCGCCCGGCGTTCCGCAGCGTGACACAGCGCGGCTTTCTCGCCGCTTTACTGATCCCCAAGCATCGAATGCTAGGTTATGGTTTCACAGCAGCGTGACCAACCGGAGCCCACGGATGAACGCGAAGAAGTGCCGGGGAAAACCATGCGCCTCTACCTGATGCGACACGGCATCGCCATCGACCGCGAGGATCCCGATTGCCCCCCGGATCCAGACCGCTATCTCACACCCAAGGGAATTCAGCGTACGCGCGCCGCCGCGCGCGGTCTGCGAGCATTGCGAGTCAAACCCGCAGCGCTTCTCACAAGCCCCTATGTGCGCGCCGTGCAGACCGGCGAGATCGTCTGCGAAGTTTTGGGTCTCGATCCCAAGCAGCTTCGCACGACAGACACGCTCAAGCCCGAGGCGAAACCGGCTCGGCTAGCGGAAGAACTCGGGCGGCTGGGAGGGGAAGTGATCTGCTTCGGGCATGCGCCGCATATGGACGAATTCATTGCGCATGCGCTGAAGGCAACCGCGCCATTCACGGCGCTGAAGAAATCCGGCGTGGCCTGTTTGGATATCGACGCGCTCTCGCCCTTACGCGCAACGCTCTTCTGGGTGCTGACCTCGAGGATTCTTCGCCGCTTGGGCGACTGATCGAAGCCATGCCTGCGAGTTCGGTTCGCCAGCGATCCCATAGCAATTGTGGGCTAGCGCCGGGAGTGTCGTCCGCACTGGCCCCTCGCCCGTTTTGACGCGGCGGTTCGGAGACGAGCGAAACGTATTCCTTTCGCCTCTTCCGCGCTGCGCCGTCCACGCGCCGCAGAGAACGCGATACTGAGGTCTTGGGAAGCGATTTCTTGCGGGAGAGCTTCACGAGGAGATCGTGCAGCCCATCGAGATCGTGCCCTTCTCCAAGCAGATCCTGAGCCCGCTCGAGTTCCGTGCTCCACTCCTCGCTCTTTTTCGGCAGAAAACTCTCGACCATGTACCGTAAGCGCTTTACCGCGACGCGCAGCTCGTGCCAGGTGTCCGCATTGGGCTGCTTGGTCCAGCGCTCGTCCAGATCGACGACGCGGGTCAATTGCCCGAGAACCAGTTGGGCCAGCCGACGCTCGTTCACGGGGATGAGTTCCGCCCTGGCCGGCAGCCGGCGCGACCAGCGCTTCCATTGTTTGCGCGGAAAGGACTCTAGCGAGCTGCGGGCCTCTCTGCGAGCGCGGCGTTCCTGCTTTTCGAAATGTGAGGCCAAGGCCCTCCCCGCGGGGCCCCCGGTTAAGCGCAGAGGCTTCAGCCAGGCCTCCAGTACCTGGACGTCTCGCAAATGGGAAAGTCCGCTCTGTGTCCGCTTGGACGCCTTTCGCAGCCGCCGCCAGACAGGATCAGGATCGATGGCGGAAAAACCTTCGGCCAGGGAGCGGCAGCGCCGTAGGGCGACGCGAAAATCGTGGACCGGATCTGTCTTCAGTTTCCTCCGGGCGCGCTTATGATTACGTAGGGCACGGCGAAGGGAACGCTCCAAGGCTTGCGACGCCGCGGAAACATGAACTTCGTCATCCTGCCTCATAAAGCTGCTATGCCCGCTTGCGGCGGTCTTCCGGCGCTTCCTCAACCGTCACTTCCTCGACTGCCTCTGGCGCGCCGCTGGGTATTGTAACTGCCGCTCGCCCTACCGGAGGCGTGAGGATCCGATCGATACCGGCCTTCAACTGTTCGAAGATCACCCGAGGTTCGGGTCGCGCATCAATCACGTCGAAACTGAACTCCTCCACCAGTTGATCGAATTGTTGCAGCAGGGCAGTCTGGTACTTTCGGAAGCTGTCGTACATGTCCTCTGTCGAGTAGAGATCCATGCCGGATTCCCAATAATCAAATCCGCGGGTGAATACCGCGCGCGGAATGAGTTCATCCACACTGATGCGCAGATAGAAAACGGCGTCCGGCTTGGGGGCGAAACGATGGATATTGCGCACCCAAACCGGATCTAGCCCCCGAACCATCGAACGCGCCATCAGCGAATAGATGTAGCGATCGGTCAGCACAACAAAGCCCGCCCGCAGCGCCGGCACAATCTCGTTTTCCAGGCGATCCGCGAAGTCCGTTGCGTAAAACAGGCTAAGTGTGATGCGGCCGAGAGTATGGCCTTCCTTGGCTCGCTTGATGCCTTTGCCGACGAGTCCGGAGCGTGTTAGTCCCGTATCTAGAACCGCATGACCCTGTTGTTCCAGCCACTCCTTGAGCAGCCGAATTTGCGTGGAGCGCCCCACGCCGTCCGTCCCTTCCAACACGATCAGTTTGCCGACGAGGTCATCCAGTTCCAGACCAGGCAATCTGACTCCGTAGCTTTCTTTCATGGGGCCACCCGAAGTTGCTTCGCCTGGGTCAATTTGGCCAAAACCATCAGGCGCATCTCCTGCTGTTGGGTTTCGATGGGCAGAGTGGCGTCAATCAACGTAAGCCCGAATTCCGGGATCATCTTGTCGTATTCCTCCAGAATGCGGCTCTGAAACAGACGGAAGCTCTCGTCCGGATCATCGCTCAACCCCAGGTCCATGCCGGCCTCGTAGTACTTGAATCCGGCGCGAGCATCACTGATGCGCTTCATGGCCATCTCGAGCGGCACGCGGAAGTAAAAGGCGACCGTTGGTTTCACTGCGAAGGCATAGAGTTCTCGGATCCACTCCGGATCCATGCCACGGCTCGCGTCGCGGGCAAAGGCTGTGTAGATATATCGATCGCAGAGCACCACGGCGCCGGCTTTGAGCAAGGGGATGATATTACGTTCCGTGCGGTCGGCAAAATCGGTGGCGTGGATAAGGCTGAAGGTGGCGGGTGTCAGGAGTTGCTTCTTTTTGCCTCGCTTGGTGGTGTCTTTGACCAGCGGCGAAGAGTTCCACTCGCTAAACACAACACCATAGCCTTCGGCCTTAAGCCATTGATGCAGGAGCATCAATTGAGTCGACTTGCCCGAGCCATCGATGCCTTCGACAACAAAAAGCCGCCCGGGGATGCGATGATCACCGTATCGTTTCATGCGGAAGAAACCTACGAGGACGGGATAGACGAGCGTCAAACCCGTGCCGCAACGGCCCTACGGGGCAATTGTAACAGGATCATTATTTCAGGAAAGTAAAAAGTCCACGAGTCTACGTAACCCCTTTCGCTGCAACATATAGGTGGGGAAAGTGTGCTCTTGCAATTATCGTAACCGGTTTAAATAGAGCGCCATTCCGACTGCAGCATTCATTCTTAGCCGCTCCAATTGGCGGACTTCGCGCGTGCTCCGAATGCCTCCGGCCGCGGTGATCGGCAACCGTGTAGCCTTTCGCAGCTGGCGGAACCAGGGCAGGTTTGTCCCGCGCATTGTGCCTTCAGCGTCTACATAGGTACACAGAAACTCGGAGGCATAAGACTCTAACTCACGGAAGACTTTATCCGGAGTGAGACTCAGCTTTTCCTGCCATCCCCGCACTAGAATCCGCCCCCCCTGCGTATCCACCGCGACGATGATTCGCTTCTTGCCAACCCGTGCAACGAGGCGGGAAAGAAAGGCCCGGTCTAGCGCGCCATCCCGAAATGCAGCGCTACCGATAATCACCTTCTCCGCGCCCGCGTCGAGAATGCGTTTCGCGCGTGCCACCGTACGGATTCCGCCGCCTACTCGCACCCGCATGGTAGCTCTGCGGCAGAGCTGGCCGACCAGCCGCGCATTGCTCCCCCGGCCCATGGCGGCGTCCAAGTCAATGACGTGAAGCAGGGGATAGCCTCGAAAGCGCTCCAGGAGGCCAAAAACATCCTCAACGGCCAGACGCAGTTTGCGTCCTCGGACCAGTTGTACGGCGCGGCCGTCCTGAAGATCGATGCAGGGAATGATCACGTGTAAGTCGCCGTGGATACCCGCGTTAGGCTTAGGAGCGCCCTCTAGCCGCTCAGCCGCACCGGCACCCCTTCGGAATAGAGAAAGCATTTCAGTTCGCGAAGCCCTTGCACCGCGTCATGAAAGATGGAGGCAGCCAAGGCGGCGTCCGCATGGCCCTTTTCGAAGACCTCCAGGAAATCCGACGGGCTGTCTGCGCCGCCGGAGGCAATCAGGGGCACGGTTACCCGCGCCGCGATTGTCGCCGTCAGCGGCACATCGAAACCGCTGCGGGTGCCGTCACGATCCATGGAGGTCAGCAAAATCTCGCCGGCGCCGCGTTCTGTGCCCTCTATGGCCCAATCCACCGCATCCCGGCCGGATGACTCGCGCCCCCCTCGTACGAACGCTTCCCACCTGCCGCCAACCCTCTTGGCATCAATCGCCAACACGACGGCTTGTGAGCCGAACTCGGCGGCCAGTTCGGTGAGAAGCTCAGGACGCACGAGTGCGGCTGTGTTGACGGTGAGTTTGTCCGCCCCGGATCGGAGAATGGCTCGACCTTCAGCTACGGTGGCCACACCGCCGCCCGCGGTCAGAGGAATGGCCAGTTCGACGGCCACGCGGCGGATCGTTTCTAGAAAAGTCGGCCGGTGGTCGCGCGAGGCGGCGATATCCAAGACCACGAGTTCGTCGGCGCCTTCCCGGTTATAGCGCGCGGCCAGGGCAGCGGGATCGCCGGCGTCGCGCAGGTTGAAGAATTGAACGCCCTTGACTACGCGTTCTCCGTCGGTATCGAGGCAGGGAATAATGCGGCGGGCCAATGTCATACGCGATTCTCTGCGCCGGCATGGGCGACGAAGTTTGCCAGCACTCGCGCCCCCGCATCGCCCGATTTTTCGGGATGAAATTGCACGGCAAAGAGATTTTGGCGCTCCAGCGCCGCTACAAACGGCACTCCGTGCTCGCATAAGGCAATCGCTGATTCGCCCGCATCCAGCGCGGCATAGGAGTGGGCGAAATAGAAGTATGCGTTCACGGGGATGCCTTCGAGCAGAGCGGAAGGGCGTACTTGACGGAGCTGGTTCCAGCCCATGTGCGGCAATTTCGCCGTAACCGGCAGAGCACTCACCGTGCCCGGCAGGATATCAAGCCCCTGGTCTTGCGGCGCTTCGGCGCTGGACGCGAAGAGCGCCTGCAATCCCAGGCAAATGCCCAGAAGGGGAACGCCGCCGCAAATGGCTTGCCGGATGGGCGCGAGCAAACCGCGTGCGCCGAGCGTACGCATCAACTGGCCAAAATGGCCCACGCCGGGAAGGATGAGCACGCGAGCGGCAGCAATCGAATCAGGCGTTGCGGCGCGCTCCGTTTGGACGCCCTGGAGCGCCAAAGCGCGCTCCACCGAGGGCAGATTGCCCGCGTCATATTCGACCAGCGAGATTTTCATAAGAGGCCTTTGGTGCTAGGAAGCACCCGTTTGAGCTGCGGATCGCGCGTCGTGGCAAATCGCAGAGCACGGGCGAAGGCCTTGAAGAGTGCCTCCACCTGGTGGTGCGTCGAGCGGCCGTACATGAGCCGCAAGTGCACGTTTGCCGCTGCGGCCTGCGCGAAACCGCGAAAAAAATCCTCGACCAGCTCGGTTTGCAAATCGCCGACACGCTGGGCGGCAAAGCGCCAGTCGCAGACGCAATGCGCGCGCCCGCTGAAATCGATCGCCGCTGCGGCCAGTGTTTCGTCCATGGGCATCAGGAAATAGCCGGCCCTGAGGATGCCGCGTTTCGAACCCAAGGCCTTGGCGGTAGCTTCGCCGAATGTGATGCCAACGTCCTCAACGGTATGGTGCTGGTCCACGTCGAGGTCCCCTTTGGCGGCGATTTTCAAATCCATGGCTCCGTGCCGCGCAACGAGGTCCAGCATGTGATCGAGAAACCGAATGCCCGTAGAGACATCCGCGCGGCCCTGTCCATCCAGATTCATGCGAATCAGGATGTTCGTCTCTTTGGTGACACGGTGAACGCTGGCGCGCCTCATTTCCAATACTTCTCCAGCTCGTCTGCGCTGTGCAGAATGATGCGCGCACCGTGCCGCCGCAATTGCGCCGCACGGACCCGACGCGCCTCACTTCCGCGGCGCAGCACGCCCAAGAAGGGAACGCCTGCCCGTTTCGACGCCAAGGCGTCGTCCAGGTTATCGCCAAGATACAGCGCCTCACACGGATCCGCGCCATCGAGCAGGCGCAACAGACCCTCCGGATGCGGCTTCAGGTGCTCCACGTCATCCATGGTGACGACGCGCCGAAAGAGCTTGGTGAAGCCAAACTCCTCGAGCGTGTGGCGCAGCTCGCGCCGTGTCCGACCGGTGAAGAGCGCGAGTTCGGCGCGTTTCGCCCAGCCTTCCAGGCGGCGGGTCGGCACGAGCCATCGTTCGCGCCAGACGTTCCCACGCGTTCCGTTGGTTCCCCAATAAAGTTTCTGAAAGATGCGCCTTACTTGCGCATACTCGACTTTCTCACCAAGAGAATTAATCCAATCGGTCGAGAGCCGCCAATCGTCGTTGTAGCCGGAGCGGCGTTTCCATTGCTGAATATGTGCATAGGTGAAACGGCGGCCGGTGAAATGCTTCACGGTGTCAAGAATGGAGCGGTGAAATGAGCCGTGGACGTCGACGAGAACTCCGTCCACATCGAAAATGATCAGTTTGGGCGCCAGCTTCACCACTCCTCCTTGATGGCTTGGAGCAGGCGCCTCGTTTGCGGGACCGTACCCGCTGTAATGCGCATGAATCCGTCGCGGCCGAACTCCGAGGCGCGGTCGCGCACCAGGATTCCGCGGCGTGCCAGCCGCTTTACCAGACGCGTGCCACCGGGGCCGAAGTCGGCAAGCGCGAAATTGGCTGCGCTGGGGAAGACGCGCGCTCCCAATTGCTCGAGCCCGCTTACAAGCTGAGAACGACTTTCCAGAACTTCCCGCGCGTAGGCCCGCAGGAATCGCTCATCGCTCACGGCTGCTTCCGCGGCGGTGAGCGCGAGAGAATTTACAGGATACGGCGTAAACGCCCGCAGCATCGCCGAAATGACGTCGGCGCGCGCGAAGAGCGCGCCAATGCGCAGCGCCGCCAAACCAGCGGCCAGGGAAGCGCATTTCTTCATCGTAGCGAACAGAAATGATGCGCGCACCCGCCACTTGCGAAAAAAAGCGATACATCGAAAAGGTTGGTTCCGGAATGAGTACGGCATCGCCCGGCTCGATGAAGACCTCCATGAACAGGCGCAGCGCGTCATCCACGCCATTGGTAAGCAGCATTTCCGAAGGCCGCACGCCAAAATACGCCGCCAGGCGGCGAAGCGAGTTCTCATACTCGGGATACATGGCCAGTTGCTCGGGCGTGATTTTCCGCAGCGCGCGCATCACGGCGGGCGAACAGCCGATGGTGTTCTCGTTGAAATCGAGCCGCAGCTTGCCCTCGCGCCCTTCTTCAGGCGCTTCGTAATTGCGAATGCGCTTAACCGACGGACGGAAACGTATTTCCAGAGGCGTCGGCCGGCTCGCGGACCGTGTCCTCCGGGGCGCAGATGGGCTCACTGGCGCACCTCGACGGCGCGTCGGTGCGCGACCAGTCCCTCGGCGTCGGCGAGGGCAGCCACCACCGGGCCAAGGCTGCGCAAACCGGCAGCGGAAACCCGCTGCACGCTGGTGCAGCGCACAAAATCCGCAGTGGAAAGCCCACCGCGAGTTCGGGCGCCTCCGCTGGTAGGTAGCACGTGATTGGTGCCGCTGGCATAATCACCAATGGATTGAGCACTCCAGGGGCCAAGAAACACACTGCCGGCGGCGTGGAGCTGGTGCGCGAGCTCCGCTTGAGCGCCAGGAACGCTGAGATGCTCAGGAGCAAAGCGGTTTGCGAATCGCACCGCGGCGGCGGAATCCGGCGCGAGAAGGATAGTGCTTTTGTCGGCAAGCGATCGCTTCGCTGGATTCGTATCCGGCAAGCGGCTGAGTTGCCCGGCTACAGCATCGCGCACGGCCGTCGCCAATTTGCGCGATGTGGTGACCAATAGCGCCAAGGCGTCGGGATCGTGCTCGGCCTGCGCCAGAAGGTCGGCCGCGATGTAGCTGGGGTTTCCGCTCGCGGCGACGATCAGCAGTTCAGTAGGGCCGGCGAGCAGGTCGATGGCGCAATCGGCACTGACGAGGCGTTTGGCCGCTGTCACAAACCGATTCCCGGGGCCAAAAGTTTTGTCCACGCGGGGGACCGATCTCGTGCCGTAGGCGAGCGCGGCAATCGCCTGGGCGCCTCCGATGTGCGCGATTTCCTCGAGGCCAAGCATTTCCGCCGCGGCCAGCAAGGCCGCGTTAGGTCGCGGGCAGGCGACCACGACGCGCCGCACGCGCGCGACCTGCGCCGGAATTACGGTCATCAGCAGAGTTGAGACTAGGGAGAAGCGTCCGCCGGGAATATAGCAGCCAATCGTATCAATCGGGATGATGCGCTGTCCGACGCGCACGCCCGGCTCCACAGCGATGCTCCAGGACCTTGGCAGCTGCGCTTCCGCAACGCGTCGGACGTTGCGTGCGGCATGCCTGAGCGCCGAACGCAATTCCTGCGGAATTGCGCGCCAAGCGCCCTGCCGCTCGCGCGCACTGACCCAAAGGGTTTTCGGCGTGAGCCGGACGCCGTCAAGCCGCCGGGTCCAGGCAGATAATGCTGCATCGCCGCGGCGCCGCACGTCGCCAACGATGCGCGAAGCCACGGATTCCGCTGCGGCGTCGCGATGATGACGCGCAGCGAGAATCTTTTCCTCTACGTGCGATGTCAGCGGCACAATTCGCATCACAGCACAATCTTATTGAGAGGATATTCCACGATGCCCTGAGCCTGCGCGGCCTTCAGCCTGGGAATGAGGTGCCGAACCACGTCCTCGTCCACAATCGTATTGATTGCCACCCAATCGGCATCGGAGAGCGTGGAGATCGTCGGATTTTTGAGCGCCGGAAGCGCTTGCAACACCCCGTCGAGATGCTCCCGCCGTACGTTGAGCATGATGCCAACCTTGTTGTATGCGGCAATCGCGCCCTGGAGGAGCAGGACGACATTGGAAATTTTCTCGCATTTCCAGGGATCCTTCGCCGCGGCAGGATTGGCGATAAATACCGTGCGGGATTCCAGCACGGTATCGATAATGCGCAGCCGATTCGCGCGCAGCGAGGAGCCGGTTTCGGTGATCTCCACGATGGCATCGGCAAGTTGCGGAACCTTGACCTCGGTCGCGCCCCAGGAGAACTCGACGCGGGCCTGCACGCCGTGGCGAGCCAGGTATTTCTTCGTGAGATTCACAACTTCTGTGGCAATCACTTTGCCTTCGAGATCGCGCGCCGTTTGCGCCGGCGCGTTCTCCGGAACGGCCAGCACCCAGCGCACCGGCGCCAGGCTCTGCTTCGCGTAAAGCAACTCGGCTATTTCTTTGACTTCCGCGCCTGTTTCCAGCACCCAATCGCGGCCGGTGATGCCGGCATCGAGCGCACCCGTTTCCACGTAGCGAGCCATCTCCTGGGCGCGTACGAGCATGCAGGTGATTTCGGAATCATCGATGGAGGGGAAGTAGCTGCGCGAGCTCACGGTGACGCGCCATCCGGCGCGCGCCAGCAGTTGCAGCGTGGCATCCTGAAGGCTGCCTTTGGGCAAGCCGAGTTTCAGCGGTCTCATTGGCGCGACTCCCCGCCGTAAACAGCATTTGGATCGAAGGCGCGTTCCTCTACGACGTCCACCGCGCCGTCATCGCGAAGGCGGCGGAAAAAGCAGCTTCGGTATCCTTCGTGACAGACGCCCGGGCCTGCCGGCTCGACGCGCACCAGGATTGTATCGGCGTCGCAGTCCACGCGCACTTCGCGAACGCGCAGAGTGTGGCCGCTCTGTTCTCCCTTACGCCAAAGCTTGCCGCGCGTGCGGCTGTAAAACGTCGCTGTGCCGCTCGCGCGCGTCGCCTCATACGCTTGCTCGTTCATGAAACCGAGCATTAGCACCTCGCCCGTCCGCGCGTCTTGAACAATCGCGGGAATCAGCCCATTGAGCTTGGCAAAGTCGAGATTCATCCGGCCTCCTAAGCGAAAGCCGCCGCCACGTCCGGGCAGAAGCCTTCGTCGCACACGAAAATCCAAAAAAAAACCCGCTGGGCGTTTACCGCGCCAGCGGGTCAATGAGAGCTTTTAAGTTTCGGCTACTCAAACCTCCGCGGGCACGGCTCGCCGCCGTGATGATGGTGGTGACGATGATGATACCCGCGCATATTCATAGCCAAGGAACTGTAGCGAAAATGCGCAGCCTCGTCAAGAGCGTGCCGCGCGCGATCGAGGCGAGGCGGGTTACCTATTTTTTCCGGTTACTTCTTTTCGTTTTCTTCCAGCCGCAAGGCGGCGGAGTTGATGCAGAAGCGCAAGCCCGTCGGCTTCGGGCCATCCGGGAATACGTGCCCGAGATGCGCTTCGCAACGCCTGCACATTACTTCCGTGCGCATCATTCCGTAGGACTCATCGGTTTCGAGTTCCACTTTGGATTCGTCGATCGGCGCATAAAAACTGGGCCAGCCCGTGCCGGAGTCATACTTCGTGTCCGAATTGAACAGCGGCTCGCCGCAGCAAACGCAGCGGAAGACACCATGTTTCTGGGTGTTCCAGTATTTACCGCTGAACGCCGGCTCCGTGCCCTTCTTGCGGGTCACCTGATACTCTTCGTCCGTCAGCTGTTGGCGCCATTCCGAGTCTGTCTTCTCCACCCTCTCGGTTTGCTTTTGGATCTGTTTTTCCATCTGGCAAACTCCCATAGGCAAGAGTTCCTTAGCTGATCTGATTTATTTTAGCTTGTTTCTATTAGAGCAGAAATAGGGATGATGTCCACGCGCCCGCTTTGATTTGCGTTTTGCTGCCATCCGCCAGATTTATCGTACTAATGAGCCCGGCCCTTGCAGCCGGCATGAGTGCAACGGCAGTCAATGTCAGGCGCATCTTTCACTGCTTCGCATTGCGGGCTGTAATAATTGCTGCCTTCGGTAGCCAGGCACGAGCACCATAGATGCTTGCATTTGTTCGATCTTCCGCGAGCCATATCCACCTCCTGCGAATCGACTTGCCTCTCGGTGCACCTGGTCCTGCTATTCGATGCACCTGGTCATCGACGAGAGCCTCAAGCGAAAAAGGGATAAACAAAACAGGATGAGCGTAAACTCTCGAATATCCATTGCTATCCGTAGGGTGCGCTACAGATGAAAGCCCTAGCCGCAAAAATTCGTCTATCAGCAACCGACCGGAGCAATCACTTGGCTTGCCGACATGTGACTACGTTGGATTTGCGGGTAGCGCGTGGCGAGAAAAGGGCGCCGGATTGGGCGGCGCCCCAACCTTGTAGTTATTCGGGAACTCGGTAAGCAACACGAAACGGCCTACCTTGATTATTTGGTGCAGCAGAAAGGGGTGGCTGTAGCGAACCTCGCAGATATCAAGGATGAGAAGAAGGTTATTGAAGAAACGCTACGGCTGATGAAACAGGGCGCGGAGGTCATTGCGCAAGGTGCACTAGCTGACGGGAGATGGTTTGGCCGGCCTGACGTATTAAGGCGCGTGGCTAAGCGCACCCCGAATTGGGACTGGGCGTATGAAGTGGCGGATACGAAGCTCGCGCCAGAAACGAAGGCGGCTACTATTTGCAGCTGTCGCTGTACTCAGAGCTGCTTGAAAAGGCTCAGGGGTGTTGGCCGGATTGGATGTCGGTCATTCCTCCTGGGAAAGATTTTGAGGGTGAAGCCTATCGTGTGACGGATTATGCGGCGTACTTCCGATACGTCAAGTCTCGGTTGGAGCTAGGGATGCAGAACGGCGACAGTAATGGGACCTATCCGGAGCCCGTGCCCCACTGTGACGTGTGCCGCTGGTTTCGCGAATGCGACGCGCAGAGGCGCGGAGACGATCATTTGTCATTGGTAGCCGGAATTCGGCGGCAACAGCGCAACCAATTGGAAGAATGGACCACGGACACAATGGCAAAACTGGCAGTATTGCCACTACCGCTTAAGGAGAAGCCTGATCATGGCTCGCGAGAGGCAATCGAGCGCGTGCGGGAACAAGCGCGCGTTCAGGTGCAGGGACGCACGGAGAAGAAGCTGGTGCATGAACCACTTTTGCCAGCGGTCGAAGGAATGGGTCTTTGCAGACTACCCGAGCCTTCGCCGGCCGATCTATTTTTGGATCTAGAGGGTGACCCGTTCGTTGGTGAATCGGGGCTGCAATATCTTTTCGGGTTTGCATTTAAGAATGCCGGCGAACTGAGTTATGAAAAGCGATGGGCATTGAACCGTGACGAGGAGAGGAAGGGCTTCGAGTGGCTGGTGGACGAGATCATCTCTCGTTGGAAAGCGAATCCCCGGACGCATGTGTACCACTTTGGAGCGTATGAGCCGGGAGCACTGAAGCGATTGATGGGAATGCATGCGACCCGAGAAGACGAGGTGGACAGGCTTCTGCGCGCGTCGGTGCTGGTTGATTTGCATCAGGTTTTCAAGCAAGGGCTACGGGCGAGCGTGGAAGAATATTCTCTTAAGAAGGTAGAACCATTCTATGGATTCGAGCGAAGGACGCCTCTCGATGAATCACGCGTCGCGATGCGATACGTGGAACACCGGCTAGAGTTGGGCTGGGGAGACGAGGAGTTGCCGGACTCTGTTCGCAAAGTAATGGAGGGATACAACCGTGAGGATTGCCTTTCTGCGTCAGGCTTGCGGGATTGGCTTGAGGAGGAGCGGAGGAAGCTGGTGGACAGAGGAACGAGCGTACCTAGGCTTCCAGAAAAGAGTGGAGATCCTTCGGAGAAGCTGCAAGAGAAATTGGACCGAGCGGCCGCGCTGACAGAGCGGCTTTGTGACAATATTCCCACCGATCCAGAGGCCCGGTCCGAAGCACAGTCCGGTCAGTGGCTACTGGCGCAGCTTCTAAGCTGGCATCGCCGCGAGGACAAGAGGGCGTGGCAAGAAGGCTATCGGTTGGCGGACTTAGACGA
The DNA here is from genome assembly GCA_003224175.1 of Acidobacteriota bacterium. GTDB lineage: Bacteria > Acidobacteriota > Terriglobia > Acidiferrales > UBA7541 > Palsa-189. Next base: position 22,155 of record QHYQ01000288.1, read on the forward strand.
TGAAGAGCTACTCGACGAGCGAGTGGGTCTGACCAAGTTACGCTTTGTGAAAAGAATCGATGCTGGGAAACAAGTGCCGACCGACCGCTATTTGTTTGACCCGCAAAAGAATAACGTGCGAACTGGCAAGGCCGTGTATTTCGGAGATGAAAAGACCGGCGAGGTCGTCGCCATCGACCACATAAACGGCGTCGTCGACATCAAGAAAACGAAAAAAACCGTCGCCGTCCATCCGCCGACGGTCTACATGTGGGACTCTCCACTGCGGACAGATGCACAGGCGGGCTCCTTGTATCGGATAGGCGAATGGGCAGCGGCGAAGGGGATCGATGCACCGGGGCGCTATAGGGCGGGCCGAGATATGTTGCTTCGAAAGCCCCCGAGACTAGTGGGTGGAGAAAAGCTGGTGCCGCTGGCTTCGGAAAGACCCGAAAACACCGCGAGCCGAATTGTGTTAGCTCTGGAAGATTCGGTGTTTGCGATCCAAGGGCCTCCCGGCTCGGGCAAAACCTATACGGGCGCACGGATGATTTGCGAATTGGTGAAACGAGGGAAAAAGATTGGCATCACGGCGCTGAGCCACAAAGTGATTCGCAAATTGCTCGAGGATGTGGTTGAAGCGGCGCGCGATAAAAACCTGGCCGGAGTACGGTGCATGCATCGGAACGACAATGGCGAGGAAGGCGACCGTGTTGCCGTCGCAAAAAAAGACAATAAAGAGGCCTGGGCGGCACTGTGCTCCGGCAAAGCCAACGTTGTCGGTGGCACGTCTTGGCTGTGGTCGCCCGAGCCAGCCTTTGAAGCAGTGGACGTCCTCTTCATCGATGAGGCCGGCCAGATGTCTTTAGCGGATGTTCTTGCGGTCTCACAGGCGGCAAAAAAGCTTGTTCTGCTCGGTGATCCGCAGCAGCTGGAGCGGCCTTTGAAGGGGAGTCACCCGGACGGAGCCGAGAAATGGGCGGAAGACAATTCCGGAGGACATGGGATTTCTATTACCTGAAAGCTGGAGATTGCATCCAGAGGTCTGCAAGTTTACCTCATCTGTTTTTTATGAGGACAAGCTGAGTTCGCATGCCATTGCGCGGAGCCGGGTTTTAGAAGGCCATGCATGGCTGAGCGGTGCTGGGTTGTGGTTTGTTCCCGTGGAGCATGAGGGAAACCGAAACTCGTGCGCAGAGGAAGTAGAGGTCGTTGGCGGGATTGTGAACGGATTGCTCAAACCGGACGTGAGATGGTTTTACAGCGCGGGGAATAGTCGGCGGCTGAAGGAAGAAGATATCTTGATTCGTGGCGCCGTATAACGCGCAGGTGGCGGATTTGTCGCTACGGCTCCCGAAGATGCGGATCGGGACGGTGGGTAAATTTCAGGGGCAAGAGGCACCTGTAGTGATCTATTCGCTGACTACGTCATCGCCAGAGGATGCGCCGAGGGGCATGGAATTTCTGTACAGCTTGAATCGACTAAATGTGGCGACTTCGCGCGCAATGTCAAACGTCATTTTAGTGGGAAGCCCCCGTCTCTTTGAGCCGGAGTGCCGCACGCCGCGGCAAATGCAACTAGCAAATGCATTCTGTCGATTCGCTGAGATGGCGCGGCTAATGAATTGCCCGACTTAGAAAGTAGGACGGCACGCTGAATTGGAGGCCTCTTTACTCGACGGTTGGGACCGTATCCGATCAGCAAACAATTCAAATCGGCGCTCGGCTCCAGGTCAGCGGCCAGCCAGACAAGGGCTTCAAGGCTGGCTCTTTGAGGTGGAGTTACGCGTCCGCCTCATTCGAATGAATCCCGTTCGAATGAATCTGGTTATTCTATACTATATAAGTAACACACAACACCTATTGCTAACCAGATGATAATATAGTATACTCAGTTCTCGCGTTTAGTTCAGGCATTTTCGGTTTTCTCTTCGTTCCGCGCACGACGCGATCAAATTCTATTCGCGATGGCCCCAGAGACACGCAGGCCCCGATCGCTCTTTCCGGCACAATCCATCGCTCCGAAGCTAACGGAAGCAAAAAGAACACTTACGCAAAAGCCGCCTGCAACATTCGTGAAATGAACACTTATGAATTATTAGACTTAAAGCCATGCGGAATGAACACTTGCAAAAAAACACTAGGGGAGAGTCTATGCGGGCTTTGGGTTTGCAGCGGCCGCCTTCAGGCGAACTCCTATGCCGCTTGCAAAAGTTGCCTGCAAGCCACGTAAAATGCGCACTTGCAAATGCTAGGGCCTAAGACACGCAGAATGAACACTTGTGAAAAAGGGAGAGGGGGGAGGGGTGGTAGCACCCGAGCCAGTTACAATGTTAGAGTTCTGAGCTGCACGCAACCTGGAGGAGTATCACAATGATCCGCCGAGATTTCGTCAAGAGTTCGCTGGCCGTGGCCGCGTTGGCAGCCGGGAACGAGCGGCTCGCCGCATCGCCGCGAGCTGCGGAGAGCGCGCCTTTCCCCAAGGCGCCGGGGCTGACCAAATATGTCTCCGAGTTCATCGTAAACACGAAATATGGCGATATTCCTGCCGACGTGCTGGAGTTGGGTCGGAAGTCTATCCTGGACGGCTTCGGCCTGGCGCTGGCCGGCTCGGCATCGGTGATGGCGCCTGAGCTCAGCCAGCGCTCCGGCAAGGATTTCATGCTCGCGTATCACCTCGGTGTGGAGGTCGAATCGAAAATTGCGGAGGCGATCGATCCCCGCCATTACAACGATGGATTTCATTCTACGGGCACCTGCGGCTCTTTCGGCAGCGCGGCGGCGTGCGCCAGACTGCGCGGCCTCGACGCCCAGAAGACCGCCTACGCCCTGGGCGTAGCAGCGGCTGAGGGGGGAGGCTTGCGCGACAATTTCGGCTCCATGACCAAGCCGTTCCACGCGGGGCACGCGGCCGAAAACGGCACTGTTGCCGTCGATCTTGCGGCGCTGGGCTGGACCGCTGCGCCCGATATCCTGGAAGGGGCGCTCGGTTTCTTTCAGGCCGCCGGCGGCGGTTTCGACCCCGGTTCGATCGTGAATCGGCTCGGCAATCCTTGGACCTTTGCTTCTCCCGGAGTCTCCATCAAGCCATTTCCTTCCGGCTCTCTGACGCATCCCGCGATGGGCGAAATGCTCGGCATTATTCGCAAAAACGACCTAAAGCCAGCAGACGTAGAGAAAATCGATATCGGCACGAGCCACAACCTCACTACCACGCTTTATCATCACCGCCCAACCACCGGCCTCCAGGCCAAGTTCAGCATGGAATTCGGCTTGAGCATTCTGCTTCTCGACCGCAAAGCTGGACTGAATGAATACACAGACGCGGTGGTTCAGCGGCCCGATGTTCAAGAGATGATCAAGCGCGTGAATTTCTACGTCGATCCGGAAGCCGAGGCGGCGGGCTTCGATAAGATGACCAGCCTTCTGAAGGTGCACCTGAAAGACGGTCGAGTCATTCCAGCTCGCGCGGATTTTGCCAAAGGCGGCCCGGCGAATCCCATGAGCTTCGAGGAAGTCGCCGACAAATTCAGAGGCTGCGCCGACTTCGCGAAATGGCCGAAGGAAAAGGCCGAAAGCGTGATCAATTTCGTCAAAACGCTCGAGGCCGCGCCCGACATGAGCAAATTGACCGGCTTGCTAACTTCCTAACTATGCGCAGTGCCCAGCCGGTGTCATTCGGAGGAGTCCGCGCTTTTTCTGCGCAAGTCCACGTAAGCGGAGTTGCGCGACAACAAAGTGCGGACGACGAGGAATCTGCTTTCTGACATGACCGCCGCGTCCTCCAAAAGCTACAAGATCGCAACCATTCCCGGCGATGGCATTGGCAGGGAAGTGGTGCCGGAAGGAATTCGCGTCGCCGAGGCAGCGGCGCGCCGCTTCGGGTTTTCGCTCTCCTGGAAGGAGTTCGACTGGAGTTGCGAGCGCTATCTGAAAACCGGACGCATGATGCCGGAAGACGGACTGGAACAGCTCAGAGCCTTCGATGCCATTTTCCTGGGCGCAGTAGGCCACCCAAGTGTGGCCGATCACGTCTCGCTGTGGGGCCTGCTGATTCCCATTCGCCGCGAATTCCAGCAATACGTAAACCTTCGGCCGGTGCGGTTGCTTTCCGGCATTGAGCCCGCCGTAAAGAATTTTCCTCCCGGCCAAATCGATTTTGTCGTCGTACGCGAAAACAACGAAGGCGAATACTCCAATATCGGAGGAAGGCTCTATTCCGGCACGGAAGATGAATTTGCCGTGCAGCAGTCGGTCTTCACGCGCCGAGGCTGCGACCGCATTATTCGTTATGCTTTTGAGCTGGCGAAGTCGCGGCGGCGCCACGTCACTTCGGCGACGAAATCAAACGGCATCATTTACACCATGCCTTTCTGGGATGAACGCTTCGCCGCGGTGGCGAAGGAATATCCCGACATCCGCACGGACCAGTTTCATATTGATATTCTGAGCGCGCATTTCGTGCGCCATCCGGACTGGTTTGACGTAGTGGTGGGTTCAAACCTCTTCGGCGATATTCTTTCGGATTTGGGCCCTGCCGTGGTCGGTTCAATAGGAATCGCGCCCTCAGGAAACCTCAATCCCGAACGAAAATTTCCTTCCATGTTCGAGCCCGTGCATGGCTCCGCGCCGGACATCGCTGGCAAAGGAATAGCCAATCCCATCGGCCAAATCTGGTCCGCAGCCATGATGCTACATCATCTATGTGAATCGGCCGCTGCTGGCGCCATCGAGCGCGCGATCGAGAGCGTTTTGGCAGGAACTGGTCCGCGCACCGCCGATATCGGCGGCAAAGCGCGGACGAAGGAAGTCGGCGAGGCTATCGCGTCAGAAGTAAGAGCTTAAACGGGCCGGGAGAATGTAGTGGCAGCTCGGCGCAAGCCGCGAGTAGGGGAATTGGCTGCGGGCAAACTCAGCAGCCAATTCGCCGAGCTACTCTGTATGGTTACGGATTGTTGCTGGGGTTCTTGCTCAGGCGCCGGAAATAATCGGCCACCGAGTCCTGGTATCCCGCCGGAACGGGCAGTGAATCGCCACTACGAATTTGGCCGGCATCGTTGTCGTCCTCTTGGCGTCGCAGCCGCAGCTCGAGCTTATCCACGCTGGTGAGAACTTGATCATGCAGCTCCTCGAGCATGGTCGGATTTCCGGGGAAGCGGCTGGGATCGAGGCGCTGCATCTCGCGAATCAGTTCCTGGAGGTCGGCCAAGGGCGCCGGTTGGCCCTGGAAGCTCTGACGGAGTGCGTTCAGCTCGCGCATGGCTTCCTGGTAGGCGCGCTGAATTTCCTCGGGCGTAGAGGGTACCGGCTGCGTTTCGCGACCCTGCGGCCAATAGCCGCCGGTATCGCCGCCGTACCATTGGCGATCGATCGGGCCGTAGCCGCCGGCCCAAGTGCCGCCGCGCGGGCCGCCAATTGGTCCGCCGTTCGGTCCGCCACTGGGTGAGCCGGGCGAACTGGGACCGCCACCGGCCTGGTTATTGCCTTGCTGGCCCGGTTGCCCAGGTTGACCGGGCTGACCGGCTTGGCCGCCTTGATTTCTGCCAAGCTGGTCCATTTGGCGAGGCTGTCCGGGTTGGCCCTGCTGCCCGTTGCGCCCCGCGGCATTGCTCATGCCGCGCGCCAAGGCTTCCATTTGGCTCCGAAGCCGCTCGATTTGATTGAGGGCTTCCTGCGGATTTTGTTGCTGGCGATTGAAGGCTTGTTGCGCCTGGTGCAGCTGATCGTCCAGTCGCTGCATGCCATTGGGGATCGTTGTGTCCTTGCCATTTTGCGTTGGATCGATTCCGCGGCGAATCCAGTCAGCGCTCTTCTTGATGCGGCTCTGCAGGTCGTCCTGCTCCATGCCGCCGAGGGCTTCGCGCAATTTGTTGGCGGAATTCGGCTGAGTCGCGCCAAGTCCTCGCGCAGCTTCCTGCATCTGTTTTTCGAGCCGGCCGAGCGCATCCCCGGTTTGTTGGCGATCGTCGGCGAGTCTGGATTGCTCATCGCTTTGGCTCAAGCCGTCCGCCGTGTTGCCGCGCGCAAACATCTGCCGCATTCGCGCTTCCTGATCCTGCTCCTCTTTTTGAAGCCGGTCCGCTTCGCGGGCCATGGCGTCCATCTGCTGCGAGGCCTCTCGCTGTTGGAGTCCGCTCAGCAGGTTGGAAGCTTCCTGCAAGCGTTCGGCGGCGCGGCGCGCGGCGGCATCATTTGGTTGACTCTGCGAAGCTGCGCGAGCCATGTCCTCCTGGGCCTGGCGCAGGCGATCAAGCGCTTCTTGCATGCGGTTATCGGCCGATGCCTGGCCATTCGGCGTGCCATTTGCGCTCTGCTGACCATTCGTGCCCGAACGGCCGCTCTGCGATTGACCACCTTGCTGGCCGCTCTGCTGCTGCCCGCCCTGCTGATTAGCCTGTTGATTGCCCTGTTGTTGTTGCTGGTTGCGGGCCAGTTGTTCCATTTGCCGCTGCAGTTCCTCGGCCTCGCGCCGCAGCATCTCCTCCTGCCAGCGCTGTTGGTAGCTCTGATTGCCGCCGCGTTGCTGCTGCGCCAGCTCTTCCTGGCGGCGAGCCAACTTCTCCAGCTTCTGCAGGGCCTCATCGATTTCCTGAGCGCGCTGATTTGCCGAGTTGGCCGTTTGGCCGGTCTCGTACTGATTTTTCTCCGTATCCAGTTCGAGGTCGAACAGGCTGGATAGATCGCGACCTGCTCCGCCGGCCCCGCCGCCTCCTCCTCTCGCTCCGAAGGCCACCTGAATTTCCCGGAAGGTGGCTTCGGCGCGTAACAGGTGCTGCAACGCCTTCTGCTCCTCAGGCAGCGCGTCGCTCCACTTCTGCTGCTGTAACCTTTCCGCAGCGGGAGCCATGGCCGCCGCCGCCGCGGTCATGTCCTTCTCGAAATCGCTGAACTCCTGATTCGCGTCGCTCAACTCGCGCCGTTGCAGGCGGGCGGCCAGCGAGAGCGCTTGATCGCGCAGCTTGGCCTGTACGCCGGAGAGGAATTTGCCATTTTCCGCGGATTCTTGTTTTGAGGGTTTCTTATCGCTGTCACCTTTCTGCTTGAAGGTGGCGGCGATGATCTCCTTTTCGCGCTGGGCAATATCCGTCTGATCGCCCTGGCCGAAGCCTCCGCCACCGCCCATGCCGCCGCCCGCCTGTTGCGATTGCGAGAATTGGCGCTCGAAGGGGTCAGCTTGGATGAAATACATATCCGTGCGGGATTCGGACCGGGCGTCCTTGGCGGTTGCGTAGACGCTGACGACATCGCCGGGAACGAGTTTGAAATCTTCCAGCGACAGGACCGTGGAGTTGCCTACTTGCTTGGAGCCCTTTTCCTTCAGCATGCTGACGGTTTTTTCGTCGCTGCCATTGACGGAATAATGCACCGCGACATCGTTGAGGCCGAACTCGCCGTCGGCATTCACCGCGACGGTGACCTCCTCGATCGGGTTGGCGCGATAATCACCGCCCGGCTTGATGAGGCGCACTTCCGGCGGATTGGCTTTCCGGGCTTCGATGAAAAAGTCGTCCGAGATGCGCAGAGTCTCGCCCTGTTCATTGGCGGCGACGTGATACTGCCCGTCCTTATCGATGTGCACCGTACCCTTGTACACATTGCCTTCGCCGGCTCCAAGCTTGATCTGCTTGTCATCCACCACGAGACTGCCATCGCGCATCGGGCGATCCGTCAGGACTTCCAAGTCAGCTTGGGTACCTTCCACAGCGCGCAGGTCGCCGCCGTGTTCTTCGATCTGGTTTTTCAGTCCTGTCCAGGAGGGGAACCGGTAGGTCACGCGAATTTGTTTGACCGAGGGCAGATCAACTACCTTTAGATTGAAGTGGCGCGATTGCAGCGGGCCGGCTTCGACGTAATATTCGACGCCCTCCGGCAAGCCCGCGAAGAGGAATTGGAATCCGGAGCCGCCCGGCTGCGGCTGCATGGCCACCTGCTCCCATTTCGAGGCGCTTTGGAAGCGCGCGTACAGGCGAGCAGTAGGCGTCTGCAGGCCGGCCAATTGGGCGGTGATGAGCTGGTCGGAATTTCGCCGAACTGCCACGTCGCCGGGCGAGACTCGCAATTCATAGAGGGGGCCGGAGACGTGGCCGGCTCCGGTCCATATCAGCGCAGCGCCATGGCCCAGATAGCCAGGCCCGGCAAGCACCAGCCACACCAGCACTCCGAGCGAAGCCAAACCGATTCCAATCGATGCCAGCAGTGTTGTGCCGGGAACGAGTTGCCTTGGCTGGGCGTCGTGCGACATTTCCAGGGTATCGGCGGCCAGCAGGTCGATGAAAGGCTCTTTCTTTGCCACATCCCGTTCGGCATAGGTAACAAGCCGTTGCTCGAATTGCGGAAAAACGCTTTCCGCCTTACCCGCAGCACGCCGCCGATTGAGTCCATAGATAGGAAGGGCCAAGCCAAATCCGATAGCCAAGGCCAGCGAGACCAGCAACACGAGGCGGGCACCCGTCAGAGTCCATGACGCGAAGGCGAAGTGATTGGCAAGCAGGACCAGAATCATCGTCAGCGCGAGCGCAACCGAGGCGAAGATGGCAGTTCCCCTCAGCACCGCGCCGATGCGCAAGCGCCTTTGCAATTGCTGGATATACGAGTCCAAGTGGTCCCGAGTCGTCATGGCTCCTCCCGCGACATCGTTAAATATTGACTCGAAAGCAGGGATTCTGCAATGGCCGCCACCAGCAATAGCAACATGGCGTACCACCAGAGGCTATAGGGCTTTTTCTGGTCTTGCGCTACAGTGCCGCTGGAGGCCTCCGGAGAGGAGGTCCCTGTGTTTCCCGTCCAAAGCGCCAGGATATCCTTGGGAACCACATCAAGGTCGGATTCGCGGCGATCCGCATTGACTCCGACAAGATCCTGACGACCGTTAGCCAAGCGGAGTTGATAAAAACCGGCCCGCGTCAGCTGGAACGACTGTGCGGCCGTTGCCTCTTTCAGAGAGAGCGGCCGCTTGCCGTCCGGATCGATAACTTCCACTCCTACAGACTGCTCCTTGGCCGTGCGCAGTTCAAGGAACGAATCCACGATTCGCGACCCGGCGCGCGTTTCCATCCCGGAAAGGTAGCGCGCGGTCTGATCAATGAAGGGAATAAAAACGGGGTGCAGCGGGAAATCGTTGGTGAAATTGTCCAGGCCCGAAGCGAACAACAGAACCCGGCCTTCACCGATCTTCTTTTCCAGCAGCAGCGGCGTTTGATCGGTCAGACGGGCGGCTACACGCGCATCCGTTCCCGCCACACGCACCGCGAAATAAAATTTCACGCCGGCCCAACGGTTTGCTTTTTCGACAGAGGGGTAGGATGGATCCGTTTGGCCCACGGTCAGGAAGCGCGCGCCTTCGCGGGAGTAGTAGCGGGAATCGGTGATGGTGTCGCCGAAGATGGGGATGCGCGGATGGCGTGCGGCAGAGGTTCCCGCAGCCACGAAAACACTGCCGCCCGCTTTGACGTAGTTGGTGAGCGCGCTCTCAAACGACGACGGCAGTGAGGCCACGTCGGACAGCACGACAAAGTCATGGCCGGCGGGCTGCGCGTTTGCCACGCGATCCACGGTCACCGTCTCGAGATTGAAGGCGGATTCGGCCGCGGAGGTGAGCGCGGCGCGAAAGTAAAGGGGTGAGCGGGTATCGTTCGATTCGTAGACAAAGAGGACTTTGCGGGGGTCGGACCGCTTCACCGCAAAGAGACTGGCATCATCAGCGGGCAGAGAATCCGCGGAATCAATGCGCACCTCACATCGTGTGAGGCCGTAAGGAACGTCAAGAGAAGAAAACTCCACGCTGGCGCGTCCCTCGGGCGGAACGTCCACCGTTTGTGTGGCGATGGCTTTCCCGTTCACCACGAGCGAAACGCTCCTCTTCGCGGCGGGAGTATGATAGCCGGAGATCACGGCCTGCACGCGCGATTTCTTGGGGTCGAAGACCTCGCCTGGCGCGCTGACGCTTTCCACCGTCCAATTCGGTTCCGAGCCTCTGGCTTCCGAGTGCAGCACCAAAGAAACGTTTCCGGGCAGCGCCATTTCCGCGAAACTGCCCGGCATGGCACTTCGCTGCATGTCGCTGAATAAGTGCAGTTCGATGGGCGTGTGCACAGTTTCGGCCATTGAGCGCAAGGTGCCCGCGAGTTCGCCAAAGCTCGCTCGCGTATCCGTGGGCTGGACGCTGTTCACGCCAGAACGAAGCACGCCGGAGTCCTGCGTAGGTTCGGTTAGTACGTGAACTTGAGAGCCGAGCGCCATTACCTGTGCGCGCTCGGAAGGCTTGCGCGCGTCGAGAACCGACAGAGCGTCCCGCTTGGCATCGGCTAGGCGCGTTCCCGCGCGCATGCTGAAGGAGTCGTCGATGACGAGCAAGTCCAATTTGTCGCCGCTGATGCTGGCGGCGGAGCGCTCGATGAAGGGATTGGCGAAGGCCAGGGCCAGCAGCAGAATCACGGCCAGGCGGAAGGCGAGCAGAAGCAGATAGCGCAAGCGCCGGTGCTTGATCGAGCTTTGCGTGCGCCGCTCAAAGAACATCAGCGAACTGAAGGGAAGGGGCGTGGTCCTATGCCGCCGCAGCAGATGGAGGTAGATGGGCAATCCCGCAGCCACCGCACCGGCCAGAAACCAAGGCGCCAGAAAGCCCATCAGTATCTCCCCTGGCGAAGCGTCAGATACTGGCGCAACGCTCCATCGAGCGGACGGTTGGTGACGAGCAGGTGATAATCCATGCCCGCGCTGCGCGCGCGGTCCTGCAGTTGCGTAATGTGAGACTGCACCTTGAGCCGGTATTCCTCGTGGCCGTATTCCGGCGTGACCTCCAGGCTCTCCTGAGTCTCCATATCGATCAGCAAAACGGGCTCGTCCAACTCAGGCTTCAGCTCTTGGGGATCGAGCACGTGGAAGAGCACGACTTCGTTTCCGTGGTAGCGCAGCGGTTCGACCGTGCGGACGATGGTTTCCGGGGACTCGAAGAAATCGGAGATGATGACGACCATTCCGCGCTTGCGCAGAAAATTCTGGAAGTGAAGCAGGGGTTTGGCGTAGTCGGTGCGCGCACGTGGTTCAGCATTTTCGAGGCCGCTGAGCAACCGATTAAGCTGTCCCTGGCGTGTGGAAGCGCGGATATAGGTGCGCACCTCGTCGTCAAAAACGATCAGCCCGGCGGCGTCGCGCTGCGTCTGCGTGGTGAGGTAAAAGAGCGAAGCCGCGACGTAGCGCGCGTAATCCATTTTTGTAATCTTGTGCGATGAATAGCTCATGGAGCTGCTGGCATCGAGGAGAACGGTCAGCAGCGTATTTGTTTCGCCGCGATAGCGCTTCAGGTAGGCGCGTTCGGTTCGCGCAAAGACGTTCCAATCCACATGGCGCAGGTCGTCTCCGGGACTATACGCGCGGTATTCGGCAAACTCCTGACTGAAGCCGAAATCGGGCGAGCGATGCAGACCGGCCACAAATCCGTCGACGACCGTTTTGGCTACCAGGTCCAGGCCCGAAATTCCTGCGAGAACCGCTGGGTCAAGAAATCGCTGCACGTCAGGCTCCCGAGGGCGGCGGCATAGTCTCGAGCAATCGATGCAGAAGCTGGTCTGAATCGACGCGATCTGATTCCGCGTGGAAATTCAGCAAGATACGATGGCGCAGCACGGGGATGGCCAGCGAGGTGATATCGTCGTACGTCACGTGATAGCGGCGCCGCGACAGGGCGCGCGCTTTTGCTGCCAGCACAATGAACTGCGCGGCGCGTACGCTTGCTCCGTAATTGACGTACTTCTTGATAAAGTCGGGCGCCTGACCACTGTGGTGCCGGGTAGCGCGAACCAGGTCCACCACGTACCGCGCCAGCGTGTCGGCGATCGGCACCATGCGCACCAGTTGCTGGAAATCCAAAATCTCTTCGGCATTGGTTACCGCCTCAACGTGGGCCACGCGCGTGGCCGTGGTGAGGTCCACTACTTGCACCTCATGATCAGCACTCAGATAATCCAGCACCGTATTAAACAGGAAGCGGTCGAGCTGCGCTTCCGGCAGGGGATAGGTGCCTTCGAGTTCAATCGGGTTTTGCGTAGCCAAAACGAAAAAGGGAGTTGGCAGTTGATAATGATTCCCTCGAACCGTGCAGGAAAGCTCCTGCATGGCCTCCAGCAGCGCGGC